>CAZKFF010000013.1:0-5794 GCA_964552045.1 uncultured Candidatus Saccharibacteria bacterium | reverse complement strand
GTGCTCGGGCGACTTCCACTAAATCGTGGAAGTAGGGGGCATTCGCCCCGATTCGGTGCCTCGTTACTATTTCCGCGTTTCCTCTAAGGACAGGGCTAAAGGTGTGGCATCCTCGGCATCCGCCTCGGGCTATTTCCGCTAGGGCTACGAGCGCCTAACTGCCTAGGAGTGTCGCTATTCCTCGCCAGTCCGCCCTGCGGGGCGGTGGCTCGGGCGACACGCATGTTTGGGGAGAGAAAGGAATCCTCTCCCCAGCGTCGGGCTCCTCCTCGCATTGCTGATACAACATCTTCAGTGTCGCATTGACGTTTGTCACTTGATGGCGCGCGCTGCCCGATTGTCCAGGCCTTCGGAGTCCGCCCTTGCACAACCCCTCTCCTCGTTTTCATACCGAGCTTACATCGTGTCGCTTCCGCTACTAACCCACACATTGCAAAAGAGGGTCGGCGCTCGTCCTTTAGCCCTGGACGCTTCCTAGCGGAAATAGCCACGAAGCTCATTTACATTAGTGCTTACCCCAACCCTCCCGTGCGCGCACTGGTACCGTCCGCTTCGCGGACGGTCTCCCAATATCATTCAGCTTTTGAAAAACTTATTAACTCAATCTCTGATTGCCATTCTGTATCGTTTCTATAAACATTCATGTATGGGTTTTGTATTATCATCATTTCTTCTATGACAAACGAACTATTTATGGCTGGCACTAGGTATAAAAAGTATTGGTCACCAAGAGTTTTTGCCTTCAACATCTCATTTTTTGTCCAGTAGAACCTTTTATCATTTCTTGAAACTGCTTTAACCTCAATATACATTTGTTCAAGGCTTGCAGCGCTGTAGCTTCGTATGTCGTAACCCGCATTGGTAGTTTTCTTTGCCGTATGCTCAATTTGCTCAACTAACTTGGGGTGGTCTTTTAATTTATTTCTTTCGTACACAAGCACAACTTTTTCTGCTTCTTGGCCAAGCTCTTTAAGTCTCAAAAGTTTTTTCTCTAACTCCTCTGGTGAAACCACCTGGTATTTTTCAGTAGTTAGAATTGCCTCTCCAAGTTTTGTTATTAAATACCTGTCTGACTCCGATTTGTATTCGAGAAAGTTTAATTCGTGCAAAAGATTTCTAATACCACTAAATTTCACCCGTTCAATTTGATTGGGTATATACCAATATTGTCCATCTAGATAAACAATCGAATCTATTAGTCCGGACAGGTCTTTGTTTTTTGGATAAAGCTTTTGGACAAGGCGTTCAAAAGTTCTTTCTCGAAGAATGTCAGGATCACTCGTTGAGAAGTCTTTTTCTACAACGAATTTTCCTTTGGTTTCAATGACACCTAAAGACTCTAAAAAATGAGATACTGAGTCCAGGTTGGGCACAGTTCTTCCCAAGGCTTTTGCTGCGTGTTTATAGTCGGTATCACCGTATCCTTTTGCTTCATCCAGGAAACGCTCAACAGAAGAAAAAGTTATTTTATTAAAGTTAATTTTGTTTTCCAAAGAGTCTTTCATAAGCATCGTTATCTTCCGTCTCAAACATATCCATATTGTATACAGAATATTCTCTGTCAATCAAAGCTTTCATTTTTTCAGCTTTTTTCTCCACATTTTCCTTTATGTCTGACTCAAAAGTATCTTTGTATTGTAAGAAGTGGTAGTGAGCGAAAACTTCCTCAGAACCACCAACACGATGGATACGGTCAAGAGACTGGAGATATTGAGCACAGTTGTAAGAGAGGTCATAATAAATAGCGTGATGACAGGTTTTATGTAGAGAAATGGACTCAGCGCACGCAGCGGGGTTGGCAATCAAAATATCCAAACCGCTTGTTGGATCAACGAACTCGTCTCGAATCTCCTCGCGGTTTTTCTCGTCAGAAAGTAATACTTTATGTATCGGAGTCTTTCCATAGATACTTTCGCAGTATAGACCTTTTGTGGTGAATAGTTTTTTGAGTAATTCGACGGTGCCAACAAAGTTTGACCATATTAAAACTTTCTCATTGTTATCCCTGAACTCTTCAACCATCCTAAGTACATGTTCTACCTTGGCAGGTAACTCCAAATGGTCATATTCTCTTATGTACTTTCCAATATCAGAATTTTCTTCATACAAGTTTTCGTTATAACCTTCAATGGCAGTTCTTAAGAGTCCTACGTATGAAACAGTTTGCCGAAGTCTAATAATGCGACCTCTTCTTAGTTGCAATACTAGTTCAATGTCATTAATGTCGTCCAACTTCGATTTTTCTTTTATTTTGTGTTCAATAACATCATAGATTTTCCTTTCGTACTCGTTCATGTCCAAAAGCACAGGATCATGAAATACTTGTTCAGTTAGCCCCAGGTCCTTTTTTCTCACTCTGTAAAACAATGGTCCAATCTTCTCCTCCAAAATTTCTCCTACAGCCTCGTTGTTTTTTTCTTTTTCCAGCGACAAAATTTTTTGGGTTTGATATTCGTCAATAGGATTATTTTCTGGCCAAAGAAAATTGAACAAGTTAAAAATGTCCCCGTAACTTTTTGGCATTGGAGTACCAGTAAGTACGCATCTGTATGTTGCAAATTTTGCCAAGTCCAACAAAGCATTGGCCCAACTGCCGTTGAGTTGTTTCATGTAGTGGGCTTCGTCTACAACAAAAAAAGCTTTGACATGTTTTGTCTTTAACAAACTCGCAACATCAGTAGCGTCATTTAGAACCGTTTGAAAAGTACTAAGATACAGTTCTGATTTTCCTTTTTGATCTGGAAAATATTCGAGTTTTCGTGATTCTTTATCGCCACCGGCTAAAATCTGTACACTCGGTTCTCTACCCAAAGTCGCTTCAAACTCATCTTTCCAAGGTCCAAAAACGGCAGGTGGTCCAACCACGAAAAGAGTATCGACTAACCCTTCTTCTTTAAGTTTTTCATAAACACTCAAAACAACCGTTGTTTTTCCACTCCCAGGCACAGAGAAATTCGCTCCGTTTTTGGCTAGGTATAAATGATAGGCAGCCTTTTCTTGATGTTCTTTTAAATTTCGTTTTACCTTAGTTTTTAAAAAATCAATAAATTTGTTGAATTCATTTCTATCAAAAACTCCATCTTTAAATTTTGCGAGCTGAACTTTACCACTTTCAAAGTCTTGAGTTTGTTTTGTGAGTTCTTGTAACGTTTCACCCGCTTTGCCTGATAGAGTAAATTCTATTTTTTGTTTTTGAAAGTAATTAACTACTTTCTGCAAAATTATTGTGGCATCTTCTCCTTCAAAGACCAGCGTGTCTTTGTTGTCTTCTTTGTGTAAAAAGCCCCAAAAAGCTAGTTGGTGAGTTTGGTGAGATTTAAGGTTACCGTCGCCAATTCTGATTTTGCTACCTGTAAATTCAACCAACACATTATTTCTTCTTATTCTTATTAGTAAGTTTGTCTACCTGCTTTTTCCAATGGAAAAATTCGGATTCCAATTCGTTGGCCTTTTCTTTAATATCAGCGGCAAGTTTCATTGCTTTGTCTATATCTCCCACACCTATGCTGTCAGGGTTCATTTGATCGTGCGTGAGTTTCTTGTACGCTTGTTCCAAAAGAGCAAGTGGGGTGTCCATTTCTTTCCCTCTGTCCTTGTAGGCGATAGCTTGCTCAATATGCTTATACATATTGGTTTGATTCTTCTTCCGCCACCGATTGTCTTGATTGTTGAAGTCAAGCTCATCACCGTTTTCGTCGTATAACTCGCTTTCCTCAAGGTCTTCTATGTCGTCGTTTAACTTGAGTACCTCTTTCTTTGCAGGTTCATTTTTCAAATACTTTGGAAGGTCTCTCATTAGTGCATGAAGTTTTCGACCTTTAAACTCCCTGAAACGAATAATTTTAAACGCCGCATCTTGGATTTCTCCGACCTCATCTTCCTCAATACCTAAGTCAATCCGCCCCTTTGCTGTGTCCAGCTTCTTCTTAACTGTTTTATAGTAGTCAATAAATGCTTGCCATCTACCTTTTGGGTCGTTTATTTGAGTTGAGATTGTATCGTAGCACTCTTGTCTATTGAGGCTGTCTAGATACTCATCAACACACTCAAGAGGTCCAAGATAGTCTTCCTTATACTTTCTCACAACAGCCTTAAATTCTTTTTCAGGCAAAAGAGCGTTGCTTGGATCATCCTTAAGCTGCTCTTCAAGTGACATACCGGCGTCAATTTTTCTTCGAATGGTCAAAGCTCGGTCAAAATTGCCGTATTCTGACTTACCATCATCCTGGAGTTGGTATCTGTTTTCTATTTGTTCAATCTCCTTTATCGTTGGCGGCCCTCCGTCCTTATCATCTTTGCCAGGCAAAATTACCACTCTCATTCGATCAAATTTCGAACCGTGCTCTTCTCGCAACATTTCGAGCACCATTTTTCTACGGTTGCCGTTTATCAAAAAACCGTCACAAGTTATGACTGCTGGTTGTTCTTGACCTCTATGAAAAATTGCGTTCTTTAGTGCCTTTGTTCTCTCAGGGTCTTTCTTTTTTAAGAAATCCTCTAGAATTTTCTGGTCGTCTTCTTCTTTTTCGTCTAAGGGACGAAATTTGCGCTCATAGCTTAAAACATCGGAGGCAATTCGGCCGTTATCTTTCCTGTAACGCAACAAGTCAATGGGGACTGTATAGACTTCACGCGATTCGTTATTTTGGTGTTCGTCTCTAAAGTTAATAACTGTACGTTGTGGTTCCGGGGCTTTCTTTTTTGCATCGTCAATAACCTTGGCAAAGCTGTCAATAATTTCTCTCGTTTTGTCTCTTGAAATTCTAGCCATATTTATTGAAACACTACAACAGTAATTTTTCTAAGGCAAGGAGGCGGATTATTTTTTAGCCCTTGATTGCACAGTTTTATGTAGCTTTCCGCTTATCAACGGCACTTGTTCCTCGCGTAGTTTCTTCTGTGCCACCTTGTAATAATCTTTTAAGACCTCAATACCAACAGAATTTCTCCCCATTCTCTGGGCTACTCGCAGCGTTGTTCCAGAACCGACAAAGGGATCAAGCACCCAATCGCCCTCCTTTGTAAATAGTTTCAAAAACCACTCCGGTAATGGTTCTGGGAATACTGCGCTATGGTTTTGATTGCTGGTTTCTGTTGCCATGTGTAAAACATTCGTCGGATACACAAAGTCTCTTCCTGTCCAATTTGCAACACGACGACCGAACCCACTACCAACTTTTGAGTCTCTCCTAATTTTATCTTCCTCACTCAAAGAGTTGAGTCGGTTTTTTGCCCAGTCTCCAAGAGGTACCATGACTTCGTCTTGGTACATGTTGAATTTTTTTTGTTTGTTAAATTGCAATAATCGTTCCCAAGAGTTCCTAAATCTATTTGACCATTTCCCTGGAAAAGAATTTTTCTTGTGCCATATAAATTCTTCAGTCCAAAACCAGCCTTGTTCTCTGAGTGCAAGTATTAGTTCAAGCACGTACACATGACGCTCACCGTTTGTGGCACCTTCTTTTATATTTAAAATAAAAGTTCCGTCTGGTTTAAGTATTCTGAGCATTTCTTCGCTCTTTGGTAGAAACCACTCTACGTATTTATCATCCTTAACACCCCCATATGTTTTCTTTCTACTGTCCGCGTATGGAGGAGAGGTAATGATTAGGTCAACGGAGTTACTCTTTATATTTTTGAGCACTTCCTCGCAGTCTCCGTTTACTAAATTTGTAACTACCTTTTTCATGTAAATAATTTAGCAATTTTTCATGCACAGGTCCAGCAAAAATAAGTGATTACATAAACCAGGACCTGCATTTTTGTTAATGGCAACTATTTTGCCCTCGCCCTA
>CAZKFF010000012.1:0-6855 GCA_964552045.1 uncultured Candidatus Saccharibacteria bacterium | reverse complement strand
TGTTATTGTGTATAGAGACCCCGAATGGGGTTGTTTTGGGTGGGGTTTTTGTCGCGGAACTTTTTGCGCGCAAAAAGTTCCGCGACATCGCTCTGTATAATGCCCGAGATGTGCATGCAACAACACAGCTCTATGAAAAATGGCTGACCTATCTGGCCCCGCAGTCTTTCTCGAGTATTGATTTTTAATAATTTTGTGGTATATTTTTTATTGAAAAAGGAGAGAGCACATGTACCGCATTCTGCCGCTTTTGTGCGATGCCGGTTTGGGCATCCTCGTTTTCATTGGTGTGTCGCGTGCATACGGTGTGGAGGAGCCGCTGTGGATGCTTTCCATCCTCTGCATCTTCCTGCCTGACTTAGACTCACTTTCACAGCTGCGCTCCAAAGGCTATGTTGCAGCGAGCAAGCACGATCCGATTGACCACAGGGAATTCTTCCATAAGCCCGTCTTTTGGATCCTCCCTTCGCTTCTTCTGTGGATTTTCTTCGGGTACCCGGGCGCACTTCTGTTCTTTCTGTTCCTTGCGCACTTTCTCCATGATTCGGTGCTTGTCGGATGGGGTGTTCCCTGGCTTTCGCCGTGGAACCGCACCCGCGTCAAGTTCTTTGCTGACCAGACCAATCATGAATCGCTGCGCAAAGAAGACTGGGTGCGCATGTGGAGTCCGCATGAGCTTTCGGTCAAAATACAACAGCACGGCAATGAGCACTGGATAAGGGACCTCTACCTGCGTCCAACACCCGTGTCCGTCATCGAGTATTCCATTTTCATCATTGGCATACTCACACTGGCTCTGACCCTCTTCACATCCGTGTGAGGAGGGTTCTTTGTAATTGGGTATACTAGATGCAATGGTCATCGCGCATGCAGAAAAGAAATTTCCGGAGGGTTTTTTCTGGGGTGAGCTTGTCCGTGGGACAAGCGCAAGACCTTTTGGGCAAAAGTATGAGTTTATGAAGTACTTTAGCCAAAAGGTGTACAGCCTCTGTAAGAGCAAAATAGCAAAAAACTATGTCTGACCTGAAAGATCGTACTATTAAAAAGTTCCCTGAAGGTTTTTATTGGGGAGCGGCGACAGCCTCATACCAGGTTGAAGGATATAATGAGAACTGCGACTGGGCGCTTGCGGCCCGGTCAGGCAAAGTGCCGCAAGCGGGAAGGCTTGCAGACCACTATCACAAGTACGAAGAGGATTTCGATATCGCTGTGAAGCTCGGACACAATGCGCACCGGTTTTCGATCGAATGGGGAAGGGTCGAACCGAAGGAAGGCATGTTCGATCAGGATGAAATAGAGCATTACAAACGGGTGCTTCGCGCGCTTAAAAAAAGGAAGATCACCCCGTTCGTCACCCTTTGGCATTTCACACTTCCTGTATGGCTCGCACAGTCGGGCGGATTCGAACGGCGCGACATACCTCAGATATTTGCACGATATTGTGCGAAGCTTGTTGCGGAGTTCGGTGACCTCTGTGTGTATTACTCGACCATAAATGAGCCGAACGTATATGCAACGCACGGCTACTTGTATGGAGCATGGCCGCCGTTCAAACGTGCATCAATATTGTGGAAAAAAATAGGCAAAGAAGACGGAACGTCCGAACGGACAGGGGCGGTTGCTTCGTTTGGGAACATTTTGGCATATCTGCGGGTGGTCAATAATCTCGCTGCCGCGCATAACGCGGCATACGATGCAATCAAGACGATCGATCCGGAGGCGCAGGTGAGCGTGGTCAAGCACGTGCACCATTTCGACACTGACAAGAAGCTGTTCAACAGATTGCGCGCCAGGTTCATGACCTACTTCCAGACGTATGCGTTCATGAACAAAGTGCAGCATCACCTGGATGTGATCGGACTCAATTATTACCGCCATACCAAGTACGGTGATAATCTCAATTACCTGTTGACAGACATGAACTGGAATATCCATCCCAATGGAATATACGGGGCGCTGAAAATCCTGCACCGCTACAAAAAGCCGATCGTTGTCGCGGAAGCGGGCATTGCCGACCGCAGTGACCTGTTCCGCGCCCATTATATCCAGCTGCAGGTAACAGCGATGCACAAGGCCATCGAAGAGGGAGTGGATGTTCGTGGCCATATGTACTGGTCGCTTCTTGATAATTATGAGTGGGCGCTCGGCACTCAGAAGCGTTTTGGTCTTGTGGAGATAGATTATCAGACACTGAAACGCACGATCCGTCCTTCTGCACACTATTATAAGAAAATCATCCAAAAGAATGCGATACTGTAGGAAATAATTATGGCTTGGATATTGCTCGCTACCGCAGGACAGTTCATGAACGCGATCGTAGCGATCCTCGATAAGTACATCGTCTCGGACGAGAAAGCCCTGCCGCGTCCGTTTGTGTATGCGTTCTATTCATGCCTCGCAACTGGCTTTTGGGCGGTCATATTCATCGTCGGCTTTATTCCAGGTCTTGATGCGCTCGGTGTGCCAAGTCTTTCCAATGTGCAGATGCCAAGTATAGAAGTGGTGGCGATGTCCTTTTTTGCCGCTTACACCTTTTTCATGGCGCTCGTGTCCATGTATGACTCGCTGAAGAACGCCGATGCATCGGACATCATGCCTGCAATTGGCGCTATTGCGGCTATCTCTTCGTTCGGCATGTCCTATGCGTTCTTAGGGTCGATCCTCACACAGAATTTTATCTGGGGAGTCATGTTTCTGAGTACCGGGACATTCTTCTTGTCGCGCGTCCGGTTTGGCAAACATACGGTACTGCAGATCCTCCATAGCGGGCTTTTCTTTGCTCTGCACTATATCGCCATGAAAGGGCTGTTCACCGAAACGAGCTTCGACGACGGGTTCTTCTGGTCACGTCTCGCGCTTGTGCTCTTTGCGCTCTCGCTTCTGTTGGTGCCGTCCTACTATAAAAAAATAGCAGTACAGACAAAGAGCACGACCAGAAGAACCGGCGTACTGGTCTTGGCGACTAAAGTGCTTGCGGGAATTGCTGCCTTTATGTTGCTGAAAGCAACTGACTGGGGAGATGTGACTGTCGTACAGGCGCTTGATGGTCTCAAATTCGTCTTCATTATTCTGATCGGTCTTCTGTTCGGACGCTTTATTCCGCATGAGGCCGGAGAGAATGATTTCGGATTCAAAACAGTTATCCGAAAATCCTTATATATCGCCATAATAGCGATAGGCTTCGTGATACTATTTATCTGATGAGCCTTTTGCGAAAAGTACTGGCTGTGCTTCTTGTTGTGTTTCTGTTGCTCGCAGCTGTCCTGTTTTTCATGACGCGTACGGAAAAGCCGGAGCACATCGTGTATGGCATGTCCTTCAATACTATGTATGCGACACAGCTTGGACTAGACTGGAAGGAAACGTATGAGGCAATCCTCACTGATCTGCGGGTACGGCATATACGCCTCGCTGCGCATTGGCCGATGGTCGAGCCGATCGATGACGTGTACAACTTCACCGAGCTGGATTACCAGGTGCGCCGGGCAGAGGAAGAGGGTGCAGAGGTTATCCTGGCTGTAGGCAGACGTTTGCCACGTTGGCCGGAGTGTCATGTGCCGAAATGGGCGGAATCATTGACGTGGGAAGAACAGCAGCAAGAGATACTGCAGTACATTACCACCGTGGTGAACCGCTACAAAGACAGCGATGCCATCACCTACTGGCAGATCGAAAATGAACCCTATCTGGAAGTCTTCGCCAAAGATCATTGTGGCGAGTTCGACGAGGCGTTCTTTGAACGGGAAGTGGCGCACTTCAGGAGCCTTGATGCCTCACGGCCGTTTCTGATAACTGACAGCGGCAACCTGGGAACATGGGCGGGACCGTATAAGCATGGGGATGCGTTTGGAACGAGTGTGTATCTCTATTTCTGGAACCCTGAGCTTGGTCAGTTCAGGACGATTATGCCTGCATGGGCATACAAGGTGAAGACAGCTGCGATGGAGCTGTTGTACGGAAAGAAGCCGACGTTCCTCATTGAGCTTTCCGCGGAACCGTGGCTGCTTGAACCGATAACCGATGTTGACATTGAAACACAATATTCTCGCATGGATATTGATAAGATAAATGATATCCTGACATATGCAGAAGCGACCGGTTTTGCCCAGCAATATCTGTGGGGAGCCGAGTGGTGGTACTGGCTGAAGCAAAACGGCCACCCTGAGATATGGGAACGGGGTAAATTGCTTTTCAAGTAAGGTTTATATACGAAATCATACAATGACGTTTTTCCAATTCATTTTCTCTTTCTTGTATGTACGTGACTGGTATTCAGGCGATCTAGAATTGTCGCTGCCGCGCGTTGCGCTTTTCTCCGCTATGCTCTTTTTGATCCTTCTCGGGATCGCGATTGCGTGCATCCTGCAGTCTCCTGTTGAATATGTCCGCTGATCAGAAACGTTTTCTTATGGTAAGTGCCGTGTGTTTATGTACCGCCGTGTGTCTGGTGTGCGGCACGTTTTTACTGATACAGTCATTCTATGCAGATGAAGATGCGGTTATGGACAATACGGTGAAAAAAGCGCAGAATGAATAACATTGTATGAAAAAAATAGCTCAGCTGGCCTTACTTTTTGCTGTATTCCCATTGTGTGTCCATGCAGAAACTGTTCTGCGCATCGGTGAGAATGTCACGGTTGATGCGGACCAGATCGTGGACGGAGATTACTATGTTTCTGTCGGCCCGTTCGGCGACACATCTATGTCCGGGTCTGTAACCGGCGACATGTATGCGTTCGGCGGTTCCGTTGATGCCAACGGCTCCATCGGCAACGACCTGACGATCGTCGGTGGAGCAACGCAGCTGCATGCAACCGTGACCGATGACGTCCGCATTATCGCTGGAGAGGCTACCATCGCCGACCATGTCGGCGGCGATCTGTTCGTGATCGGTGGAGTGCTCAATGTGCTGTCAACGGCACGCGTGGACGGAGATATCATCTTCTTCGGTGGAGAGGCTGAGATTAACGGCACGGTGGGAGGCTCTGTTTTGGGCACGTCTGAACGCATCCGCATTGATGCACAGGTGGGGAAGGATGTGGACATAAAAACAGCAACAGCGTTGACGCTAGGTGAAAAGGCTGCTGTAAGCGGTTCAGTGAAATATGCAAGCGCTGAGCCCTTGGTGCGAGCGCAGAATGCCGCAGTTGAGGGTGAGGTGGTACGCAATGAATATGCAGCCTCATCAATACAGCCGCAGCAGGGCGTCCGTAATGCACTCATACCTCTTTTTATGGTGCTCTTCGCATGCCTCTCGTTGTATCTCTTGTTCAGGAAGGAGCTGCAGCAGCTGGTGCAGCATCTTCTGCTTCATCCGGTCAAAAGCGCGGCTGTCGGTACAAGCATTGCTGTATTAGGGCCGGTGCTTTCGGTAATCCTTATTCTTACTGTCCTCGGGGCGATCGTCGGCATTGCCGGGCTGCTCTTCTCGCTTCTTATGTATGCGCTCTCATGTGCATTAAGCGGGGTGGTTCTGGGTGCTTTTCTCTCGCGTATCTTTACCAAGAAGATACAAGTATCGCTTGTGTGGATCATCGTCGGCACTGCCGCACTCTATGCGCTTTTGTACGTTCCTGTAATCGGCGTGCTGGTGTGTGCCGTCCTTTTTGTGGTGACGCTTGGCGGCATTGCGCTTTCGCTCTATAGATTCCTTTCATAAAGACAATGACCGCGGAGAAGAAAAAGGAACGGACAGCCCGGGTGAAAAAGCTCAATGCTATTCTCACAAAACTCTATCCTGACGCGAAGATCGCGCTCAATTATTCCAACGACTTTGAATGTCTTGTTGCTGTGGAGCTTTCCGCGCAGTGTACCGACAAGCGGGTGAATCTGGTCACGCAGGAACTTTTTTCCAAGTACCGGAGCGTTGACGATTATGCGAACGCGAAGCAGTCCGAACTCGAGAAGGATATCTATGCATGCGGTTTCTACCGCAACAAAGCGCGCAACATTATTGCCGCGGCAAAAAAAGTGCGTGATGAATTTGAAGGCGAACTTCCACGGACGCTTGCGCAGATGACGACCATTCCTGGAGCGGCGCGCAAGACGGCGAATGTCGTCCTTGCAACGCTGTATGGCATTCATGAGGGCATTGCAGTTGATACGCATGTGCGCCGGTTCGCTATACGGTTTGACCTGAGTGACTTCACCGATCCGGTGCGCATCGAACGCGATCTCATGGAGATCATGCCGCGATCGCAGTGGTGGAACTTCAATCATCGTCTTGTTCATTACGGAAGGGATATTTGCAAGGCAAATCGGCATGACTGCACACAGCACCCGCTGACGCATGTGTACCCGAAAGCCAATGAAATATGGCCTAAAAGCAAGTGATATTTTGCACCCTTGCAAGGACTGTATTCTTGGAGCAGCGGACAAATGGTATACTGAGCAATATGCGGGTATTTCTGGCGGTCATCGAGGATCTCTACCATTTTGCAACAAAATCTCTTTTCTCATTGATCCCCGCTGTCCCAAAATCTCCCCAGGCACTGCTGCCGAACCCTGCGTCTGCAGTCGGAGTCTCTGGTTTGAATGATATACCTTTGTATCACGCACCCTCCCTTGCACCCGCTGCAGGGATGCTTTATTTCATAGGAGAGCAAGGAGCACAGCTGTACGCTGACCCTGTGGTTGCATTCGACGTGGTGGTAAAGGATATCCCGTACGGCGAAGAGGTTCGTTTGCAAAAGCTCGGCGGACGGTGGGGCAATGTGCGACACAAGAATTCTCAGGGATGGGTATTCAAGGATGTACTCCGCGAACAGGCCCGCGATGTGTTTCCGGTTTTTGAGGCGGGGGTCGCATACGATGCGGAGAGTATGGAGACCAAAAAACTCCGTTTGTGCATTGGTG
>CAZKFF010000011.1:0-21379 GCA_964552045.1 uncultured Candidatus Saccharibacteria bacterium | reverse complement strand
ACCGCTGCGGATGTTGAAGCGGTGAGTTTTCCTTGGTAGTTGATGGTGGGGTTGAAGGCAGCAGAAGCAACTGCGCCGCCAAAGATATATGCCGTAAGCATAGCAAAAAGAAGGATGCCAAGCAGGGATATATTCGGTTGTGTATGCCAGCTATTCATATCCTTTTTCAACCGGCACCATTAAGAATGTCGTCGACCCCGCTTCTTCTTTGAACATCGGACGTATCAACAGATCACCGCTGTCATCCACGACTATCTGTACCTCATCAGAGAATTCCGATGCGATGACTTCAGTCTGAACAGCAATCGGGTATGAGACATTCCTCGGCGGAAATTGTGGAAGCGTCGTGAAGACAGATTGTTCTTCAAAAATAACCTGGCTCTCAACGGACGATGCTGAAAGGCCCACCTCAATGCCCGGTGCACGATACACATGCTCAGGTAGAGTGGCATCTGCAATGACTGCAATGTTGTGTGTCGCCCCATAGCTCAGGTCAGATACTCCTATCCCGTCATGCACTGCGACCCAGCTCAGCGTTCCGACAAGGCCGCCGCATATCAACAGGACAAGCGTCTGAGCGGCAGCCAAAAACTCCGGCGTGCTTTGGTGTCCGGCAGTTGCTTTTTTCTGATGAGATTCGTGTTCGATCTTTCGCCTGCGGCTGAGTTCTTCTTTCCTGATCTTCTTTTGGATCTCAATCTGAGCAAGAAAAGTTTTCAGAGATTCAGGCTCGATGAACCATTGTCTGCCCACTTGCGTGCCGAGAATCTTTTCTTCCCGCGCAAGCTTCCCGATGTAGTCATGGCTGTATCCGCACTGCGAAGCAAGGACGTTGCTCGGAACGTATTGTTTTCCATTTATGTGTAAGCTCTGCGTCATGCGATTTACCTATATATTTTATAAGTAAATCGCTCATTTTATTATCAAAAAATAAAGAAATTGGTGGAGAACTTGAACAGGTCAAAAATAGCATTTACATCTGCCGCAGAGGAGTAAACGGACGCAGCAAGATGATCGATCGTAAACCGGTACGAAGCGGTGATCGACTGTCCGTCCACAGTGTAGCTGGTCTCGAGTCCGAGAAGAGCGAGAGCGATAAAAAAAGAGAACATGCAGGTACTTACTATCAATACTTTTGAACTGAGGGTCATCCCTTCTTCCGCGACCACCGCGACCGTGGTTACGTCTGCTCCGTCAATTGCGTCAGGCGCATTCTTTCTTTGAGCAGCAAAAGCCGCCTTTGTGTCATCAGATTCCTGGGTACGGACTTCTGATGAATCTTTTTTCAGAGTGACGGTTTTTGTCGCCCGTATCGCACGAGCAGTCTTGGGGGGTATCAACGTCGTCTTCTCTTTTTCCTCAAGCGCAGGTTTTGACGAAATAACTATATTTTTCTTTGTACTATTGTTATTCTGTACTTCCTTCGGATGAATTATCCGCTCACCCTCCTTTGCAATTAGTTCATCCTCACTGATCTCCGATACCTTCAGAGAACCCCTGAACCGTATGACTGGCAGCTTCGGAGCATTCATCCGATAGCCTGATGCGTCCGATGTCACCGATACAGGCACGGCATCAGCCAGGCCCACTGCAAGGGTACCCACCTTTGGTGTTTTCTGCACAATAGGTATAAGTTCCGACTCGTCATTTACGTAGGTGAAGCTTGGTTTGCCGGTAGTGCGATAGTAGTGTGGCGAAGACTGGACTGGATTAGCGGTCTGTTCAAGACGAAACCTGACTTCCTCTTTCAGTGACTCCTTAGCCTTAGTTTGCGTACTCCTGTAGCGAGTAGTCTTATGTTGCGCAATTGAATCTCGGTCAACAAACCAGCTTCGTCCCACGAGTTTTGCGCGAACACGGTGAGAACGGCATAGCTGCCCGACATAATCAGCCGTGTAGCCGAGTTCTCGGGCGATAACACTAGCTTTTACGTATTCTTTTCCCCCCACAGTTAGGACGTCCATATGTAAATTATACATCAGGTCAGCCGAGATTTCTTCTCGGCTGACACATGACTGTGTGTAATATCAGCTCAACCTTTCCTGCAGCAATTTCGCAAGCAAGCCCGGGTTCGCTGATCCCTTTGTTGCTTTCATGCCCTGGCCCACTAAAAACTGCAGCGAAGCACTCTTACCTCCCTTATACTCCTCAACCACAGACGGATTTTCAGCTATCACTGCGTCAATGACAGCGGCAAGCGCTTCAGCAGTGTTCTGTTGTATAAGTCCGCGCTCTTGAGCCATTTGTAAGGGATTTTTACCTAAAAATACTGCTTCAGGAAGAAGATCCTTTGCCACACGTGAAGTTATTTTATCTTCAGCGACCAGTGCTATAAGTTCAACAAACATATCAGCGTGCGCGGATGCAATGGGATGTTCCTCATCCAGAAGACTCATCACGTCAGTGGTGAAATAGTTAGCAGCCAAAGTGACATTGGCTCCGTTAGGAAGTGCAGCGATCACCTTTTCAAAAAAAGTATTATTAGCAATGTTGGAGATAAGTATTTCGATCTGCTTCTCGGATAGACCGAGTGAAGTGTACTTTGAGCGCTTGGAATCAGGAGTTTCTGGCAGTATCTCGGATATACGAGAATCAGAAAATTGCGGTATCTCGGATCGTACGAACTTCGGAATGTCTGGATCAGGGAAATAGCGATAATCCTGAGCAGTTTCTTTGGAACGTTGCAGGAATGTCTTTCCTTTCGCTTCATCCCAGCCGCGCGTCTCCTGTCGAAGTTCCTGCCCTGCCTCCAAAGCCTCTCTATGTCGTTTTGTTTCATAGATTATGGCAGCCTCAACAGATTTAAATGAGTTGAGATTTTTAACTTCAACCTTCGTGCCCAGCTCATCTGTCTTACTGACTGATATGTTCGCCTCAACGCGCATCTCACCCTTTTCCATGTTCGCATCAGAGACACCTAAGGTCCGCAGCAGAAGCTGCAGTTCCTTGGCAAACTCCCCCGCCTTCTGTGCGTCGTGAATGACCGGCTCGGTTACAAGTTCCATCAAAGGCACCCCAGCCCGATTGAAATCGACGAGGCTCTCATCACCCTGGTCATGAGCGCTGCGTGCGGTATCCTCTTCCAGATGCACACGGGTAATCGCCACTCCGGCAATAGATCCTCCTTTTACGAATGGAAACTGATACTGGCTGATCTGGTATGCCTTCGGGATATCCGGATAGAAATAATTCTTCCGATCAAATTCGCTATAGTCCGCAAGTTCCCCTCCGATAGCCTTCCCGACCTGCAGCAGAAAATGCACCGCCTCTTTATTGACCGTCGGCAGCGTGCCCGGATGGGCCATGCAGACCGGGCACACATGCGCATTCGGTTCAGCTGCATGGGGATCATTCGCACAGCCGCAAAACATCTTACTTTTTGTCTTCAACTCGGCATGAACTTCGATGCCGACAGTAGTTGTGTATGTGGTCATGGGCGTAATATTACCCTTCAGATAGTTTCTTCACAAGCGCATCGCGCAATTCTTTGACTCCATCCTGGGTAAAAACTGATATTACAAACACACGATTCTTGTGTATGTCAATATCATCAACCAGAGTGTCTATTTTAGATTGATCTGCAAGGTCTTTTTTGGTGAAAATAATCCACTCTTCCTTCTGAGCGAGAGCTGGATCAAATTTAGATAGCTCCTTTCTGACGGTCAAATACGCATCCTTGGGGCTGTCATTTTCCAGAGAGACAAGGTGCAGGAGCATTTTTGTCCGCTGTATATGCCGCAGGAACTTGTGTCCGAGACCCTTCCCCTCTGCGGCACCCTCGATAAGACCGGGAATGTCGGCAATGACATACTGGTACAGAGCGCCCAGATGCGGTTCAACGGTCGTGAACGCGTACGCTCCAACAGGAGAGCTTGCATTTGTGAATGTATTCAGCAGTGTAGACTTGCCGGCATTCGGCAATCCGATAAGCCCGACATCGACAACCAAAGACAGCTCAATCTTAAAACTGCCCTCCTCGCCCCTTTCCCCTTCCGTCGACTCAATAGGCGACCTATTCACCGATGACTTGAAGTGCTCATTCCCCAGGCCACCGGCACCACCCTGAAGTATCTTCTCAGTCTGGCCTTCCTCAAACAATTCATATACACGATCACGTCCCGTATCTGTAACGACAGACCCAACCGGGATATCAATATAGAGATCGTCGCTTCTTTTTCCGAACTGGCTGTTGCTTCTCCCATCTCCGCCATTCTGGGCAACAAAAGATTTTGCTCCCGTGTACTTAGCGAGAATGTTCAGATCACGAACAGCGCGGACGTATACATCGCCGCCCTTTCCACCGTTACCGCCTGCTGGCCCTCCCTTGGGTACGAACTTGGCCCGAAGCCAGCGCACGACCCCTTTGCCGCCATCTCCGGCCTTTGCATAGATCTCCAATTCATCTACAAACATATGGTTGATTACTTATCTGAGTGATTTGAGCGTTTTAACAAATACCACCCAATGAGAAAAATAACAAGCGATGCAATGGCCAGCTGTGCAGAGACGATTAAATTTCCTTTTAGAAGAGCATCTCCTAAGTATGCAAAGGAGAAGGACGACCAGAGCACTCCCACAAATGACGCAGTAGAATACTCAATAAACCTTAGTGATTTCGTCAGTCCGAGAGCATAACTTGCAATGTCAACGGGGAGTGTCAGGCGGAGCAGCACAATGAACATAAAACGCGATCGTTTTGGGACTGTGCTCAATAGTTCATCGATTTTCTTAAGCGGCAGTAATCTTTTGAGTACTGGCCTCCCTACATGGCGTGCTATAAGAAATGCTGCCATTGAGCCTAATGTCCACCCAATGACACTCAGCACACCGGTAATGAACGGCCCAAATATGCTCGCAGCCACGGGTATGAGCGGCATGACTGTGAAGGGCATACACACTACCGCTAAGATAAGGATCAGCACATACACTCCATATGCGACATGGAGCTGCCCGTTCGCTGCGGATAATTGTAATGTTTCCATAAGGTCGAGCTGAGTGGAAAGAAATACTGCAGCTCCGATAAAGACGAGCACCGAAACCCCAAGAAAAAGAAAGTTTTTCATTCCAGCAGCTTATTGGCAAAGGCGCTGATAACAGTTACAACAAGAGACCCTACCAAGGCAGGCAGAAAACCAGAGACTGAAAAACCGTCGATGAATGACGCGGTGAACCAGAACAGTGCCGCATTAATAACGAACATGAACAATCCGAGGGTTATGATAGTGATCGGCAGCGTCAGAAGAACCAGAAGCGGTTTAATGAAGATATTGAGGAGTCCCAGTACAAGAGCTGCTATGATTGCTATATAGAGATTCTGGACTTCAATACCAGGAACCACTTCAGCAACAAGCAGAAGTGCCAGAGCGGTTATAAGCAATCGTGCGAGAAGTTTCATATTATGCAAGCATGATACTCAATTTCACAAGGGTTTACTAGATACAGAAAACGGCTCCTCATGGGAGCCGGTTTTTGTATCTGCACGTTTATTTCTGTACTCGCCATTCCCCTGTCTGCAGAAGAGGCTCAGCCTTTTTAAATTTAAGTTCCTGCGTCTGTGTTCCATTGGTAATGACCACCGTATCGTTCCTGCCGTATTCCTGGGAGTTCACCCGCGGCGCACTCGCAGCTTTTTGTGTTTCGCTTCCACCGCCTGCCTGTTGCGCATGGACTCGTGCCTTGGTCAACTCCTCCTCCTCCCTTCTGAGTGCTTCCGGCTGCAGCTGCGGAATAATCTCTGCGATTCTATGGAGGAGCGCCTCCTGCATCTCCTTATAGAGGCGCATCGCCTCTCTTCGGTACTCGATCAGCGGATCACGCTGGCCATATGCCCGAAGATTGACGCTTGAGCGGGTAGACTGCATCACTTCAAGGTGCTCAACCCACAGAATGTCGATCATTTGGAGGCACAGTCTGCGGATCAGCTCATCCCATTGCTCACCGAACTCAGCTTTTTTCCGCTCGATGGATTCTGCGGCTTCGGGGATAAGCTCTACCAACTCAGTCAAGACCGATTCAACTTCCTCCTTCGCACCTAAAAGAAGCTTATGTCTTCGAGCATAGACAACCTGCCGCTGCTGGTTCAGCACATTGTCGTACGCGAGTACCTGCTTGCGGGAATCAAAATGGAAGCCTTCGATCCGCGACTGCGCAGCTTCGAGCTGTTTTGAAATGAGGCTGTTCTGAATGGGCTGGTCATCAGGAATACCAAAAGTGCCCATGAGTCCCTTGATCCGGTCGCCACCGAACACACGCATAAGCTGATCCTCCATTGATACGAAGAATTGTGTTTCGCCAGGGTCGCCCTGCCGCCCTGAACGGCCGCGGAGCTGGTTATCAATGCGGCGCGCTTCGTGCCGTTCGGTACCGAGTACGAACAATCCGCCGAGCGCACGGATTTCCTGTGCTTCCTCTTCTGTTGCATGTGTACCACCCAGTTTGATGTCCACGCCGCGGCCTGCCATGTTTGTTGCGAGTGTCACCCTTCCCTTTTTGCCCGCTTCGGCAATGACCTCTCCCTCCCGTTCGTGATTTTTTGCGTTGAGCATCTCATGCGTCACTCCCGCCTGCGTCAACGCACGTGCGAGTATCTCATTGGTCTCGATCGAAGCCGTACCGATCAGTACTGGCTGGCCGGTAGCGCTTACTTCCTTTACCTTTCGGATGACGGCCTCGTACTTGCCGTTCGTCGTTTGGAAAATGAGGTCGTTCTGGTCGAGGCGCTCGTTCTTCTTATTGGTCGGCACTGGAACAACCTCGAGCTTGTATACTGAGTAAAATTCCTCTTCAGAGGTGAGCGCTGTACCGGTCATACCCGAAAGCTTTTCATACATGCGGAAATAGTTTTGATAGGTTATCGAAGCATAGGTGCGCGATTCACGCTGAATAGCCACGCCCTCTTTCGCTTCCATAGCCTGATGAAGACCGTCCGACCACCTCCTGCCCGGCTGGAGCCGTCCGGTAAATTCGTCCACGATCACTACTTCTCCATCCCGGACCACGTATTCCTTGTCCCGATGATACAGACCCTTTGCCCGCACCGCTGTTTCCAGATGGTGCACATATTTTATGCCGCGGTCAGTATATATATTGTCTATCCCGAGCATCCGTTCTGCTTCTTCGATCCCGGCATCAGTGAGCGTTGCACTCTTCAATTTTTCATCAAGCGTGAAGTGTTCTCCCTCGTGCAGGTTCGAAGCTATGCGTGCGAAAACCTCATAGAGATTCTCTGAATCCTGGGCAGGGGCAGATATGATCAGAGGCGTACGGGCTTCATCAATAAGAATAGAGTCGATCTCGTCAACGATCGCATACCCATGACCCCGTTGACGCAGACGAGACGCCTCGAATTCGATATTATCGCGCAAGTAATCGAAACCGAATTCGCTGTTCGTGCCATACGTGATGTCTGCCGCATACGCCTCCTTGCGCGAGCAGGGACGCAAAAACTCGTAGAACACTTTATACGAGCCTTCAGCATCGCGTTCGGCATCCACCTCCTTGTGCCCCGCATCGTAAATGTACGACGCATCATGGTTGATGACTCCGAGTGTCAGTCCGAGCCCTGCATATATCTGCCCCATCCATACGGCATCGCGCCGCGCGAGGTAGTCGTTGACCGTCACCACATGCACGCCCTTCCCTGACAGTGCATTGAGTGCAGCCGGAAGTGTCCCAACAAGCGTCTTTCCTTCTCCTGTGCGCATCTCAGTGATCTTGCCCTGATGCAAGAGAATGCCTCCTATAAGCTGCACATCGTAATGTCGCAGCCCAAGCGTGCGGCGAGAAACTTCGCGCGTGAGTGCAAACATAAAGGGCAAGATTTCTTCAAGAGGCGTCCCTGCTGCAGTTTTCTCACGCAATTCCTGAACAGCTTCGATAAGCTGCGCATCGGTATACGGCTCATACGTTGACTCCAACCCATTGATGCGATCCACCAGCGGCTGCACTTCCTTGAGGGCTTTCTCATAGGTCGGCCCAAAAAAACGGTCTAAAAATGACATAATGGCCTAGCATATCACGAATCACCCAGCTTTAACACCGCGAAAAAACCGCCGTGGAGGGCGGTTTTTTCCATCATTGCGAGCGCAATGATTATTTGCGTCGCTTTGCAGCCTTCTTTGCTGTCTTCTTTGCTGTCTTCTTTGCAGCTTTGCGAACAGTCTTCTTTGCAGCCTTCTTTGCTGTCTTCTTTGCAGGTCGCTTTGCGGTCCTCTTTGCAGCCTTCTTTGGTGCTGCCTTACGCACTGCTTTCTTTTTTGCTGGCATGTTTTGTGATGAGAGTTAGTGAATAAAAATATTCGACCGCTGACTTCTCTTTTCAAAGAACAATTCGGGAAGAGAATGTCTGCTTACAAATATTATCTCGCTCTCTAATGTTAAAGACAAGAAAAAAGTGCATATACATTTGTGGATAAGAAAACATGCAAAAAAAATTTAAAATTTTTTTGCATGTGCGCCGCTACTGCAGCTTCGTCACTTCCCATTCAACAGCGATGCCCGTCTCTGTTTCAATTCTTTCTGTGACCGCGCGGGCGAAGTCTTCGATCTCCGTGGCGGTTGTTGGTGCGTTCACCACAAGCACGAGCGCCTGATCTTTATACAAAGCAATATTTCCTTTTGTATAGCCGCGGACATGCAATACCTTATCGAGTATCCAGCCAAGTGAGATTTTCGATTCATGCTCATTCACTGCAAACACCGGCAGTCGCGGGTAGCGTTCAAGCAAGACTGAGGCTGACGCGAACGGGATGATGGGATTCTTGAAGAACGAACCGGCTGTTCCGACAACATGCCAATCGGGAAATTTTCCCGCTCGGATCTTCATGACTGCTTCACGGATTTCGCTTTGAGACGGTTCCGGATTATCCGCAAACCATGAAGAGAGGTCACGATAGGATAACTTCCTTCGCGGAGAAAGCGACAGCGCAAAAGTAACCGCAGTGATGATGAACCTCTTGCCTGATGCGTGCTTGAATATGGAGTCCCGATATCCGAACGCGCATGCAGCAGCATCGAGCATCTCAAATTGCCCGAGGTCAGTGTTGAATGCACGCACGGCATGCACAACATCTTTAGCTTCCACTCCATACGCACCGACATTCTGCACGGGCGTTGCTCCGACAGTGCCGGGTATGTGCGAAAGATTCTCCAGACCCCACCACCCGTGTGTAACTGTATGCGCAACCACGCTGTCGAAATTTTCTCCTGCGGCAGCATCAACGAAAATGGTGCCTCCTTCGATCTGTGATCTGAGGCCTTTGATATCCATGAGGACAACGAGACCTTTTACGCCCTGATCAGAGACAAGGGCATTCGATCCGCCGCCGAGCACCGTAAGCGGAAGCCTGCGTTCCTGCGCGAACGCCACAGCTTCTGTAAGTTCTTCTTCGGTCTGTACCGACGCAAAATACTCCGCGGGTCCGCCGACCTTCAGTGTCGTGTACCGTGCAAGCGGTATGTTTGTTTGTATATCAATGCTCATTGTGCTGCTTAGCACCCTTCGTCAGGACGCACTCCGTTTTTGAGATTCTTTACAAAGCATTGTGCGCTGTCGGCAAAGGTCGGTATATCTTCTCCGCCCTTCTCCAGCACCTCAATGGCTTTCTGCGTCTGTCCAAGCTCATAGTAGATGAAGGCGAGGCTTGCACGGTGCTGTGCGACCTCAGGCTGTGCCTGTACCCGCGCTTCAAACATCTCAGCAAGGAGCTCCTTGTCGCCGCTCTGATCAGCCATAGCCAGTGCAAAATCATTAAATGCGAATCGCTCAAAATATTCCTCTCCGATGAGCGCGCGAACCTCCTCTTCTTTTCCTGCGCGCAGAAGGACTCCGGCGTATAGCAGACGTGCCTGGACATTCGATTCGTCGAGCTCAAACGCAGTCTTCAGGAACTCGACTGCTCCATCAATATTATTGAGCTGCAGTTCGATAATCCCCTGCTCAGTGATGATCGCCTGTTTGTTTGGCGAAAGCTCACGCGCTTTTGCAGCCTGCTCCTTCGCCTGGGGCAATGCACCGATCGCCCGATAAAAGCTCGTCAGAAATGCATGTAACCGGGCATCGTTCGGCTTCTCTTCTATCATGCGCAAGAGCTCGAGCTCAGCGCGCTGTGTTATGGCTCTCTTTTCTTCATCGGTTGCGCTTGTACTGCGGACCGCTCCCATTGCCTGCTGCGCAAGCTGCTCGACGATCTCCTGATCGGCAAACGAGTGCCGTTCGATTGCGCTATGGAATTCCCGCAGGCGGCCTTCAACAGTCTGTTCGCGCATAGCATCAATGATATCTGCAGCCGCCGCTATGCCCGGGTAGTTTACAAAATACGCTACTGCGCCGGTAGTAAGAAGCAGGATAGGCGCCACAAACTGCGCGATCAGATGCCGGTCGAGCGTGAACGAATGCACCGCTTTGATGGTTGAGCCCACATGGGAATGTATGAGTGCGAGTATGCTTCCGTAGAATATGTAGCTGATGATATTGTCGAAGACCACGAGGTTGTGGACGAGATATCCCGCAAGCAGCCCGAGCAGCACGCCGCGTTCCAGCACATTGAACGTCGGATCTTCATCTTTTCTGAGGATCGGCTGCAGGAACAGATAGTAGAGTGCGGCAAAGAAGATCGAGAAATATGCGAGAAGTCCGACAATGCCTCCGGCGATCAGCCAGTCGAGCACGATGTTGTGCGTGCGGTCGAACCACGCTTCAGCAGAATACAGTGAGGGATCATACTCTTTGTTGAAGACATAATTAAAATTGCTCTGGCCCCAGCCGAGGATCGGACGCTCCTTCACACCTTCGAGCGCCATGCTCCAGATGGTTCCGCGGACAGTGAGGTCCCGCGAAAGCGATATGTCGGCGATACGCTTCAATGCAGGCTGGCTCTGGACGTACGTGCTGTCGCGCAAAAGCCAAAAGCTTCCGGCGGCGAGTACGATAACCGCGCACGCGCCGATAGCGATCTTCCTGAATTCAGGATATTTTCGCCCGAAGAGTGCAACATACACGACCGTCACCGCTGAACCGCCGATGAGCGCCAAAAACGTACCGCGCGTACCGGTAAGCAGCAGCGTGTACGCAAGTACAGCCGCGACAAGCGCATAGCCGATCTTGTAACTGAGCACTTTCGTCCGGACAAACAGCCAGAAGATGATGAAGATGTGGAACAGCATATAGACCGCCATGTATGCCGCATTGCCCAGCAGACTATCGACACGGATTGTGCTACCGTTGCCTGCTGCAATAATGCCGTTATATTGCCCGAGTCCGTAGAGCGCAACACACAGCGCGACAGCAGCTGACGTATGGAAAAAGTAGGACCACAGCTTCGCGGTAGTGAAAACGCTTCCCGCAACCACCATGTACATGAAGACATGCACAAGCGTGACGTATCCGTCCATGCGCTCAAAATTGCTCCAGAAACTTGAAAGTGGGTGCTCTCCAAGCGCATCAGCGACAGCCATCACTCCCAAAAGCGCAGCGAAACCTGCAAGGATCCAGGAGAATTTTGGACGATACTTCGGCTCATACAGTGCAAGCAGTACCCAGGAGGCAAACATGAACTCAACGATAATGCGGAATGCAAAGTTCTTACCGGTAATGTACGGGAAGAAAAAATCATTTTCTACGTACAACGGCAGGAACGGAACGAGAAAAAGGCCCACAAACACAGCCCCCTGAAGAATGTCTTTCATATGGGGAAAACTATACCACAGCAGAGGAGGCGTGTAATTGGGATTTTGGGCAACGTAATACTATGACAGCGGTGTCAAAAGCCGCTGGTCCCTAAAGGGGACACGCGGCTTTTTCTTCCCTACTCCTGTATCATTTCTCTACCAAAACGCTCAAAGTACGGCGTGAGCGCGACTATGCCACTTATACTTAAGGACATATGATCAGCACACGGGCAAGGACTCCCCGATTCACCAGACATATATGATTCCTTCGACTCAACCTTTTCGCCCGAAACCAAACGCGCAAACTGCACTGCACGTTCAGCAGGATAAAACTTAACAAATATAGTCGTATCCTCGAATAGTTCCATATCTCCCGTAAGGACCAAAGAGAGCTGTTTCTCGAGCGCCGCGCTCTTGAGATCGATCTTATGTGTTGTGAGCCATCCCTCTTCTTTCAAACGCTGGCGCAGTGCATATTCTGGAGAATCAGATTGTGTTTGATACGCAGTCGTACCCTCACTTATTCTGTTGTATCCGAATTCGTATTCGCATGCATGCAGATACTCTCCTGTTGCAACCACACCAAAGCGACGCTCGCTCTGATTACGTGACGTATTGGTAACCATTTCCCACTCTCCCTCTTTGTCTGAGAATGCTTCCTGCACGTATGACTGTGCGGTCTGTTCCATGCGAGTGAAATCGCAGACATCTTCAAGCAACGGCTCTGTGTTTGTACTTGCGGATGCCGGTTGCGCCTGTTCCCAAAAGGATTGCACCTGCACTTCTTGTGCCTGAGCGTACTGTATGAGATCCATTGGTGCACTGAGGGTCAACTCCAGCATTGCAGAGCACGGGCAAGGATCTTCCACGGTTCCTTCCATGTAGGCTTTCCGGTTCTGCTGCCATCTCTGATTTGACACTGTTGCAAACAGTACCTGGTTATATCCATCTATTTTTTTGATGAAGACCGTTGTCTGACCTAATGGGCCACCTGCATGCGCAAAGCTCAGAAGAACAGGCTCATAAGCCTCTCCAATTGGGATCTCAAGCATTGCGGGTGTCTCCCATCCATCTTTTTTAAGATGTTCGATCAATGTATTCTCAAGACCAGACACATCCGCATCATCTTCTTGAGTGAAATATGCAATCTCGTATGCACAAAGATCGAGCTCTGTCCCGCCAAGATCTGCATATTGAGTGTGCGTGTACGGACTTCCTTCATCATGACTCAATTCCCAAACATCGGAAAGACCATCTTCTATTGGTTGCAGCAGGGCCAATGACTGCGCTCGCAGTACGGCAAAATCACACGGTTGAATCTCAGAAGAAATTACGTCCACAGTGGAGGACCCTGTCTGTGTTTGTACCGAATCACTCGTGTCTAGCACCACTGCTACTGCCGGGCGGGCACTACCCCCGAACAACCCAACACCCCATATATTGAAGCTAATGTAGAGTCCAACCAATGCACCAAAGAGAAGTGCTGTTCCCTTTTTCATATTATTCAAGTGAGGCAAGCAGTTCCTGCAAGAGCGCAGTAAGCTCCTCTGAGTTAGCAATATCTTTCTTTGCTATATATGCGAGCAAGTTTACAATGGTGCTTTCTGAGGCAACCGTATTTTCCTTCCCTACCTTGTCTGCGATCACATCAAGATGATGAGCAATTTTGACTTGATCATCTTCAGGAAGATCCTCTGCGGCTGCATACAAGGCATCAATGATCGCCTGCAGTTCTCCATTGCCAACCTCCACATCAACGAGGTATGTATCAGTCTGTCCTTCTTCTGTTATCGCAACGATGCTCTCAGTTGCAAAGGATCCACCCTCATTGATCGTCAGAGTCGAGAGTGTATACTCACCTTCTCCGGTACCAATGACTTCAAGTGTATAGACATCGTCTTGGGTATCGTCCACCAGTAACACCTTTTCAAAATGAGGATTGCTTTCAATGCCTGTAGTCGTGTAGATTGCTGAGGTTTGATCGTATGAACTGCCAGGGATCTCCTGGAGCACTTCACCAGTCTCAAAATCATATCCCGTCCTGCGTCCCTCACTATCAGTAAGTAGAAGCTCTGCAGGTGACGCCAAGTGGATCTCAAGAGCGTCAGCGAGTTTTTGTGGCTGATCGTGGTACTCAAACAGCTTTACCTTATCAATGTCATTATTATAATCCTGTACATTATTCACTGTGTCCTTGGTGTCATTGGTAGTTTGCGTCATATACCAGTACGGATCACGAACGTCGTATGAACCATTCTCATTCTTCTCGGTCAGCACAAAGTAGTGTCCCTTTGACTCATTGAACGCAATCACCGGCTTATCTTGCGCTAAAAATCCATCCACATCTGATATCTGCTCACTTAAGAGGGATAGTTTGCTCTTGTATCCGTCACCGTCTTCCTTCCCCATATACGCTAGTGCCTTGCTCCACCATAAACCTCCAAGCGGGGTATATCCTCCATTCTCTTCAAGCCATGCGTTCATGTTGCCTGGGTTTACCTCATCGCCATTGATATCTGTTGCGATACCATATGAGTGACCGAGCATGGACATTGAAGCAAGTGCGCAGCCGCACTCTGCTACGGTGAGACCGCACGGATTGGGATCATTAGGATTATTTCCACTACCGTTTGCATATATTGCAGATGCCCACTGTGAAGACTCAGGCGGGTATGGCGAAGCAACTTGCGTGATCAGCGGAACATCACTTTCTGAAGACGAGGTCTCAATTTTCTCTTGGAGATCATTCCCCAATTCCTGAAGTTCTTCTGCAGTTTCCGTCGGGATATCTCCCTTCTGCAGGTCCTTAGAAACTTTCTTTACGAATGCACTGACCTGATTAAGTGCTGCGTGTATCTGCTCTTTATCAAAGAAATCCAAAAACTTCTTAATGTGTGCGAGATATGAATTCTGTACCTCCTTCTTATCTATTTCATTTTCAACAATACCCTCTAGATCCTCGACCACCTCCTCGGGCGTCGGATCCGGCATCTCGTATGTTATGACCAGTTTAGGTCGAAGCGAAGGATCATCGAGATAATCTGAGGACCAAAATTCTTTTACATAATTTGTATCATCAGCACTACGTTCAGCCAATAATTTTAAGCCGTAATTTGGATAGAGACCTGCAAACCAATTTTGGGTTATCTCTGTTACATCAACAATTAACCAATCACTGGTCGGTATGGAGGTATAAGCCATCCCAAAATCAACAGCATGCGGATAATCAGTATGGCCAGGATCAGATTCATTCCATTGCTCGGTTACACGATAAAACCTTACACGATTGGCACTTGAGTCTGTCCTCCACTGATAAAGTTGTAAACTTGCACTCTTTATCTCTGCTTCAGTTGGAAGCTCATCTAGATGAAATTGTATGTAAGTAACCCACGTATCTCCCCATCCACCGATTCTCAAAGCTTCGCTATCAGGACGTCCATCCCTTCCTCCTACACTGCCTATGCCAAAATAAGTATCTTTCCCTTCCTCGGGACCGGGCTGGATTACTATTGTTTCAGTTGCTGCGTTTGCAAAATTACTGTTGACACAAAAAACAACACTATGGAAAGAACAAAAATATTTTTCATAAGAAAAACTGATGAGTAACAATATTTAGATAATATAACAAATTCTCAAGCTCATCCATAGGCGGAATTGCAGATCTAATCCTTCGTCTTCTAACTGCCCAGTTTTTGAGGATAGTAATCAGAGATGAGATATACCCACTATCCGTTTTTTCTTGCAACAAGAAAATACCCTAATGGATTGTTTTTTACCATTTTAGCGTAACCCTTTGATACCGAACAAAGAAAAACATCAGTTCTATGACTCAGGTTTTTTATAATGTCTCTGAGTCCTCGAGGTTTAATTGCGCCCCCCAACATTTGGAACCACGTTGAAAAAAGTCCACCTCCTAACTCTTGTATTTCGATAACAGTGAGACCCACATCTTCAGTCATTTTCTTCAAACTTGACGCAGTATATCTATGGTAGTCATCGGGTGATCCATGTACATGATGAAAAAATGGAACTACGACTACAAATGTACCACCTGGTTTCATGATACGTGCACTTTCAGTAAAAACATTGTGTACATTATATACGTGTTCGATTAGGTTAATAGCGAGGACATAATCGTAGACCCCGTTTTCAATGGGTAACGGATTCTCAACGCTTGCCACTATGTTTGCACCCACATTTTCATCAATATTGACAGTATCAATCTGGCTTTTTTGAATAAAAAAATCCTGATAGCCTGAATGAGTACTTCCCCCGAGATCCAGAACTTTGCCAGAAATATCTAATCCTGCTAGAACTTCATACTGAAGCATTCGCAATATTGAGCCAGCAGTTTTTTTCATAAAAAATACTAAAAGTAACTATTTCTTTGCGCTGAAGAGTAAATCAAATGCAAAAAGGGACGGGAAAAATCCAGCAAGTCTTTCATATTTTCCTAGTCCGATGATTTCAACAGAGCCAAAATGCTTTTTAAGCAATTGCTCAAGCTCGGGGACAGAAAAATGATTTATATGGGTGGGATCCGATAAAGGAGTGTGCATCTTGCTTCCTTTAAGGTAACGCAATCTGTTTTTCAATGAGAACGCATTAGGGACTGATCCTATGAACAATCCTCCTTCTTTAAGATGTTTATGGACTTTTTCAAAGACTCGCTCAGGATAAAAAAGATGTTCTACGATCTCACCTGCGACAACTACATCAAATTGCCTATCTCCCAACTCGGACCAATCACCATTAAGGTCAAAAAATAGCGTCTTAATTCCAAGTTTCGATTCAATTCTCTGCAATGCATTCTTGTCTATATCTACACCGAGAACATTATTTCCTTCTGAGAAAAATTTTGTAAGTGCACCATCTCTGCAACCAATATCCAACACTTGTTTGTCGGTCCCAATAATTTTTTTAAAAACATTGCCTCGTTCATCCGATAGAATAGTAAACCCCGGACTTCTCTTTTCTGTATGATGCTTTTCATACATTTCTTGCAAAACTTGGTTCATACATTTAATGCTATGATTTCATAGCATAGCACAACGTAAAATTGGTTACCTATTCAACTTGATTTTCTTTTCTACCTGTCTCTCAAATTCGTCAGTGTTTTCAAGTATCCTCTCTTCATCATCTTCTGTTGACTCGCCCACCTGAACTTCTAGGACTTCCAGATCGCCACTCTTCGATGCTGAAAGCACATGCCATACTCCAGGCAAATTCATTCTTACTTCTCCAGTGGGCGTGAAAAAGAATTCGCTTCGTTCCTTATGTTTTTGGAGCGATATACTTTTGCCCTGATCAACATGCAAGATCTTTACTTTAAGCGTGGGCATATCCAGGAGCACGTCATAAAAGCCCCATCGGGTGACTACTCTTTTCTTTCCGTTAATGGCTGAGCTAGAAGAATACTTGCCTCCCCCCAGTTCGAAAACAGGTTCTATCCCAAGTTCTCGGCAGACATCCAATTCGGGAGTATTTTTACTGGTTCTATCCCCGCCGTTTCCAAAATAATCTGGTTTTATTCTGCGCAATGCTTCGCATACCGTACCATCTGAATCATCAACCTCATGAATGTGGGGCGTATACGCCTCCAATATTTTCTTTCGGTCCCGGAAAGGTTGAAAGTAAAATCCTTTTTTCCTCGTCAGCCACTCATCGCTATTAACCACAATATGGACCTCCCCATACTTTGCCGCGTCCTCAATCATTGCTATGTGTCCCGGGTGAACGGGATCAAATCCTCCAGATATAACAATTCTTTTATTCATAGGCATTTAACTCTTCGCTATCAACTTCCTATCTTCATCTACCATTAATGTAACAAGCTCTTCAAAAGAACATTTTGGAGTCCAGCCTAAAATCTTTTTGGCTTTTGAAGCATCACCTTCCAGGTAATTGACCTCACTCGGCCGATAAAAATTGGGATTAACTTTAACGAGAATCTCGCCTGTCTTTCTATCTCTACCTACTTCATTTTCATTTTCGCCTTCCCATTGCATCTCATAATCAAAGTGACCTGCAGTTATGTTAACAAAATCGCGCACAGAGTGAGATTCTCCACTGGCAATAACAAAATCTTCAGGGGTACTATGTTGAAGCATGCTATGCATTGCTTCAACATAATCACCAGCGAATCCCCAATCCCTTCTTGAATTAAGATTTCCCAATTCAAGATGCGACTGCATACCTGCTGCGATTTTGGCAAACGAATGAGTTATTTTTCTGGTTACAAATTGCTTTCCTCTTCGCGGAGATTCATGGTTAAATAATATTCCTGATACAGTAAAAGCGTTCTGTGTATTTCTTTTGTTTACAATAAAATCTTCATGGGCACGCAATTTTGATTCAGCGTATGGACTCTGAGGATCAAAAGGAGTTTGTTCATTTTGTGGAGCCGGTGAATTACCGAACATCTCACTTGTTGAAGCCTGATAGATCCTCACTTCTGGATTAAGTTTCAGTGCCTCGTTAATAATCCTTCCGACACCAAAGTAGTTTATATCCCATGTCTCATCAACGCATTTGAAGGAAACGCCCACATGGGACTGTGCAGCAAGGTTGTAAACCTCATCTGGAGACACATCTCGCATAATTTCTGAAACCCTGTTCAGATCTCGAATATTTCCATCATGAAAAGTAACCTTACGACCAGAAAACAGATCATTTAATCTTTCAGTTGGATCGTTACTTGTACGTCGTAAAAGCGCATGTACTTCATACCCTCTATCCAGTAAGAAAGGGGCCAGATATGACCCATCCTGTCCGCTGATCCCTGTAATGAGTGCTTTTTTCATAATTATCCTATTTCGAGTATATAACCTTGTTTTTTGCGCTATAGTTACATTGCAACCATAACAATGTCCGTTGAGTATATAATAAGCAACTAAATGAAACTAGCCATCCTTAACAAGCTCAAATCTGGGATTGACATTAAATACATTTTAAAAAACGGTTTTTGGCTTGGTTCTTACCAAGTTATAAATGTTTTTTTATCTTTTTTTATTATAGTCATAATCAGTAATTACGGCAGCCAAGAGACCTTGGGTATGTACACATATGTCATATCAACCATAGCCATCATAAGCTCATTCACTCTCACTGGTTTAAATACAACCTCAACCCAAGCTGTAGCAAAAGGATACGACGGAACAATTGTATACTCCCACAATATGCTTTTGAGATGGGGCTTATTAATATGTACGGCAGCATTTTTAATTGCTGGGTACTATTTCATACGTGGTAATGTCGTTTTAGCTATCAGCTTTATAATCCCGGGAATTTTGACTCCTCTGTATACTGCGAGCCAGCAATACACGGCATTACTCTCAGGCAAAAAAGAATTCTTTGTGCTCGCAATAACTAATTCTCTTATTTTGCTTTCTTCCGTAGTAGTTTTGCTTATTGTCATAAACAAAACTGATCTATTGCCGTACATCATCCTAAGCATACTTTTAACTAATACACTTCTAAGCTACATCGCATTTCGTCTGCTAAAACAAAAATATGTAAAAAACAACATGGTTGAAGAAGACACACTTCCCTACAGCAAGCATTTGAGCGTAATGAATGTGTTTCCAATTTTATCAGGAAATATAGACAAGCTTCTTATATATCATTTCTTAGGTCCCTATCAACTTGCCGTTTACTTCTTGGCGACAACACCAGTACTTAAACTCCGTATAGCTGATCAAGTCATAGCCGCTCTTGCTGTACCTAAAATGGCTCACAAAAAAATATCAGAACTCAAAAAAACTTTGCCGTTAAAAGTACTCATGCTTTCATTTCTTCTGCTGTTGCTATCGGGATTCTATATAATTTGCGCACCATTTTTATTTCAGATTATTTTCCCGGCTTCGATGGACTCTGTAATCTACTCGCAGGTTTTTTCAACAATTTTAGTATTAATGTCCTCAATTTTGTACACACAAGCTCTTACAATTAACAGATGCAAAAGGGAGCTCTATATTGTGAAAACATCCATCCCTACAATACGAATTGTCTTATTTCTTGTGCTTATCCCTATTTATGGCATTTGGGGTATAATAGCCGCACTAATACTTGCACAATTGATAAATTTTATTCTGTTGTGGTATTTTTTTTATAGAGCGAGTGACCTACAACCAAATGCAACATCTCTACAAAATTAAGTTACGACTTGTCAGAATAATCAATCGTACATCTACACTCATACATACCAGTATTGATTACCCTTCATTTCTGATCTCCTCAATAAAAGCAAAGCAAAGGTACTCTTTTATACAAAAATTAGGGCAAGGAAAAGACGGGGTTGTTTTTCTTTGCAAACACAAGAACACTGACACACTCTATGTAGTCAAGATATTGTCTCGGTATGCAAAACAATTTGCCGATTTGACAAAATATATCTCTGATTTAAAAATTACTTCACCTGCATTCTATAATTTCGAACTTACTGACAATGCCTACATCTCGTATCCTTATGAAAAGCTGTACGATGTAAAAACTGATGCAAAAAGTTTTTTACAGTGTCTTATAGATATTTGTCATTTGGAAGAGGTATTAAGTAAAAATAAAGTCTACTATTGGGACTTCGGCTTTCAAGGTAAGTGTAATTATCTAATTGATGATACAGAGCAGCTCAAACTCATTGATTACAGCGGTAATGGCTTTCTGTTGCATGAGGCACAACCAAATATGCATATTCAAGCGCGAAAAAATTTGGTGGTAGCCTCTAACGATTTCTTACAAATACAACTTTTACTTCATATTATTTATCAGGCATTAGGTAGAGTGACAGCTGTCAACTATGCATCTCATGCACAGAGTGCATCTCATGAAGAACTCCTAAAGATCAAGAATTTCTGCAAATTGCAACTTAACGGCACAATTTATCAAACTATTGGAGAAGCAATTCTAAGCCAAGACTTACTTCAACCTAAAGGTTGGAATGCATTGCTTCCAGAAATTGAATCGACTAAAGCGGAGGGTATGGAAGGAACTCAAGAAAATGCTGACGTAGAAAGCGTGACGTATCTTCAAGATGGAGTAAAAGTAATTGGTTATCAAAGCTATGAAATAAGTCACAACCAACTTACTCCAATCTCCCGAGAAGAAGTTACTTTATGGGACACGAGTAAAAAATTCAGACTCTTAAACGATGCCCTTAAACAAATCCGTTCACTGGGACAAGTCAATACTTTTTTGGATATAGGATCAAATCTGGGTCTCTATGTTTTTCTTGCAAGATTAAACTACAACATCCCATCGTGCACGGGTTATGACTACAACAGTAGCTATATTGAGATTTGTAATTCTATTAAAAACCATCTTAATATCAGTGGGTGTAATTTCAATAAAGTCAGTTTTAAAAATATCACTGAGAATTTTGACTGTGTTGTGGCCATGGCAATCATACATCACCTGTATCATCGGACCGAAGATTACGGTTCACTTGATGAAATCGTAAAGAAATTTTCCCAAATAACAAATAAATATCTCATCATTGAATTCCCCACTGAAAATGACCCAAAAGCAAAGAAGTGGACAAAAATGCCTGGAAGAAATATTAATGAAATTTACTCAGAGGAGAATTTCCTCTTAGCAGTAAAGAAGTATTTTTCGAGCTTCCATATAATTGGACACATGTCTAAAAACAGGATCACTTACCTGCTTATTAAATAATGCTCACCAATTTCCGACAGTATCTTTCGAGCAAAGTTTGACC
>CAZKFF010000010.1:11482-42629 GCA_964552045.1 uncultured Candidatus Saccharibacteria bacterium | reverse complement strand
CCGCCAAAGACATCATCGTTGAGCTTTCGTCCCCGACGGAGGCCGACAAAGCGCTTATCAATAAGGCATATGACCTTGCTGCTGAAGCGCACCAAACCCACACCCGCTATTCCGGCGAACCGTATATCGTGCATCTTGCTGAAGTGGGTCTGAAGCTCGCCAAGATGGGCATGGGGCCGCGCACGATAGCGGCAGGGCTTTTGCATGACATCATTGAGGACACAGCGGTCACTGCCCAGGATATACGTGAACAGTTCGGCGATGAGATACTTTTTCTGGTTGAAGGAGTGACGAAGCTAAGCTCCGTGCGGTATTACGGGAGTGACCGCCACAATGAAAGCCTTCGGAAGTTGTTTGTTGCCACGAGCCAGGATATCCGCGTTCTCATCATCAAGCTTACCGACCGCCTCCACAATATGGAGACGCTGCACCATGTCCCTGAAGAAAAGCAGCTGCGGATCGCCCGGGAGACACTCGAGATCTATGTGCCTGTGGCGCACCGGCTCGGTATGGGCCGCATCCGCAAGGAGCTAGAGGATCTGGCATTCCCCTACGTATATCCTGAGGAATATAAGAAGGTTCAGGATCTTCTTGCGAAGAGCACAGAGAAATCGCTCCAGACACTGGAGCGCGAACGCAAATCCCTGCAGAAGAAATTGGCCGATTCCGGGCTGCTTGATTTCAACACTTCCTATCGCGTAAAAGGTTATTACAGCCTCTTTCATAAGCTCAAGCGCAAAGACTGGGATATCAGCGATGTGTACGACCTTCTGGCCATGCGGGTTGTGGTGAAGACCGTTGAGGATTGCTACAAGGCACTCGGCATTATTCACGAAATGTGGCGTCCGCTTCCAAAGCGCGTGAAGGACTACATCGCCTTTCCGAAACCGAACGGCTACCAATCCATCCACACCACCGTCACGACCGTGCACGGGACCATCCTTGAGATACAGATCCGCACGCAGAAGATGCACCACGAAGCCGAGTACGGAGTCGCATCGCACATCATCTACAAGCAGCAGGTGGAGAAGGCTCCGAAGGCCTCCGGCTCATGGTTCAGCAACCTCATTCCAAGCCTCTTCCGGCCATTCGCATGGAGAGAGCAGTCAAAACAACCGAGCGTGAAGATCACCAAGGACACGCCGCACCACGAGAAGATTCCGCGCTGGATAAACCAGATCGGTGAGATGTATACCTCAGAGAAGGCCTCCGGCGACGAATTCATGAGCGACATGCGGAAGGATTTCTTTCAGAATCGAATCTTCGTGTTCACCCCGAACGGCGACGTCGTCGATCTGCCAACGAGCGCCTCGCCCATTGATTTTGCCTATGCCATCCACTCCGAAGTCGGCGACCATATTGCTGGCGTAAAGGTGAACAACAAGCTCGTACAGCTCGATACTGAGCTTAAGAACGGCGATATCGTCCAGATCGAAACACGAAAATCCTCGCACCCGACTCAGAAATGGCTTACGATCGCGCACACGTCGCTCGCTAAGCGGCGCATCAGAGCATATCTCGCAGAGCATGCGTAAAAAGCCCCGACGGGGCTTTTTTATTTATAAATTGAAGTTCCGAATGGAGTAAAGTCCGCCATCATCATCCTTTTGGGGCGGCTGCGGTTCTTGTACCGGTGCTGCTTGCTCTTCTGCCGCAGGCTGTGGTGTATCTTCTGTGTGGCTGTGCTCACCATTATCCTGTACACCTGCATACTGTGCCCCCTCGACAACAACATCTTCGATGACCTCAGACACCGCCTGCTCTGACTCAATCGCGTCCTGCGCAATCTCGTGCGGTGTATCCACTGGAGGTTCCACAGCCTCAAGCGCGGTTGCGTCGGTCAGTTTCTGGAGTGTCTGATCCTCAGGGGCTTCGGTGCCTGCCATATGGAAATCGGTTATCTTCCCCTGCGACTTCACGATCTGCAGCAGCTTTTGCAGATCCTCATCAGAGAAATAATCAATGGTGAGTTTGCCGCCGAAATCCGTCTTGGAAATTTGTACGCGCGTGCCGAGTGTATCGGTGAACTCCCGCTCGATCTCAATGAGCGTCGCATCAGTATTGGCCCAGTTCTTCTTGCGCACTTTGTCCGAAGCGATCTTGCGCGTGATGCGTTCCACTTCGCGGACCGATAGTTTCTTCAGAAGGATCTCCCGGTAGACCACATCCTGCTCCTCGGGCCTGTCCTTGAGCATCAGAAGCGTGCGCCCGTGTCCTTCGCTGATGTCCCCTGTCCGCAGAGAACTCAACATATAGTCCGGCAATCCCAAGAGACGAATGCTGTTGGAAACATACTCGCGGCTTCGCCCGACCTTCTGCGCCACCTGCGCGTGAGAAAGTTCGAAGACATCAGCAAGCTGCTTGAACGCGAGTGCCCGATCCACCGCGTTGAGATCCTCACGCTGAAGGTTCTCGATGATCGCAAGCTCAAGCTTTTCCTGTTCGGTATCCTGTCCGGAGCGGATGATAACCGGCACCTGCGATAACCCGGCGATTTTCGAGGCCCGTAGACGACGCTCTCCTGCGATGAGCTCATATTCAGAATAGAATGCGCCGTCTTCGCGCTCCACCTCCTTGCGTGTGACGGTAAGCGGCTGCAGGATGCCGTACATACGGATCGATTCCGCAAGCTCTTTGAGCTTTGTCTCGTCAAATTCACGCCGCGGCTGGAACGGATTTGGTACGATCTTCTCCACTTCTACCCAGAAAATTGAATCACCTTGAAAAGCCATACGATAAAAAGCACGAGATTAGTTCATTCCCATCCCTGGAAAAGTGACTCGATACAACCATTTTAACACAGACGAAAAACAGCACCTGTTTATAACTTCCCTGGAATCTGATACACTCATCATCACATTGTTTTCTGAGTGCCGCGGTGGCGGAATTGGTAGACGCGCACGACTCAAAATCGTGTTCCGAAAGGGGTGAGGGTTCGATTCCCTCCCGCGGCACTCAGAACGGAATTGGTATCCCATACAACAGTCTCCCCGACTGTTATCCAACTCAAAAGCGTGTGTGAAAGGGTGAAGACGGTGACTCTTGATTCTCGTCCTTTTTGTTGTATGCTTCTGCGTTAGACGACACAGGAAAGGTTCTTACACATGGGCAACAGCCGTATTCTCCTCGCACTTGATGGCATGAACGTCGGCATGGCGAATTCCATCTCCAGCATCCTTGGTACGCACGTTGCCGGAGGAAAAGCCAATGATCTGATCGACGCGGCAGGAGCAGGAGTCCTCGACAATATGGGCTTCCGTCTCCGCTTCCTCGATCCGAAGATCAATGATATTGCTGCAACCGTCGGCAATCGTGTCGCGCAGTATGCGGGCCATGCTGATTTCCTGACGCTCCATGCGTCGATGAGCCCCTCTGCGCGCAGGAAGGGAGCGATGGCCGCCCGCGAACACGGCATCAAGGCTATTGCGGTCACTGTCCTCACCGACATCACCCGCAGGCAATGCACAGAAACGTTCGGACGTCCACCCATTGCTGCAGTCATCGATTTCTCGATGCGGGCTCGGCGCGACGGCTTCGCCGGCGTGGTCTGCTCACCGCGGGAGGTCGCGCATGTGCGGCGACTTTGGGAAAATGCCATCATCATCACTCCCGGAGTCCGCTCCGAGGGTGCAGACCACAACGATCAAAAGCGCGTCGGCACTCCGTACCAAGCGATTCTCGACGGGGCAGACTACATCGTCTGCGGCCGCCAGATCCTCTCGAAGACAACACTTGAGGAACAGGTTGCCGAAGCCGAACGCATCAACGAAGAAGTGGCACTGGCACTCTCTCGCAAAGGGAGGTGACGTACCCCCTTCCCCAACTTAGGGCGTGGAAACACGCCCTTTTACTTTTATGCTACACTCCGATCAATCAATTATGGATGAACGAATGAAACCAAAAATATTGGTGATCGTGGGACAGACAGGCTCCGGCAAGACATCGCTCTCAATCGAACTTGCCAAGAAATTCGATGGCGAGGTCGTCAGCGCTGATTCTCGGCAGGTATACAAGGGTCTTGATATCGGCACCGAGAAAATAGCGGAGGGTGAGATGGAGGATGTTCCTCATCATCTTTTGAGCATAGTACCCCCGGAACACATATATACTGCCCAGGAGTTCGTTGAGGATGCTGATCGCTCCATAGCCGATATATCCTCCCGCGAGAAACTCCCTATCATCGCCGGAGGTACTTTCTTCTACATTGATATGCTCCTGAGAAAGATAAGCAGCGTTCCGGTTCCGCCCAACTATGCGCTACGTGAAGGACTCGGCGCACATGATGAACCGAAGCTGCATGCGATGCTGCAAAATGCGGATCCTGTCCGCGCTGCAACCATAGACCCCCATAACAAACGTCGCCTAGTGCGCGCGCTTGAGATCGTGCATGTTTTGCCGGCAGTTCCCCAAGCAGCACAGCGGAACTGTCCCTATGCGGCGCTCATTATTGGCCTCCAGGTTGATAAAAAAGTTCTCCGAGAACGTCTGCGCGCCCGCGCGGAACGCGCACTGCAGCGAGGACTTGTTGAAGAGACAGAACGTCTGCTCGCGTCAGGAGTGACACGCGAACGTCTTTCAGAGATCGGGCTCGAGTACCGGCTTGTCCTTACATACCTCGACGGTGCATTGACGAAATCAGAACTAGTCCAGAAATTCGAAGAAAAGAACTGGCAGTATGCGAAGCGGCAACAGGTGTGGCTGAAGCGTGATCAGCAGATACAGTGGTTCGCGCGCGAAGACACCGAAGCGATCGCTAGGGCCGTGCAGGCATTTCTCTCCAATTGACCGAACGGCCCCTTTCCCCTACTATAAGCCCACTCAACAGGGCCTATAGTTTAGAGGTAGAACGCTGGTCTCCAAAACCAGCAGCCGAGGTTCGATTCCTCGTGGGCCCGCAAAATGAAATTCTCACGCAGTAGCGTGTGAATTTCTGATTTTGCGAATCGTCACGAGGAATCGGAAAAATTGACCAGGTAATGGTCGATTTTGTATGCAGCAATCATTTGGATTGCCGCCTCCAGTATGTCAATCCCCGCATTTGTAGCATGCTCCTACGCTCTTGCCCTCGCCGGCTGCTATTGCTCGGGCGGCATTGCAGGCATTGAGCCCATGTACGTTCGTTGTACCGGCACCGGCAGTATCGTAGCAATAGAGGGCAGTACTTTCAGAATCGGAATCAGAATCGGAATATGTTGGAATATTGATCCCGCCGCACTGATTGGCATTTATTTCGTTCCACACCCCAAACTTTGCATCTATTTCAGGATCGGTAGAAATAAGCGCCTTCATCAACGTATCGACAATAAGCCATGCGGAAAGCACAATGATGAAGCCGATGACAATATTGGTGATCATCTTTTTTGCATCGGTCATCGCTCCCTGATCCCCCGCAGAGACCACGAGCTTAAACCCCGCGAACACAAGTGCCAAAACGGCTGCAAGCGTAAGAAACCCCACCAGCCAGTCGATGAGATTGTTGACCATCGCGACGAAGGTGCAAAAATTGCAGTCCGGTCCGGTACACGTCACAAGGCCGGTATCCTGCGCCGAAGAAACAAATGGTAAGAAAGCAACGAACGCTGCGTATACCCATTTCATGCGCTTTATGGTATCACACCGTAATGCCCCTTTCCTTGGGCTTTCCGATATGATAGTTTATATCCCACTGCGCATGCAGTGCTGCGTCGGTGGTGGAGTGGTCAATCACAACAGACTGTAAATCTGTCGGCTTCGGCCTTCGCTAGTTCGAATCTAGCCCGGCGCACAGCAAAATGAAAAGTCAGACCTTGTGTCTGTCTTTTTATTTTGACTGTGCTCACAGATTCCAGATTCGAAAAGGTTGACTGATATTTCTGGAGGTTATGAACATCCGATATTCAGGCACGAAGTGACCCAAGGAATGAGTCTCTTGCTTCAGAGCTCATACACAGGCGTAGGCGTCATCATGAAAAGCGAGGAGTTACAATGACAACATGACCAAGACACTTGCAGTTGGAATACTGCTTTTCATATGCACCACTGCCGGCATCGCGGGAACGTACGCATACGTTCATTCTTTTCCAGAGAAAGCAACACTGCGGTTCTCCAATACACAACCATGGAACAGTGATTTCCTGAACAGTGCGAACTCCCTGACAGCAGAGGGACTGGAGCAGATCGCCGCAATGGACATTCCTCCGTATCCGGAGAACACCAGTGCGGAGACACAGGAAGAGATCGCGCAAATGCATGATATGGTCGCCCTTCGCACGAAAGAGAAGATGGATGAGATCAATGCGGAGCTTTCCGTACACACAATGGTATATGGTTCGTCAACAATCAACGTCCTTGCTGACAAAACCACGCGCCCATACACTTCTTTGCTTATAGATACGACCTCTGAACTGGCCGCACCTTATATTTTTGCGGTGAAAAAACAGTTCGACAGAGTCCGGCCATCGTATCTGGACCCCACGCTAGAAACCGCACTGCCGGTACCTGAACATCCTGCGTACCCAAGCGGTCACGCTACCCAGTCAACACTCATTGCTCTGGTCTTAAGCGAACTCGATCCTGAAAACAGCGACGCATACTTCGCTTCCGCCGATCGGATAGCGCACAACCGCGAGATCGCAGGGCTGCACTACCCGAGCGACTCACGAACGGGCCAGCTGCTCGGACGGAAACTCTTCCCCATTCTTCTGCAGAATGAGGAATATGCACAGTTGCTTGAGCACGCACGCGCTGAATGGTGACGATAGCTTTGGGTATAACTCACCCCATTTCCAAGGATGAGTGAATGCTATCATAATAGGTATATCCATAGTCTTTTTAATATGAAGTACCTCGTACGTGACCGTTCTTTTGTGCAGCTGTGCGTATATGCGCTTGCATTACTGCCGCTTCTACTTCTTTTCGCAACTGAGGCATCGGCCTACGGCTACGCACAGGGCAGTTACTCGAGTTATGCGCAGGGCAGCTACTATGCACAAGGTAGTTACTCATATGCCCAGAGCAGTTATTACTCGCAAAGCAGCTACTATTCTCAAGGCAGTTATTATTCCCAGGGAAGCTATTCGAGCTACTCGCAAGGCAGTTATTCCTCATATGGATATGCGCAAGGCAGCTACTATGCACAAGGTAGTTACTCAAGCTATGGATATGCCCAGGGAAGTTATTATGACGATATCGGCACAAGCCCGACATGGAATGATCTGCAGGATTTCGTGAATTACTCCCAAGGCAGCTACTCTTCCGGTTATTCCCAAGGTAGTTACTCGGGATACGGATACGCGCAGGGCAGCTACTCTTCCGGGGAAACATCCGGTAGCAGCGGGACCACAGCACAGAGCTGCACATGGCTGTGCGGCTTGGTAAAGACCGTAAGTGACAGCGTACTCAAAACGCCTGAGGCTGTAATTGACGCGGGCAAAACGGTCCTCAACGCGGTCAACAGTTCACTCGGCATCAAGCCAACCATTTCAAATCCATATACCGATCTGCCCCGCACCACCGAAGATAAGCCGGAACCGATCAAAACCGGCAATGAAGTAGAGCCGGGCGCAGACGACACTGCTGACATTCCTGCACAAAATACTGATGACGGCACGGTAACTACCGTTACCCAACCGGATGTCTTCACCGCGAAGCAGGAGGAAGCGCGAAAGGCTGCACAGCAGGCAGGACTCAATGTAAGCAGCCCGGCAGTGGAAGCAGTCGTGATGCTTACCCTTGAAAAGTATAACGGCGATGTGGAAAAAACCATTGGTGCACTGAAGGACGTTCCCAATGATGCGATCACGAACGAAGTCGCGTTCGGCCGAACCAACTGCGGCACCAATGACAGCCAGTGTGCGGCAGCAGAGAGTGTACGCGAGATCCTTGGTCTTGACGCCGCTGCATATCAGCAGAAGCTCGCAGAAGAGATGCAGGACATTGATGCGCGGAGGAATGCGGATCCCATAGTGACGGTCACGTATGCCCAGGGCAGCTATTATGATGATATCGGTACGAGCCCAACGTGGGAGGATCTGCAGGATTTCGCCAATGGAGAAACGGATGACGAAAATACGGTAACCACCCCCGACCTGTCGGGTATGTTTGGCGACAGTATCCCGAGTACATTCACTGCTCCGAAATTCACTGACTCGATGTTCATCAATGAAGAGTTGAAGAACGTTGAGGTGAGTGTGTTCGATAAGGCGAAGGTCGTCACGATCCCTGCAAAGACAGTCGAAGCATTCAACGTATATGATACGGAGAAAATAAAAGTAAACCCTGCCGTATATAGTTTTGTCAGTGATGACGAGTACGACGCCAGTACGCTGGATGCTGGTGTTGTCAACGACGTCAAGGACGATCTGAAAGCAATTCTCCCCACCGTCGACACCGTGTACGAAAAACACTACGGTATGCCAGTCATGTCCCCAGGTGAGCTGGCTCTTGTGGGTAAGCTCGACCTGACCCGCGGTGGTACATATGACGAGACAAAGGAAAAAGCTGCACTCGAGCTCGCACTGCGGGGGGAAATTCCGCCTGCAGTGCTTAACCGTATAAATAAGGGAACGGCAACTGAACAAGATCTCACAGAGCTCACCGGTATTATCACTGTGCTCGTCAATCGTGCAATTTCAGCAAACACTTCCATAGAAGAACAGGTCTTAACTGACGCGCAAATATCTTCAGTCACCGTTGTAAATAAAGAAACGGGCAAGACACATGCACAGGAGCTCGGCTTCCAGCCCAAACTTCTGACTGCTGTCAATGATCTGGTGAGCGGCGAGTACGCAGAGGAGTTTGGACTCACCAATATCGAGCCTGACGACCTTGCGTATGCTACCCACTACTATAGTCCGACCGCGCTTAAAGCTACCACCGGCCAATGGCTGCCAAAGGACTGGGCAATAAGTGAAAACCTGCCCCACTACGTAACTACCGGCGGACATGTGTTTGGCAACGTTAACATAAAAGATTCAACGAATATCGAATACAGTGTTGCGGATCTGCTGCTACCGCTCGACTACGGAATAGAGGAAGAATCTGTAGTGCTGACTTATTACAATGCGGGCGATCCCCTGCGCGTCACCACCCTTCCCATTGAAGCAGCAGCCGAAACTGTCGAGGAGCGGATAAAGCGTCAGTATCAGGAATATACCGCTGGGAGAATCGCCGCACGCAATGCGCTTCAGGCTGCTGCAGAGGTTACGAAAAAACAGCTTGAAACAAGCTGCTCTGCATGTACGAATATTCAGGTAAAATCCGTAGGTCAGGGTGCCGGCGTGGATGAATTCCAAGTCGTGTTCGATGTGGCAACGCCTGGAACGCCGGGGCGTTCATATACTGCCGAAGAGAGTAAGGTGCTCACTGCGGTACAAAAAGCTGGCGGCGATATCAATAACCCCAACGTCGTTGCGGGTGCATTCACACTCTACGAAAATTCGAAGAGTTTCGATGAGTTCGATGCAACACTGAAAAAACTATCAATTGCTGGCGAAGGTGGAGATACTCTTAATAGGATTATGAATGACTTTGCAACAGGACAAAACACAGTCGAGGGAAGCGGATTAGCTCAATCTTTGGGCGGAGTCCCTAAAGGCGAAGGCGGTCTCACCCAGTTCATACGTGATCAGATCAATGCCGAGCGTGCAAAGAATAATGAAGCTCCTCTTACGGCAGCAGAGACAGCAGCGCAGATGAAGGAGAAGGCTGATGCCATACAAGCTGAATTGGCTGGCACACCGGGAGAAGAACAACAGGGTATCGCTTTCGCAGACCTTACCCCGGAACAACAGGAGAAATACCTCGGTATTACTACTGAAGAATTGCAGGTCGCGCAAACTGAAGCTGCAGATGCCATCTATGAGTCACTCGATGGACCTGCTACTGAAATTGTAACTGCTGAAGACAGCTGCAACTTCTTGTGTGAGACAATATTACATCCCTTCGGAGGAGTTGATGGCGCACGAAGAATACTTACCAATCTGGCAAATTCTAATTCAGGTGGTGGCGACTGGAGTTTCCCGGTTGACACTATCGACAGTCTGGACGATATTCCAACAACTGGCGGAAGTCTCAATAGTCGTGAGTTTGATGCTTATAACCGCAATGGAAATGGCCACACCGGTCTGGATGTACCAGCACCAAAAGGCTCTCCAATTAAAGCAATCCAAGGAGGAAAAGTTATTGAGGTGTGGGGAACGGAACTCAATGGCTACGGCAGAACTATTGTCATACAAGCAGAGGATGGCTCTACCTGGTCATATAGTCACAATGACAGCAATAATGTTAAGGAGGGAGATATTGTAGAAGCTGGGGCTGTTATCGGCACGGTAGGCGACTCAGGTAATGCAAAAGGTGGCTTCACTCATACCCATATTCAGTTCTACCCTGCAGCTGAGACGGCAGGGGGACAAACAGGGTGGGATAAAGCCATTGCCCTTGGAATAAGAAAGGGTGATCTGCTAGATACCATGAAAGAAGGAAGGACTGACGTGGTCGGTGATCCACGTGAACGAATGGCCGAACTTGCAGAGGGCAGCGAAGACACTGTCGTGCTCACCGACAGCCAGAAGGACATGGCGGATCAGGCGCTTGATCTCTTCAATACATGGTTCCCTCCTGAGACCGTGACCGTTGATGCGGGCGCTGATGAAGCTGTGACTGAAGAGCCTAAAACCATCGGCGAACAAGTCGGTGACGTGGTCTCTAATGTGGTTGATACAGTAATCGGTATATTCACCCCAACCCCAGGCGATGACGACCCCACTGCTCCCGATTCTCTCGTTGAAGATGATTCGGACGATAACGATGACAGAGACGACAGGCCAGTAATACCAGAACCCGAGATCGAACTGACCATCGACCTCACTGCCAAAGCCACTGAGCCGTTCCAAAGCAATGCGAATGAATTCCGGTTCAAGGGTGACCTCACCCGCGTATATTCACGTGACCAGACGTATGAGGAACTGCAGAAATATTTCTCTGTCAGCATCGAGAACCGGCTCAATCTTGACTACTCATGCGACGGTTCAGTGGACGTACAAAAGACATTCAATATCCCGTACCGAACCTTTGCCTGGTCGAACAATACCTCTACCGTGCTGCTCTCAGAATATATGGAAGTTTCTAATGAGGGTTCGCACTGCTTCTGGTTTGAGATCGATACTCAAAATGTGCTGAAGGAGATCAACGAGAGCAACAACTCGTCGAACAAGTACAACTTTACCATTTAATCACCTATTCTTATGATGCCCTTTTCACTCTCACACAAAAAGAAATTCTTCCTCGCCTCTGGAGTATTTTTCATACTCGTGATCGGCGTATTGATGCTCGCGGTCAGTGCAACAAAGATAGGTACCTCCGAAGATCAGGATGCGCCTGAACCTGCCGCAGCCAACCCGTCACTAAGCATAGCCGATATTGAGAGCGTTTTGGTCCACAGAGGGCTTGAGATCCCCTGTCCAAACGTACAAGGCCTCGCCGGGTACGGCTACGTCTACAGCGTACAGATCACGCAAGGACGCGGAATAATTGAACGGGTTGGCTGCGGATCGGGAACTCCCGACATATTCGCACAGGCAATTGCGCAGGATCTCATACACCAGGGGTTGTTTTCCGAACTTCCCATTGACGGCATGCTTGAAAAAATGTCCTTTAAGTTCTACGAGCCCAATAACTAAAGCATCGACGCACATAAAAAACAGCCCCGATCGGGGCTGTTTTTTATGTGCGTTATGCCGTTGCGACGGTTTTCTTCTTTGGCCGGGCTGTAACCTTGTGTCCCCCCTTCTTTGATACATCGAATGCAAGCTGGTCTTTCTTCAGCGAGACGTGGACGGTACCGCCGCGGAGCATGCCTTCGCCAACCATCATAGAAGCCACTGGTGTCAGGATCTTGCTCTGAATGATGCGCTTGAGTGGACGCGCGCCGAATTTCGGATCATATCCTTCCTTCGCGAGGTAGTCATATACGTCATGCGTGACCGAAAGCGCGATGTCCTTTCCTGCGAGTCGTTTCTTAACTTCCTCAACCTGCATTTCCACAATATTTCGGATGGTCTGCGGAGAGAGGATGTCGAAGATGATGATCTCATCAAGACGGTTGAGGAATTCAGGACGGAAATAGTTCTTGAGGCTTTCCATTACTTTATCCTTCGCCTGGACATACTGCGCTTGTTCGCCATGGTCCTTGCTGAAGCCGAAACTCGACATGCGGTCGATGTGTTCGGCACCAATGTTCGAGGTCATAATGATGATCGTATTCTTGAAGTTGACCTTCCTTCCTTTTGCATCAGTGAGGTGTCCGGAATCAAGCACCTGCAGGAGAACGTTGAAGACCTCTGGATGCGCCTTCTCAACTTCGTCGAGCAGAATGACCGAGTACGGACGGTGGCGGATCTTTTCGGTTATCGAGCCGCCCTCCTCGTGTCCGACATATCCTGGAGGCGAACCAATGATCTTGGAAACCGAATGCTTTTCCATGAACTCAGACATGTCTATTCGTAAGAGTGCATCCTGATCATCGAACATGAATTCAGCGAGTGCTTTTGAGAGCTCAGTCTTCCCCACTCCGGTCGGTCCCAAAAACAGGAATGAACCGATGGGCCGATTCGGATCGGCAATGCCCGCCCGTGAGCGCTTCACCGCGTCCGAGACAAGTTTCACTGCATGTTCCTGCCCGACCACGCGTTCCTGAAGATCTTCCTCCATGCGTGAAAGCTTCTTCGCCTCCTCTTCAAGCATGCGTGCAACAGGGATACCGGTCCAGCGAGAAACCACAAGCGCGATGTCTTCCTCAGTGATCTCCTCCTTGAGCAGCCGCCGACTTCGCTGCAGTTTCTTCAGGCGCTTTGTCTTTTCGTCAAGTTCACGTTCCAATGAAGGGATACTGTCATAACGGATCTCGGCAGCCCGGGTGAGATCGGCCATGGCTTCAGCCTTCTCCGCCTCAAGGCGCAGTTCATCAAGTTCCTTCTTCAGTCTCCGTATCTCATTGAGCGCTTCCTTTTCATTGTTCCATTTGGTTTCCAATGCTGCTGTCTTCTCGCGCAGTTCGCCGATCTCCGCATCTATCTCGCGCAGCCGTGCGCGGATCTTCCGTTTCGCTGCAGTCTCTGCATTCGTCTCATCCTTCTTCAAAGCCTCTTTTTCTATCTCAAGGCGGCGGACATTGCGGTCTGATACGACCAGTTCTTCCGGCTTGTTCTCAAGCGATATACGCAGTGCTGAAGCGGCTTCATCAATGAGATCGATCGCCTTATCCGGTAGGAACCGGTCGGTAATGTATCGGCTTGAAAGGTTCACTGCAGAAACGATCGCATCATCAGTAATGCGTACCCCATGGAAGAGCTCATATTTCTCAGCAATTCCGCGCAGGATAGCGATAGCATCCTCCGGACTGGGCTCGTTGACGTACACTGGCTGGAAACGACGCGTCAGTGCCGGATCACGTTCGATATGCTTCTGGTATTCCTTCAGTGTCGTCGCACCGATGATGCGGATATCTCCGCGCGCAAGCGCCGGCTTGAGCATGTTCGATGCGTCCATGGATCCTTCTGAGGCACCCGCACCTACGATCGTATGCAGCTCATCAATAAAGAGGATGACGTTCCCTTCCGCCTGTTCGACTTCTTTCATGACCGCCTTCAGACGCTCTTCGAATTCTCCGCGGAATTTGGTGCCCGCAATCAGGAGTCCAAGGTCGAGTGTCAGAATTTCCTTCTCCTTTATCGATTCAGGCACATTGCCCTGTGATATCTGCTGCGCAAGACCTTCAGCGATCGCTGTCTTACCTACCCCCGCCTCGCCGATGAGGACCGGATTGTTCTTCGAGCGGCGGGACAGGATCTGGATGACACGGCCGACCTCGCTGTCACGGCCAATGACCGGATCAAGCTTGTTCTCCTGTGCCATCTTGGTGAGGTTGCGAGTGTATTTTGAAAGCGCACGATATTTCTTCGGTTGATGCGCATCGGTGACGTTGTTCTCTCTGATGCTCTGGATCGCTTTAGCAACAGCACCGCGGTCGATTCCTGCCCGCTGCATGACCTCGATCGCCGGACCTGGATACTCCAAAGCCGCCATGAACAGATGTTCAACGCCTACATATGAGTCTCCAAGCTGTTCGGCAATGGCACCGGAATGCTCGAGCGCCTTTGCGAGATCAGGAGTGAGGTAGAGCTGGTATGACTGTGAGACATTGACATTCATCTCGGGACCTTCCAGCGATTCCAGAAGCATGTCGGTGAATGCGATGATATCGATATCGAGCTGGTCGAGCACAGAAATGACCGCGCTCTCGTCCTGCATGGTGAGCGCGGCAAGCAAATGAACAGGGCTGACATGGTTCTGTCCCCGCTCGATCGCCAGTTCATGTGCCTTCCGTATCGCCTCTTTTGCGCGCGAGGTAAAATTGTGAAAATTTGGCATGATTATAAAGTTCAATTATCTTCCGTGACTGTATGGTAATTATACGGCATGTGTACGCAGCAGCGTCCGTTCTTTCGTGCGTCTATTGCTGTGCATTATCTACTACGAAAACCGCTCGTTCCATATTGCAATGGAATACACTGCATGTCAACAAAGCGCTATGAGGCTGGTATGAAGGAGTCTTAGACCCGATCTGCGTACATCCGCATCTTCGCAATATGCGCCGCAAGTATCTTCGCTGCGTACTCTAATTCGGCCCGGGTGGTCTCTTCTCCCAGGGTAAAACGGATCGTCGAGCGTGCCCGCTTCTCGTCTTTGGTCATCTGGAGGACCACACTGCTGCCGTCGCCTTTTGCGCCGCCGCACGCGCTCTTGGTCGAGCATGCCACGCCGTTCTGATCGAGTGTAACGACGGCAAATTCTGAATCGATACCCGGTACGGAGATATTGACATTGTTCGCCACCCGCTGCGTTTGCGACCCGTTGAGCACTACTCCGTCAATAGATGTGAGCTTGTTGATGAAAAAATCCCGCAGGGACGCCACGCGTGTGCTGCGCTGTACAACTTGTTCCTGTGCGATCAGCAATGCCTTCACCGCTCCTATAATAAGCGGCGTGTTTTCGGTTCCGGGCCGCAGACCTCCTTCCTGGGTACCTCCATAGATATGCGGAGCAAGCGAAACACCGTGCTTGTACGCCAGTACCCCGACGCCTTTCGGTCCATAGCACTTGCCAGCATCAAGCGTCATGAGGTCAACACCAAGCCGGTCAATTTCGCACGAGAGCCATAAAGGCGCCTGCGAGGCGTCGGTGTGTACGGCAATCGCTGTGCCCCACTTCTTTTCCGCATCACGGACCGATCTACTAATCTTTCCTGCAGGCTGCACGACGCCAACTTCGCTGTTCACATATGCAAAGGTGACAAGAACGGTCCGGGGTGAAAGCGTCTCAACAAGGCTCTGCATATTGATATGCCCTTCGATGTCAACGGCGACGTAGCATACCCTCACTCCGAGCTGTTCAATATGCTGCAGCGTCTCGAGTACCGAAGCATGCTCAATATGTGTGGATATGATCTCCATCTGTGCATACGGCACGCCTGCTGCGTGCTTCGCCTGTACGATACCGAGAAGCGCGAGGTTATTGCTTTCAGTACCGCTTCCGGTGAACACAATGCCCGCACTCCGTACATGGAGCGCAGACGCCAATGCCTCACGGGCGGATTCAATCGCTATCCGCGCCGCTACCCCTTCTTGATGTATTGCGCTTGCATTGCCGAACTGCCGTGTCCAAAAGGGCGACATCGCATCAAGCACCTCCGTACGCACCGGAGTTGCTGACGCATAATCGAGATATGCCCGTTTGCTTCTCAACCAGGAAAACATGTGGAGCATAATGACATACGTTTGAGAAACAGCCAACATATGCTACATTGTCAACACGCTTTTGCCCTCCGCGGCTTTTTTCATTATCGGGATTAATCTCTTCGCTATGACCAACAATAAAACTGTACAAAGCAATATCGTCAAACGCGCCCCTGTTGTGGTCATCATGGGCCATATTGACCATGGCAAATCAACGCTTCTCGACTACATCCGCAAGACCAATGTGGTCGACAAAGAAGCTGGAGGCATCACGCAGCATCTTTCTGCATACCTCGTGAACCACACAACCAAAGAAGGAGCACAGGAGAAGATCACCTTCCTTGATACTCCGGGCCATGCTGCATTTCAAAAGATGCGCCTGCGGGGAGCAGATGTCGCAGACATTGCGGTACTCATCGTTTCAGCTGAAGACGGTGTCATGCCGCAGACGCTTGAAGCGCTTGCGAGTATCAAAACAGCCCAGATACCCTACATTGTTGCTATAAACAAAATAGACAAGCCAGGCGCAGACGTGCCACGCACGCAGGCAAGTCTTATTGAGAACGAGATCTACATCGAGGGCATGGGCGGCGATGTCCCCTATGCGCTCATTTCTGCAAAAAGCGGACAGGGTGTGGATGACCTGCTCGACCTCATCATCCTGGCGGCTGACCTCGCTGAACTCAAGGGCGACCTCAATGCTCCTGCGAGCGGGACGATCATTGAAGGCGAGCTTGACACCAAGCGTGGCACCACAGCGACCATGATCATAAAAGACGGCACATTGCGCGCCGGTTCATTTGTGGTAAGCGGTGGCGTTTTTGCTCCCGTCCGTATCATGGAGGATTTTATGGGGAAAACGATCAAAGAGGCATCGCTTTCCGAACCTATCCGTATAGTTGGATTCAATGGCATCCCGGAAGTAGGGAGCGCTTTTGTGGCTGTGGACTCCAAAAAAGAGGCAGAAAACCTCATACTGCAGCATAAAGAAGCGACAGCAAATACAGCCCGTTTTGAAAAGTCATCCCTTCCCTTCATTCCATTACTCATCAAAGCCGACGTTTTGGGCACCCTCGATGCGATCAAACACGAGCTGAGCAAGTTCGAATCAGACCGTATCGGTGTCCGCGTTATCGGTGCGAGCGTTGGCGATATCACTCCGTTTGATGTACAGAACGTCAGTGCGACAGAGAACGCCATCATTGTCGGTTTCAATGTGAAAGTAGAGCGTACAGCGACCGAGCTTGCCGAACGGCTTGGTGTCGAGATAGATACATTCACTATTATTTACGAACTTTCAGACTGGCTCAATACTGCACTGAAGAACCGCACGCCGAAGCGGGAGGAGGAGGTCATCACCGGCAAGGCGAAGATACTCAAAGAGTTCAGTACTCAGAAGAACACGCACGTGCTCGGCGGACGCATTGAGGAAGGCACGCTCAAGCTTAAGCAGAATGTCCGCATCATTCGCCGCGAGATCGAAGTGGGCCGCGGTACACTTATCAACCTGCAGCAGTCGAAATCTGATGTGCCATCCATAAGCGACGGCGAATTCGGCATGCAGATCACCACAAAGACTGACCTCGCGCCGGGCGATTATATCGAAGGACTCGAGGTGGTCATCACATAACCACAATCACATGACCGATCATCACTCACGTCTCGTTTCAGTCCTTCAGGAACTTGCCGCCCGTTTTGTGCAACAGGAAGCAAACACTGACCCGCTGATCACCATCACCAACGCCGATGTCTCTGCAGATCAGAAGCACGTGACGATCTTTTTTACTACCATACCTGAGAATAAGCAGAACGACGCACACATTTTTCTCAAACGAAGCAGCGGGGACTTCCGCACCTTCATCAAGACACATGGGCGGTTGAAGGTCATACCCCACATCGATTTCGAGGTCGATTACGGCGAGCGCCATCGCCAGCATATTGACGACATCGTGCGCGACTTGTGAGGTGCACACACTGCAGTAAGCAGTACAAACGCTTTGCGACTCCCGCAGCCTAAACAAAAAGACCAACCCGGAGATTGGTTTTTTTGTTCAGGAGTCCTGGGCGGGAGTCGAACCCGCGCATGTCGGTTTTGCAAACCGAAGCGTTAACCACTTCGCCACCAGGACAAACTGTGCAGCAGGTACTAGCGTAGCATTTCTTCATTTGTTTCCCAAGTGTTCAACCTCAGCAATCTTTTATGCTATGATGTCGGCCATGCCCGGGTGGTGTAATTGGTAGCCACGCAAGACTTAAAATTTTGTGGCCTCACGGCCGTGCGGGTTCGATTCCCGCCCCGGGCACCAGAAGAAATTGCCAGGCCCTGTGTCTGGCGATTTCTTTTGGTCGAGGGAATCGAAGACCTTTTGAGGCAAATTCGACTGAAAGGAGAATATGTCCAAAAGGTGTACTGAACATGTAATGTTCGATTCCCGCCCCGGGCACATGTGTACTTGTCTTAAATAGCATTATTTAGTACACTCGTGCTTGTCCATGCGCCCTTAGCTCAGTTGGTACGCGTAAACACTGCCCCGCACTGTTTACCCTCATTAACGAGCCGGTGTGCAGAACAAAATACATGCGCCCTAGCTTTCGTTGGTACGCGTAAACACTGCCCCGCACTGTTTACCCTCATTAACGAGCCGGTGTGCAGAACAAAATACATGCGCCCTTAGCTCAGTTGGTAGAGCAGCTCCCTCTTAAGGAGACGGTCCAAGGTTCGAGCCCTTGAGGGCGCACAAACGAAGGAAAATTTAATTTTTCTTTGTAGCCCGGGGCGAGAAAAGCTTTTGAGCTACTTCTGGAGCTTGCGAACAGAATAGCCAAAAGGTGTACAGATTCAGTAGGAATCGAGCCCTTGAGGGCGCACACAGCATGCCATTCCAATGAAGAGTGCGCGAGTGGCGTAATTGGTAGCCGCGTTAGTCTTAGGAACTAATGGAGCAATCCGTGGAGGTTCAAGTCCTCTCTCGCGCACTCTCTATTGGAATATAAAAAGGCCAGTCGAGAGACCGGCCTTTTTATTATGTTGCAACAGCCTTTCCCAAACGATGCTTTTTGAACTGCTTGGGCTTGTTGATATAGGCTTTGCGCGTGAGCAGTTTCTTTACTTTCACGGGCATCCGGTCGAAGGTCATGCACCGATATGAACAGTACCCCTTCTTTTTTTCAATGCAGGAATCGCATCCGAGAAAAAGCACGTGGCATGCCAGGTTCCTGCAGTGATAATGAGTATCGCTCTTTTCTCTTGAACAGAGGTGGCAGTACGAAATGATCTCATCCCCGATACGCTCGCCCATACGCTCATCAAATACGAAGTTCTTTCCGAGGAACTTGTTTTCAAGCCCTTCGCGTTCTATCTGATGCTTATAGTCTATGATTCCACCCTTAAGGTGCCGCACATCGGTGAAACCATTATGCTTCAGCCATGCGCTCGCCTTTTCGCAGCGGATGCCTCCGGTGCAGTATAGTGCGATCTTTTTGTTCTTGTGTACTTTGAGCATTTCCGGAACCACTTTAAGCTCATCACGGAATGTATCAACCTCCGGCAATACAGCGTCTTTAAAATGACCGATCTCGCTTTCATAGGCATTGCGCATATCAATGACGATCGCATCCGGGTCATCAATGTATTGGTTAAATTCTCGCGCAGAGAGATACGCTCCCGTGTTGGTCACATCAAACGTCGCATCGTCCAGTCCGTCAGCGACGATCTTTTGCTTCACCTTGATCGTGAGCTTGTAGAACGACGGCGCATCCTTCTCTTCCACTGCGATCTTGTACGGAACACCGGCAAGTTCCGGGGTCGATTTTATATATGCATCAAATTGATCCCACTGCATTTTCGGCACGTTCATCTGTGCGTTGATACCTTCATGGGCAACATAGATGCGTCCAAAACAACGCAGTGAAGACAGCCGCCCATAAAGCGCGGTACGGAATGCCATTGGATCTGCGATACGCACATAGCGATAAAACGAGAGGGTGATCCTCTCAATTCCTTCCACTGCTGCGGCAGTGCGCTGTTCCTGACGGGGACGCATGTCGTGATTCATAAGAGGAAATCATACAAGAGCCAATACAGCTGCGCAAATCTATAGCACAGCAAAACTGTAGTGTTGGAGCTAAAATATGGCTTTACATAAGGTCATAACTGAACTCAAAAACTTGACTTTTTACTCATTTTGTGCTATTGTGTCATCGGACGTAGCACGCTGCGCTTCTCTCTCTATTCCCTGCCTATGCAAAGGAGTAGAGCGGAAATCGCAGCGCATGCTGCACAACAACACAGGCGCTGTGCGCCTCTTGAACCTTGAAAGGAGTGCGCAATGCGCACCATCATCATTACTGCACTGGTTGTCATCTTTGGTGGAACGGCACTGGCGGTCTTCGCCCCCACAGCTTTTATGATCCTCTTGGGTGCACTCTTCGGAGTATTGCTCATGGCGGTGATCATCGGCCTCCTTACTCCCTTGTTTGCAGGCTACTTCGTCAACAAACCCGTGGGAATGAACAAGAGCGGCATACACTTCTTTACTTTGCCTGAAGAAGGCAAAGCGAAGATCATCGTCCGCGGCGACACCATCGTTCGCATGGTCATGATCTACGGTGGACATCGGTTCGCCCGCAGGGGTTCCCGTGAAGAAGCTCCGTTCTGGCAGATCGTCCGCACGCCTGCAGGCGAAAAGGATGCGCATCCTCTGGATGACATCCACCCTCTCCTGCAATGGTGGGCCCAATATGTCTATAAGACCACTGGCGCCGTCTTCACCGGGATCTACCCGTTCCAGACGGTGCATGAATATCCCATCGAGCGTACAAAGATCCACCGGGACGAAAAGGAAGACGACGCTTCTGAGGGTACGAAGGACGAAAACGCCCGCAAGAAGGACAACCTCAGACTCGAAGTCATCGAGGACTTAAGCGACCATTTCCGTGTTCGCCAATTCCTCTATCCTTTCCGCGTTCCCGCTGCCGACACCAAGGACAAAGTGCCTCTGAATATCTTGGGGGTGCTGAAGGCCCGGGTGAAGAATCCTTTCAAAGCGGGGTACGGCACCGATCGCTGGGACATCCAGACGGTCAACCTCGCCACGAACGCGACCACCAATTACACAAGGTCGCATACGTTCGAGGAATCACTTGTCGCCCAAGATCCTGATCAAGCGAAGGACCTCAACAACGAGATCAAGAAGATCAAGGACGACGACCGTAAGTACGGTATCGAGATCGACGGAGTCGACCTTATCGACCTCTCGCCTAACCTCAGCGACAAGGAGAAGACCCAGCTCTATGCTGAGGTGCTCGCCCAGTCGCTCGGCAAGGCAACTGAACGCGATGGTCTTGCCCGGGCGAACGCACTGCGCGAACTCAACAAGGCGATCGATGAAGGCGGCGAGAACAGCGTGGAGGTCCAGCGGATGGAGGCTCTCGTCAACGCAGCAAAAGCTGCGGCGGGCGGTACCGTCATCCTCGGAAGCGGTCTTGCGGGCGGCTCAGAAAGCCAAACACTTGCCGCGATCCTCGCTGAACTGCGGAGGCAGACAGCCAACGCAAACCCGAACCAGAACGCTCAAACAGGTACCCAAGGGAGCAATCCGTAAATGGAACTGACTACTTTTCTCTGGGCCGCGCTGGCTGCGGTTGCCATCATCGGCATACCCGCCGGCATCATCATCGGCCTTGGCATCGCCAAGAAAGGTCAGCAGAACCAGGGTTCTGGAGCTGCTGCCAACACTAACACAGGGGGAGCTCCTGCTTCCCCTGCTCCGACACAGCCGACCGCACCAAGTACTCCCGCGAAAAAACTTTGGGAGGAGACTTGGTTCAAGGTCATAGCGGGAGCGATAGTCCTTGAAGCACTCGCTGCATTGGCCTATATCATGGTCAACCTCCTCAAGCAGGGGACGGAGACAGTCCCGTCGGAAATCCCGACGGGACTGTGGCCAGGATGGGAAGCTGTCTTCGGCATCGCGCTTGTGGCATTGCTCGGCGGGATCATCTGGCTGTTCGCATCCAAGAAGGTCTCGGCCTGGCTGAAGGCACTGGCTCTGCTCGCGTTTATTGTTCTGCTCTTCCCCGGCTTCGGCCAGGGAGTCTACGAGTGGTTCAGAGCTGCAGCAGACTGCTGGTCTACCCGAGTCTGCGACTACGGCCCGAACGAGAAGCGGGTGGTGCGTACGGAAGACCCGATGGTGAAGGTCCCAAAAGGCGAAGTAGACGTGTTCTACGTGGATGGCGAGGTCGACCTCTTGAATCACCTCAACTACTGCCTGAACATTTCGCCCAAGGGAGCATTCCGCATCCGCGAAAGCGACGATGCGCGCATCTACTACATCACGCCGAAATCCGGCGAGGTGGAGCGGGTGACCGTCACCTCGATCCGTGAAGGGTTCGAGGACTGCAAAGTAAGATAAAATCCATTGCATGCAATGGTGGCCTGCCCGGCATAGTCTGGGCAGGCTTTTTTGTTGCTAGAGATTAGTGATGCAGAAGAACATGCGCGACGTGTCATTGTTGACGCTGATGCTGAAGACATCAAGGCCGCCTTTGTTCTCGCACCACGGCATGAGTTCAGTGTTCTCATAGAGCAGATAGTTGTCGGGGAACTGGCCATTCGGCAGTGAGAAAAAACCCTTTATCTCTTCGCGTGCAATCGTACCGCTTTGCTGTGCGTCATTTATCTTGTCCTCATAAAAACTGAAGAATGAGGGATCGATCCCGTCGCTGAACGGATTTTCATCGCTGATGTCTATGCCGGATGAGCCCGTATCCCCTTCCTCTGTACTATCGTTGCCCGTATCAATATCGGCATACGTGCCGTCGTCATCATCTTCATCTGATGAAACCTCAGCATACGTGTCGTTGTCTCCCGAATAGTAATCGGCCTGTGAAGGACCCCGGTCATCCCAATAGGGATCGTAGCTATCACCACCCCAGAAACCTGATAAGAACCCATTGTCCCTCCCATCCTCAAGTGCGGAATCAAGCTCATCATCCAGACCGAATGTGCCGGCTGCAACATAGAGGATCGACAGCGCGGAGAGCATGACAAGCATGCCGATGGTCCCCCACAGCAAGTGGCGCTTCCCTGTCTCCCGGTCGCCGTCGTTTGCAGCTCCTCTGACATACTCAAATGCGCCGTAGAGAAATATCAGAAGCGCAAGCGCCATCATAAGCGTGATCAACGGAAAGAGAATCGCCTCATTGATCTTGGTCAACAAACTCTGCGCTTGGATCTGTGCCTGTGTGGCAGCATATGCATACATAACTCGTGAGGAACCGCTACGCAATGGTAACGGTCCATACACCAGGTATCTATACGTTTCCGGTAGGAACGTCTGGGATGTTCTCGATGCTCTCGTCATCAGAGAAACCGAGTCCGTTGGCGATCATGTTCACAATGCCGAAGACCGACACCATCACAACGAAGCCAATGATCGCATACAGCATGAGCTGCTTCCCCTCCTCGCGCTTTCCTTCATCACCTCCACCAAGGATGAAGTACTTGAAGATTCCGTACAAAAATACGAGCAGCGCGACTCCGAACAAAAGCGGGATGAGCGTATTGTTGATGAAACCGGAGATATTCCCTATGAATCCGCCAATCTCACCGAAATCGCTTGAACCTGAATCTGAACCCTGAGCGAATGCCAGCACCGGCATAAGGAACGCAAGCACTGAAACACCAATCTTTTTCATATACATACAAACTACTATTAATGCTATGCTCCAATTATACTAAATAAATAAGCGTATTTTGCTTCAAATGCTGAGCCTGTGCATATCTTTTTGACTCAAAAGAGCGAATTCTGGAGAATGCGTAATATCCCCCAGATGCCAGACATCACCACCAGTGCGAGGATACCCACCAGAATAGTGTGTTTGCCTTCCTCGACTTTCGACTCATCACCGCCGTGGATGATCCATGCATCGATCACCCGCCACACGATAAAAAGCATTGTGACCGCGAAGATGAGCGGAATGAGCAGCATGATGATACCGATGAACGCGTTGACGAGATCTGAAAAATTTTCCATGGCTATTTTCTAAAAACATCTACGGTGCCGCCGATAACTTCGATCAAAACCCGTGCACCGAGTATGAGAAGCCCTCCAATGAGCGCATACAGAAGCGCCATGTGCGCCTTTTGTATGGTCCCTTCATTGCCGCGGGCAGTGACATAGAGGAATCCTGCATAAATGATAAAGAAGACAATGAGCGGCACTGCAAAGATGAGGACGATGTCGATGATTGTCTCGAACAACTCAACAATGTTGTCTGCCTCGAGCGGATTCTTCAGACAGACCCCGCCGCCAGCACAATTAGAATCTGTCGCCGATGGTCCGGTATCACCATTGCCGCCACTGCTGCCTGTTTCTGCCAATGCAGGCAGATATGGTAGTGCAGTCATAACGGCGAGAATACACGCAAATACAAATATTTTCATAAGCCTAATAGAGCATGATTAAACGCTTGATGGCATCATCGACCGCTTCGCTGATGCGCGCACGGTTCGACACAATATCCTCCACCATCTGCATGAACGCTTCATTGCTTTCTTCCGCGCTCGGGTCGAGCCATCCCCGTGTGATAAGCGCGGACTGGAGGATCACCTGACGATACGGGTCTTCCTCACCCTGCGCGATAACATCGCGGCGTGCAGAGGACATTCCGAGCGCGGAAGAGAGCGCTGAGGCATATTCTGCGCGTGCAAGCACCTGCGCGGCTGCATAGGCGCCGCGGGCATTTTTTGTCGCACGCGGAATCGCAAGGCCGTACAGGTCGCCTGAGGTCCGGCGGACTGTTGCACTTGCACCTTGCGGCACCTCTGCCACATCGAAATTAAGGTTCGGATTCTTGTCCGATATGTCCTGCAGTTCTGACCCTCGTCCAAAGTAGAGACCCAGGTCTCCCGCGAGAAACGCGTTCTTATCCATGGGAAGTGCCCGATTCCATGAGTACAGCGGACTATTGACGTTGCTGAAATCGGTATAGAACTGTACTGCAGACTCAAGCGGTGCCCGACCGCCCTCAACCAGAGATTCATTGAGGAGCACCTCGTACGTGTGATCCCCTTCGCTGATCATCCTGCTGCCCGACTGGATGCAAAGCAGCATGAGCATGAGCTTCGCATTCATGACATTGCGGTACTCACCGAACGCAACGGCGCTCTGAAGCACATTCCGCTGCGTGTCGCGCCTGGTCAAACGGGGCACGACCTCATTGACGATCTCCTCCCAGGTCTTCGGTGCCTGCGCCAGCCCGTTGGAGGTGAACATGTCCCTGTTCCAGTACATAACCACAGGATCAATAGCGAGTGGAAAGGCGTAGATACCATCCTGAAGCGCGAACAGCTCCGCTCCGTCCACGTACGTGTCCTGGAATGTCCGCCGTGAGAGCGAGTCGTACGGGATCGGGTACAGCTTGGCACGATGCTTCACAAGCGCATCGGACTTCAAAACAACGAGATCAGGCGATCGCCCTTCCGCGATGGCATTCACCAGCTCAGCATCAAATGTCTCTTCAGGCACCTGGTAGTAGGTCACCACGTTGAACGGCTTGTCGGTGTTCGCAATCTCCTGCAGGACGTTCTTCACCTCCTTTTGAGGAAAAGTTCCCCAGATGACCACCTCCTCGCCGTACACCTGCTCTTCTTCGCTCTTCTGCATTTGGAATGCGCTCAGAAATATCAAAGCAACCACGGCAAGGAAGCCGAAGACTGCGAGAAGGACAAGCTGGAATGGACGCATGTTTGTCATATTTTTCTAAAACCTAAGCCGTAATGATGGTCCCCCGCGTCGAATGAACGCTCAAATACAAAACCTGCGGTTTCAATAAGCGCCTGTGCATCGTGCTGCGGAACCACCTGGTCCGGATGTGGCCCCAAGCCCCCGAATGATTCAGACCAGTCGATGAGAAAGAACTTGCCGCCTGAGCGCAGTGTACGCTCCACTTCTGCTATTGCCGTCCTTTTGTCATCGAGCTGGAAGAGCGTGTTGACCATGATCGCTACATCAACCACTGCATCGGCTATTTTCGATCCGCCGCGCGTCTCAAAATCGCACCAGAGCGGATCAACCATGAACAGCCCCTTGCTTCGCACTAATGCGCCGATCTTTTCAACGAGCTCCCGCTGTACTTCGCATGCATACACCTTCCCCTCTCTTCCGACAAGCCGGGCGAGAACTTCGACAAAAAAACCGCTACCCGCGCCGAAATCGGCGACACTGTCCCCCTCGCGGATATGGAAGTGCGATGCTACGACATTCGGTTCCACAAAGCGCTTTACTGGTAAGCTCGATGAGTGCATATAGTTAGTATACCCCGCTTGCGCATTATGAAGACAGCCGTCCTGTGAGAAAGCTGTGCCGACAAAAAAACGGCTTGCGCCGTTTTTTGTTTTAGAAGTAGACGATCGAAGCGATTGAATCCCCCTCGCGCATCTTCATCACGCGTACCCCCTGTGTATCGCGCCCGAGAGTCGGCACATCCTTCAACGGCAGTTTGATAACCTGTCCTTTCTTGCTCATGACCACAAGTTCTCCTTCAGCGCGGTCTTCAGGCGAAAGGATTGCTGCGCCGACGACCATGCCGGTCTTGCTGGTGACCTTCGCCGTCTTGATGCCTGAACCGCCACGGTTCTGCGTCTTATATTCCTTCGACGGTGTGATCTTGCCGTAGCCATTTTGTGTTACCACGAGAATGGACCGGTCTTTGTCGCCCTTTGCAATGACATCTGCCGAGACGATATGGTCACCCTTCTTGAGCTTCATGCCGGTCACTCCTGCTGCCGTGCGTCCCATCTGACGGACATCCTTTTCCTTGAAGCGGATAGCCTGGCCATTGTGCGTGATGAGCGACACCTCGTCACCGTCGCCGACGAATTTCGCCGCAATAAGCGCATCCTCATCTTTGAGCGTGATAGCAATAAGACCGCTGCGGCGCACGTCCTTGAATGCCGAAGCGTCGGACTTCTTGATAACGCCGTTCTTGGTGACCATCAAAAGACTCCAGTTGCCTTCCCAGTTGTCCTTACGTACTGCAAGCACCGACGTGATGTGCTCTTCAGAGGTCAACGAGAGGAAATTCATGATCGACTTTCCCTTTGTTGCGCGCCGTCCTTCTGGTATTTCGTACATCTTGGTCTGGTACACTTTTCCTTTATCAGTGAAGAAGAGGAGATCGCTGTGTGTGGAGGTCGTCAAAAGAGTCGTGACCACGTCCTCCTCCTTCGTGTTGAGGTCAACCACGCCGACCCCGCCACGGCGCTGGGTCTTGTATTCTGCCGGATTGGTACGCTTCACATAGCCGCCCTGCGTAAGCACCAGAACACTCTCCTCGTCGGCCACGAGGTCCTCAGCACTGAGATTCTTCACTCCCCCTTTGACGATCTTTGTACGACGGTCATCGCCAAACCTCTCTGCTGCCTCTGCGAGCTCTTTCTTTACAATGCCCATCATCTTTGCCTTGCTCTTGAGGATCGATTCAAGTTCCTTGATGAGTTTTTGCACCTCAGCAAGCTCGTCCTCGATCTTCTTGCGTTCAAGTCCAGCAAGTTTCTGCAGCCGCATATCCAAAATCGCCTGCGCCTGTATGGAAGAGAATTTGAACTCCTTCATCAGGGCTGCATGGGCGGTTGGCACGTCTTTTGAGGCACGGATGAGCTTTATGATCTTATCGATATGATCGAGCGCCTTTTTTAATCCGAGCAAAATATGCTCGCGGTCCTGTGCTTTTTGCAGGTCGTACTGCGTGCGGCGCTTGATGACCTCGGCACGGTGCTTCACGTATTCCTGGAGAATTGCCTTCAATGACAGCGTCTGCGGGACGCCGTCGACAAGGGCCACCATATTGTAGTGGAAGGTATCTTCGAGCTGTGTATGCTTGTAGAGCTTATTGAGCACAGTCTGGGGGTTCGCTCCGCTCTTAAGTTCAATGACCACGCGAATGTCGGAGGTCGATTCGTCGCGCATCTCCTTGATGCCCTCTATCTTCTTATCGCGTACAAGTTCGGCGATCTTCTCCTGCATGTCAGCCTTGTTGACACGGAACGGTATGGAGGTGATCACGATCGAGAAATTGCCTTTCTTGTCCTCCATCACCTCAGCCTCGCCGCGGACGATCACGCCGCCTTTGCCATTCGCATATGCGTGCGCGATGGCTTTCTTGTCAAACGCCACGCCGCCCATCGGAAAATCGGGGCCCTGCACAAATTCGAGCAGGTCGTCTGTTGTCGCTTCGGGATTATCAATGAGGTGCGCCACCGCTTCGCTCAGTTCCCTGAGATTATGCGGTGGAATATTGGTCGCCATACCCACCGCGATACCGAGGGTACCCATCAACAGCAGGTTCGGCATCCCCGCCGGCAGCACTTCCGGCTCTTTTTTGGTCCCGTCGAAATTCGGCCGCCAATCGACCGTATCCTTCTCAAGATCACGGAGCATCTCCTCTGCGACCTTCGACATCTTGGCTTCCGTATAGCGGTACGCAGCCGCAGGGTCGCCGTCGATGGAACCGAAGTTGCCCTGTCCGATGATCAGGGGATACCGCGTCGAGAAGTCCTGTGCGAGTTTCACCATGGATTCATAGACCGCAGCGTCTCCATGCGGATGGAAACTACCAAGTACATCTCCCACAACCGTCGCGGATTTCTTGAATTTCGCTGTGGAGGTGAGTCCATTCAGACGCATGGAGTACAGGATGCGGCGATGCACCGGCTTCAGTCCGTCGCGTACATCCGGCAGCGCGCGCGAAGTAATGACCGACATCGCATAGTCGAGATATGACTTCTGCATTTCTTCGGTGATGCTTTGCGTTATGATGCCGCGCTGCTGCGGTGCTGGAGCATCGTCTTTTATTGTCTTTTTCGGCATGGATTCTCTGACGGATCAAATAATAATATGGCCTGCATTATAGCATAATTACTCATTAAGTTCTGTGGTGGTCGCGGAGGTGCTTGCAGTTACAGACGCGGTTGTCGTCGCGGTTGTCGTTGCTGTTGACGAGGCGAATGCCTCCGAAGTAGAGGCGAGGCTCGAGGACGCCACAAGCGCAGCAAGATCTATGATCTTTGGTCCCGGTTCGGCCTTTTCGTACCGCTGTGAACGAACGGTATTAATCACATCACCTGCACGCGCAAACACGTTCCCGAACGCTTCGGAGAAGTGGCTGACATCCTCCTGCGCCGACGCGACAAGCTCGGGATCTCCCTGCAGAGCAAGCTGCGACGGCAGCGTTGTCGCCCAGATAAGCGCGATGACGCCGGTGCAGAGCACAGCAATGATGAGCGCATAGCGATCGCGCACGTTCTTCGGCCTTTTTCTCAATGATTCGATATGCTTTAACATACAAACGGTTTCCTCGTTGGATAGTTCACACTGCAGCTGTACACCTTTTGGACATATCCTTCCGATGGTCGAATCTGCCTCAAAAGGTCTTGCGATCGCTGTTTTGAAGACGTTACGTCTTCAAAACAGCGATCTCACCCTCCATTGCCTCGACATCCCGCTTTTTAAGCGTGAGCTTATCAACCGGCTTGGTGTCCTCTGCGCTCTCTTCTTTGAGAAATGCATTCAGTGCAGCTTTGTCATAATGCATCGGGATCACGAGCTTCGCTTCGAGCTTCACTGCCAGTTTCGAAGCCTGCGGAACTTCAAGCACATCGCCTCCCCCGATCGGCACGAAGAGGATGTCGATGTTGCCGAGCTCGGCAAGTATCTTGGGATCGATCTCCGGATCACTGATTGCTCCGAGAAATACGATATTCATGCCCTCGAGCACTACCTGATAGAGCGTGCTGATACGTTCTTTCTTGTCATAGTTGGTTTCAATACCGTAACCGCGCACTGTCACCTCGCCGATCTCATACTCGCCGGGCCCCTCGACGACAAACGGCTCGCGGTTTCCATGAGCGACCTGATCAGCACCATTGAAATGAGGATGGTGCATGGTGATGAATGCTATGTCAGAACCGAACTTAACCGGTGACAGGTCAGATTTTTTTGAAATAGGATCAAATGCGAGCGTCGTATCTCCGAACGAGACCTTGAAGCACTGTCCTCCGTGGTACGTAATTATCATAATGCGTGCATTATACCAGCATGCGACGCAGAAGCTACCGCTTCGCATGCTTGCAAAACCGCTGTGCTCATATAATATTGAACGTGGTGCAGCCCTCTGCGCCGGACGCCTCGGGACTCGGCCCGCCCGACCTGAGACCTGTGGGCATAGCTGGCCCGGAAGCCCAACGGCCTCCGACGCTTCCGGGCCAGCCTTTCCCGTTTGTTCCTTGCACGCGAGCATGCGCTCGCTTCCGTTCTTCGATGACCCGCCCATGGCATGTGCCTGGGCTTTTTTAATGGTGTTAGCTCAACTATTGATTCTTTCCAACAAATCACCTATAGTGTGCCCCGCCAACAACGCCAATGGAGGAGTGGTAGTTGAAAAGCACCATCAAGCGCAGTACATAGCCAGGTCCGATGACTGATCCGAAGGGAGGCAGGGCCCTCCTGTAAACCTATCGGATACGGACCTGGCTGCACGGCCCTGCATTCTCTCGGGAATGCAGGGCTTTATCTTTTGTCTGATCCAAGCGAACTTGACAACAGAGCCTGTTACCGTACAGTAGCGCCACGTACTCCGCCTTAATATAGCCTGGGTACGACGACAGCACTTCCACAACACAAGAGGTTCACTGTGTACCTGAAGAAACTCATCCTTGGCACCTCTTCTGCCCGTATCACCGGGCTCGGACTGATCGCCATGCCAGCCTTGATCGACCCGTCGCTTGCCGGTCCGACCGATGCGCAGCGCAAGGTGCTGCTCTTCATCGATCCGGACACGGCGCTTCTGCTCGGCATCAAGACCGACACCCTCTCGGTTGAGCACCATGATACGGTCCGTCTCGACCACGCCACGCTTCTTGCCGAATATGCCGGCGCCCGTTTCGACGGACACAACTACCTCGCATTGGTGCTCGACGCCACCGGGGACATCGTTGTCAGCCGCGAAGTCAGCGATGTGAACACCATCATGTTCGTCCTGTCGAAGTCCGGCGCCAGCAAACTCGAGCTCATCGGCAATGCCGACTCGATCGATGATGATGCCATTCTGGTGGCGCTCCAGGGCGCGTCCTCGAACATCATCATGGATACCATGCTCGACGCAGGGGTCGACGACGAACTGCCGCGCAGGCAGGTCGCCGCCTTCTTCGCCGGTGAGGTGTTCGATTCGGTGCCGGCTGCTGCGGCTATCCATGCCAACGGGCACGATACCGAAGCCGCCGCGCCGTAGCACCTTTTTCCGAACTGCCAGCGGGGGGGGGGGGGGGGGGGGGGCGCCCCCCCCCCCCCCCCCCCCCCCCCCCCCCCAGCGTA
>CAZKFF010000010.1:0-11472 GCA_964552045.1 uncultured Candidatus Saccharibacteria bacterium | reverse complement strand
CGGCGCGTTCCAATTTTTTGCCGACGGGCCGGGGGGGGTGCCCGTTGCGCGTGCACCCCCGCTCTACCAGCACCCCAAGCACCCGCTTGGGTATTTTTCTGTCCGCTTCTTTACAACAGCTTATTTTCATAGTACACTCGCGCCACCTTACATATAAGGTTTATTCGTTCTCCCGGTATACGGCCTAACCCTGGCAATACGCACGCGGCTCCTGAGAAACTGCTTGCCAAACACCGTATAGCGGCACATACACATGTCAGACACAACAACCGCAACCCCTGAGGTTGCATCAGGTGTAATGAACACCTTCATTACCAATACCCCGACTCCGCCGCAGGCTGGAGATCTTGTTGATGGTACCGTCTCTGCTATCGGCCGGGCGCGCGTATACGTTGATCTTCATCCGTTCGGATCAGGACTGATCTACGGACGCGAGTATATGAATGCCCGTGATATCCTCCGCAAGGTGCGCATAGGCGACGCGATCGCCGCAAAGGTCGTCGATACCGACAACGAAGACGGGTACATTGAACTCTCGCTCAAGGAGGCGCGGCAAGCGCTTATCTGGGCAGATGCTGAGGGTGCTGCAAAGAACCAGACGATCCTCTCGCTTGAAGTGAAGGAAGCCAACAAAGGCGGGCTCATCATCGAGTGGCAGGGTATCCAGGGATTCCTGCCTGCGTCCCAGCTCGCTGCGGAGCACTATCCGCGCGTTGCAGACGGCGACAAGGACAAGATCCTCACGGCACTCAATGACCTCGTCGGCAAGCACCTCAATGTAATCGTCATCACTGCAGACCAGAAGGAAGGCAAACTCATCTTCTCCGAGAAAGGACCGCAGGAAAAGGAAGTGAAAGAGGAGAAGGTAAGCAAATACGAAGTGGGCGATGTTCTCAACGGTGAAGTGACCGGTGCAGTGGACTTCGGCGTATTCGTCAAGATTGAAGACGGCCTCGAGGGGCTCGTACATATTTCTGAACTCGACTGGGGACTGGTCGAGGACACCCGTTCGCTCTACAAGGTCGGCGACAAGGTGCAGGTGAAGGTCATTGAAGTCAAGGATGATAAGATCTCCCTTTCCATCAAGCAGCTGAAGGAGAACCCATGGAATGAGGCTGCCAACAAGTACAAGAAGGACGACATCGTCAACGGCGTGGTCATCAAGTACAACAAACATGGCGCACTTGCATCCATCGAGGAAGGCGTTGCTGGACTTGTCCATATCTCTGAGTTCGAAAACGAGGAAGAACTGAAGAACACGCTTCCACTCGGAGGTGTACAGAAGTTCAAGATCTCATTGTTCGAGCCGAAGGATCAGCGCATGACGCTTACCTACAAGGAAGTGAATCAGCCTGAAGCGAAATAAATGCTCAACTGTTGCGTAGCAACAGATAGAACAGCACAAAAAAAGCCCCGCTGCATGCAGCGGGGCTTTTTTTGTGCTGTCTCAATTGACGGTGTTCATGACCTTTTGCGCACCTTGGTGTACGAACACACCGATGATGTTCGCCACCATATCCTGCACCGGAGCGAGTGCTGCGAGTTCCTTCTTTGAAAATGCGCCGAGAACGTACGCGGCGAGCTTCTCGCCCTTCGGCCGTACCAGAGTGCCTGTCCAGAGGCTCTTTTTCCCGATGCCGATGCGCAGCCGCGCAAAATCCCTGCTGTTAAGCGAGGCGATCACCGATTTGACACCGTTGTGTCCGCCATCTCCCCTGCCAAATGACGCTTTCAACTCTCCTATTGGTATGTCGATCTCGTCATAGATAAGCAGCAGGTTCTGAACAGCCTCTTTGGGGACCAATTTCTTCACGGCACTGCCGGAAGCATTCATGAACGTTGACGGAAGCAACACCGTGATCTCCCTGCCTTCGTACATTCCCTGCGTGATCCATCCGCTGTACGCACCTGATTCATGCAACGGCGGCAAGCCGGATGCTTCCACAAAATTCCGCAACAGCATGAAGCCCACATTGTGCCGCGTGTTCTCATATTCCTCTCCCGGATTGCCCAGACCGACTATGTAATGCATGAGATGAGTATATCAGTTAGCTTTTGTTTTTTCCGCATCGCTTTGTTCCCGCGCGCTCGGGATGATTTTTTGCTTAATTCTTCCATTGAACTATAATGGTGTGTGAATCATCCCTACCACGCATTATGAGCACTTTAAATACACAACAAACTATGGATCAGGAGCAGACTTCACCAGAAAAAACCAATGATAAGAAGAAACATCCATTCACCGAGATCGTGGAGTTTGCCCTCATTGCCCTCTTGATCGTCGTACCAGTGCGCATGTTCATCGCGCAACCGTTCATTGTCTCAGGAGCCTCCATGGAAGACACGTTCCACAGCGGAGAGTACCTTATAGTTGACCAGGTCACCTACCGTCTTCAGGACCCGAAGCGTGGCGACATCATTGTGTTCCGCTATCCGCAGGATCCGTCAAAATACTTCATCAAGCGCATCATTGGCATACCGGGAGATACGATAGATATCCAGGGGAATGTCGTCACGCTCACAACCAAAGAAAATGAGACGCTCGTGCTTGATGAACCATATATAAAGTCAATGGCCGAGAACACCACGCTCACGGAGACGCTCGGCGACCGGGAATACTTCGTCATGGGCGACAACCGCGACGCAAGTTCGGATTCACGGGTCTGGGGAGTGCTGCAGAAGGAGAAGATAATCGGCAAGGCTTTCGTGCGGCTGTTCCCGTTTGATGAGGCAGGAGTCCTTCCAGGAGAGTACAACATTACCAATAACAACTAAATATATGGAGGTAACCGCAACAGATTTTTTGAAGCACGCATCAAGCACTGCTGAGCATTTCGGGTTCAAGAATATCGAAGCGATAAGAAAACATCCCGCCTGCAAAAGCTGCGCCAAGAAATTGGAACATACGGCAAGCGCTCAGGATCGGCGCATCGACGCTCTCCATGGCATGCTCACCTCGGGCATGCACACCTTCTGCGAAGCAAAGCTCCATGCAATACCTGAGCCGGTTCTGTTTTATACTGTTGAGCAGGTTCCCCGCTCCGGCGAGGCGGCGGTCACCTTCCAGGTGTTCAATGTGGAGAAGAGCATTGCTGAAGCGATCCTCATCCAGGCGACCCGCGCGCTCACCCGCGATCTGGGGTTTCTCAACCACAGCGTGCGCATCAACTCGCTCGGCGACCGCGATTCATCCACCCGCTACATCCGCGAACTCACCAATTATCTGCGCAAGAGGATCGAGGACATGCCTGAGGCAGCGCGCGAGCTTATGAAGGAACATGCACTCTCTGCACTCACCCACCTGATCGAGAAGGAGCATGAGCTCGCATACAAGTCCCCGAATCCGCTCGAATATCTTTCGGACCAGAGCCGGAAGCATTTCCGTGAGATCGTCGAGTATCTCGACATGACTGATACGCCGTATGAGATTGATCCAAAGCTTATCGGCCATCACGAGTGCTATTCTGATGCGCTTTTTGCCATAGACTTGCTCGATGATGACGGCATGCGTCTCCAGCACGCACCATTGTATGTGCGCGGTGGACGATACGACGAGTTCGTGTACCGCAACACCAAACAACAGATACCTGCGGTCGGAGCCGTCGTCGTGCTTCGGGACAAGAAAGCGCCTTCGCGCACACCGCGCATGCGTGTCTCCACCCCTTCGGTCTATGTTGTACAGCTCGGTTTCGGCCCGAAGGTCAAGAGCCTCATGCTCATTGACGAGCTGCGTCAAGCCGGTATCAGCGTGCATCAGAATCTCGCGAGCGACTCTCTCTCTTCACAGCTGCGCGATGCTGAATCCCGGAATGTGAAATATACGATCATCATAGGCCAGAAAGAGTTCGTAGACGGAACGGTCATACTGCGCGATATGGAGGGCCGTAACCAGGAATACGTGCCTATGCAATCCCTTCCGGGCCGTCTGAAGCGTTCTGCCCGACAATCAACGCTTTGAATTAAGCCAGAAAATAACTTGCGTTGTTGGTGCGGTAATGGTATTCTTTCGCCCACATATGGCAACAAACGTTCAAGTAGAAAAGAATCAAAACGAGAGCAGCGCCAACGTCATCCGACGGTTCACGAAGCGTATGCAGGGATCGGGAGTACTTCAGCGCGTCCGCAAGAACCGCTACTACTCCCGAACCAAGAGTGAGAATGTCCGCAAGGAAGCTCGGCTCAAGAAACTCACAAAGATGGTCGAGTACGAGAAGCAGCTCAAGCTCGGCAAGATCCAGGAAAAAGCTCCTCGACGACGATAACACCACAAAGCCCAGCATACAGCTGGGCTTTGTTATGATGCTATACTACACACGCATGCACCCGACTTTTTTTCTCACCGCTACGAGCAAAACATACCCGACACTTCCCTATCAGAAAATCAAGGACGACATCCTCGGAAAGCGCTATGCGCTGTCTCTTACGTTTGTGGGCGCAACCCGTGCGCAGAAACTCAACCGGGAGTATCGGGGCAAGACATATATACCGAATGTCCTCTCCTTTCCGCTTGATGAGAAGACAGGCGAGGTCTACATCACGCCTGCAGTCGCAAAAAAACAGGCACACTCATACAATATGAGTGTGCCTGGTTACATCGGCTTCTTATTTATCCACGCATTGCTCCATTTGAAAGGGTACGACCATGGCGCTACAATGGACAAAGCAGAGGACAGATACTGCCGTAAGTATGATCTGCGCTAACAGACGCATTGCGCGTACTTTTTTATAGATAATGACTGATCGCATCATAACTGGCATAGACGTAGGTACCTATCAGGTGAAGGTCGTTATTGTCCGCGTGCCCCAAAAGAAACAGGGCGATCATACGCTTCCCCAGATCATTGGTACGGGATACGCTGAGAGCAGAGGACTTCGGAACGGTTACATCATTAACGAGACTGACGTGGTGCGCAGCGTGCGCAGCGCAGTGGCACAGGCGGAAAAAGCTGCTGGTGTCGAGGTAAAAAAAGCGTACGTCGCCATCGGCGGCATCGGCATAGACGAGATCACTTCGAAGGGAGAGGTCATTACATCCCGTGCGGACTCGGAGATCACACAGATCGACATTGAAAAGGCGACACAGGACAGCGAAGAACGCATCCAGGAGCATATTCCGAACCGCAAGGTGCTTCATGCCATCCCCCTGTCATACCGCGTGGACAACGAGACCGTGCTCGGCAAAGCCGTCGGTATGCGCGGCACCAAGCTAGAGGTGGAGACCCTTTTCATAACGACCTTCGAGCAGCACCTTAATGACCTCGTAACCGCCATCGAAAATACCGGCATCGCGGTTGAGGACGTCATGGCTTCGCCCCTTGCGGCATCATTCGTCATGCTCACCAAAGCACAGAAACGCGCTGGCTGCGTTCTTGCCAACATAGGTGCCGAGACCGTATCCATCGCTGTGTTCGAGAACAGCACCCCTATTTCCATAAAGATATTCCCGATCGGCTCAAATGACATCACCAACGATATCGCGCTCGGCTTGAAGATCACCCTTGAAGAAGCTGAGAAGATCAAGCGCGGCGGCATGAGCACAACCAATTATTCGAAGCGGAAACTCGATGAGATCATCGCGGCGCGCCTGACGGACATCTTCGAGCTTATTGATATGCACCTGAAGAAGATACGCAAGGACGGTCTGCTGCCTGCCGGCATCGTCATTACCGGTGGCGGCTCTGGTGTTGCGAGCATACAGGATCTTGCACGGGCGTCGCTGAAACTCCCCTCCCGCATAGCCACGCTCGACCCCGGACAGAACGGTAAGGTACGAGATGCCTCATGGGCGGTCTCATACGGCCTGTGCATGTGGGGCGCAAGCGACAGCGAGGACAGCTCGACCATCGGTATAGCAAAGAAGACCAAGAACACGCTCATCAATTGGCTCAGCCAGTTCCTCCCCTGAAAAAACAAACGACCCCGCCATACGGCGGGGTCGTTTGTTTTTCTTACAGCATCGAGTGGGTTTCTATTCATTCTGCGCAGCGCACTCCGCATAGTCGGGGTCTACACTGCCGTCGCGCATGACGAACGCCTCATTCCCTTTGTTCCAAAACACGACCGACTCGTCGTTGTCGGCGTATCGGACGCCGCTTGCAGAGATAGTCTGTCTGAGTGTGACTACCGGACCGTCATCAAGCGACACATCTGCGCTGCCGGTCGGTGAAGGCGGTTCTCCCGGGTTCGGAGGCGGCATCTGTGGCCCTTCATAGTACACAACGGTGATGTTCTTTCCTCCGGTACAGAGATACGTAACCGGACCAGCGGATAACGTTCGGATTGGCTCTTCCACCATCACTTCAGGCAAAGGGTCATTGCGGAGAAAAAAATAGATTCCGCCGCAAAGAAGGGACACGAACACGATGAGTAAGATATTTCTATGCGGCGAATTGTGCATCAGGAACATATACCCTCACTATACCAGATCGACTTGGAAACAGGAATTCATAATGCTACTTTAAATTGGATATCGAAGTGCCGCCGCTCCCGCGCATGTTTCGCATGCAAAAAATGCAGGGCTGCGGAGACTTGGCAACTATAGTTCTGCTTTTTGTCAATCACACGAAAGCGAGTGATGTCAATATGGTGACAGACTCACATCAGCACTGTATGATTGTGCTACTTATCAGTTCAGGGCCTAGGGATGGGTCACTGGGGTATTACATTTTAAAGTGTTATGGAACAAATAAAGTCAGATGTTGAATCATTTGCACGTATACGAGTTATTGGTGTAGGTGGATCAGGAAACAATGCAGTCAACCACATGGTTGCCTCAAAGATCAAGGGAGTTGAGTTCATTGCTATTAACAGCGATGCGCAGGATCTCCACCATTCTCTTGCAAAAAAGAAGATACACATCGGAAAGAACCTCACCCGCGGACTCGGCGCCGGAGGAAATCCCGATATGGGAAAGCGTGCAGCTGAAGAGACGCGCGAAGAGATCGCAAACTCACTCAAGGGCTCGGACATGATCTTCATCACCGGAGGCATGGGTGGCGGAACTGGAACCGGAGCTGCTCCTGTGGTTGCGAAGATCGCACGCGAGAGCGGCGCTTTGACCGTCGGCGTGGTCACCAAACCATTCCTGTTCGAAGGTCAGGAGCGTATGCGCCTGGCGCTCCAGGGCATCGAGGAGCTTAAGCGTGAAGTTGATGCTCTGATCACCATCCCTAACGACCGACTGCTTGCTATTGTAGACAAGGACACGACCGTGAAGACCGCCTTCGCTATGTGCGATGATATTCTCAAGCAGGCTGTCGAAGGGATTTCTGACCTCATCACTATGCCGGGTATCATCAATGTTGACTTTGCTGACATTCGTTCTGTTATGGAGAATGCGGGAAGCGCACTTATGGGTATTGGCATGTCAACCGGCGAGAAGCGTGCCGAGGAAGCTGCCCGGGCATCGATCAACTCTCCCCTTCTTGAAGTATCCATTACCGGAGCCAAGGGCGTTCTCTTTGCTATTGCCGGAGGTGATGACCTCGGTATGCTCGAGATCCAGGATGCTGCGCGCGTGATCACCGAATCGATTGATCCTCAGGCGAAGGTCATCTTCGGAGCGATCCGCGATGAGAAGCTCAAGAAAAACGAGATCAAAGTTACAGTCATCGCAACCGGATTCCCTGAGCCAGAAAGCAACCACATCGGTTCATCGACCATTGTCCGCACGCCGATCCAGGCACGCGTGCCCGAAGAAGCTGCCCAGGAAGAACCCCGCGGCAGAATATTCAATTCGCTCGGTACGCCGCGACGACGTGAGGAGCCTGAAGAAGCGGAACGCGAGGCTGAGCGTCCTGTGGTCACGCAGCTGAAGTCAGACATTAAGGCAGAACCGAAACCGGTAGACCCGATCGACGAGGAGGATGACGAGGACTGGGGCGCGGTACCCGCATTCCTGAGACGATCAAAATTAAAATAATAAAAGAGAGGCAATATGACCCCTTCCGGAGGTCTCCCACAACACACGCGTATGCGTGTGTTTTGTTGTTTATGCATGTTTAGGTATAATAGGCCAACATTACAAACCAATTGAGAGGCGAACAGCGGTCGCCTCACCCATTCTTACTTCATCACATGTACGACCTGATCATCATTGGCGGCGGACCGGCAGGTGTCGCAGCGGGAGTCTATGCCTCGCGCAAACAACTCCGCACTCTTTTTGTCACTAAGGAGTGGGGTGGGCAAAGCACTGTATCGTTCGAGATTCAGAACTGGATAGGTACCCCCTCGATAGCCGGTGCGGAACTGGCAAAGAATCTTCAGAACCATCTGCAGACCTATGCAGGCGATTTTGTCGAAATAAAGGCAAATACGCTCGTGAATGAACTCAAGAAGGATGGTGAGACGTTCACGGCGACCTTAAGCTCAGGCGAGACGGTCCAGGCGCTCTCTGTGCTCATCGCAAGCGGCTCTCAGCGCAGGCGCCTCCAGGCACCTGGGGCCGACGAGTTCGAGCATAAGGGACTCACTTATTGTGCATCATGCGATGGTCCGCTCTTCGCTGGGCAGGATGTTGCGGTTGTCGGCGCAGGCAATGCCGGCTTTGAAACAGCCGCGCAGCTTTTGGCCTATGCGAAAAGTGTGACACTTTTCCAGCGCAGTGCGATCCCCAAAGCGGACCCGATCACCGTTCAGCATGTCCTTTCCCACCCCAACATGCGCAGCATTGTCAATGCTTCCATTACCGGAGTCTATGGCGAGAAATTTGTATCGGGCATCGGCTACAGCGTGAACAATGGCCCCGAGGAAAAGCTTCCTGTTGCGGGAGTCTTCGTTGAGATCGGCATGGTGCCGAACACCGATTTTGCCACAAACGCTGTTGAGCTCGATGAGTATAAGCGCATAACGATAGACCCGTGGACGCAGCGTACTTCGACCACGGGCATCTGGGCTGCAGGAGACTGCACGAATATCCGGTATCACCAGAACAACATCTCTGCAGGAGATGCAGTCCGGGCACTTGAAGACATCTATATCCATCTGAAGACGCAGTAGCTGACAATGACGCTCTACAACAAAAGACCGCCTTATTTAAGGGCGGTCTTTTGTTGTACAACGTAGAGCTTTGGCCTGCACGCCTTGTGTTGCGTAGCCTCGCAACAAAGTATGAAGATTCACCACCGCGCAAACCTGTAATAATGTTCTCACACCTTAATGAAGCGTCAATGAATGTCAAAAAAGCTTATTTTTAGCCATCGGTGTGCATAACCTGTGCAGAAGTAGGTGTATAAGGCTACGCAAAACCGGGTGCAAAAGTATGTCTAAAACTCGCGTTTGCAATTCATGAGAAAGAGTCCAATCTCCGCATCATATTCCCGTTCTACTGCAGCCGGCAGAGCGTGCAGGACGATCTCCAGCACAATACCTGATGTCATGTGTTCGATATGTCCGCCGAATGCCTGATTGTCAGTTCCCGTGAATATACCGTGGACATGGACGAACGGCTTCCCTTCTTTCAGTGCAACATTGCCTGTGAGACTTACTACTTCCACCAGCTCCGGGTAGTGCGTGAAATAATATCTCTTCTCATCGAGCGCATAGTAGCCGCAGGAGATGTCCTTCGCTGCACCGATGCCCGAGAAATGTGCAGTGCGTATACCTTCCTGCGCGCAGAATGCGCCAAGCGTGCTGATGAACTCTTCACCTTTTTCAATCTTGAGTATGTAGGTAGTGTCTGTATGAGTATGCTGCATATTAAATTTCAAAGAAACTGCCGACAAGGAAAGCTGCGCATGCCGCAATGCCGCCAACTACCAGAACTTCGAGGAGTGATTTTGTAAGCGAAGTCCCGACGATCTTCCATTTGAGAGTGCCAAGAAGGCATAATGCAAATGCTGTTCCCAGTATTGAGTTGAGGAATACAAAGGACGATGACGCATTTGGCATCACCATAAATGGCACAAGCGGAATGACACCAAACGCAACAAATGAAAGAAAAGTTGCAATACTGGTGAAGACGGCGCTTTCTCCACGCGGATCCGGCATTTTGAGCTCATAGTTCATCATGAAATCCACCCAGTAGTTTTCATTTTTCTCATAGAGCTTTGTGATGGCACGCGCATCCTCTTCGCGGTAGCCGTGCTTCATAAGGATCGTGACTGTTTCCTGAAACTCATACTCTCTGTGCTCGCGTATCTCTAAGGCTTCTTTTTTTCGTGTGGCGATATAGAGATCCTTATCTGACCGCACCGAAAGAAAATTTCCCATGCCCATGGAGACGCCGTCTGCAAAAAGATTGGCGAGTCCAAACAATAGCGCAACAAGAAACGACAGCTGTGATGTTGATTCATTTGAAAGTGCGGCCCCTGAAAATCCGGCGACTACTGCAAACGTGGTAATAATGCCGTCGATCCCCCCATAGATCACTTCTTTGAAATAACTCGCAAAGGCTGACTGCTGATGTTCTGTTTTGAGATGTGCAGTAAACGCATCTTCTTGCTCCTGTACCGTTTGATTCATGAGGATATGGTAGCACGTGACTCTAGCTCTTTAAAAAAGAGCAGGAAGTTCAGGTAGTCCAGGAGGACCATTTACATCATCCACAATTTCAACTTCTACCCCATTAGAAATGCTCTTTAATTCAGACAAGACTTCTTCCTGCGCAGCGTGAATTGAATACAAAAATAAAATTACTGCAGAAAGCATAACAACAACGGTTGCTTTGAACCAGTTATGCAATACATTCTCAGTCATATATAGAAATCAAAATTATTTACTTGACTTTTTCCGTCTCGCGAGCACTCCCTGAACCGAAGGACTTATTGCTTTGTCGGTACGATGGATACATCCTATCCAGCAGCATGGCCGGCGCATCCCTTCCTTGAGTTCACTCACTACTCTCTTCACATGTTGCTTCCTTGTTTCATCTTTTTTGACGGAAATAGTCCAGCAGATCCACTCATTGCGCGACAACGGAGTGATAGCTTCCCACAGCGCACGTGCCTTCGGATCATCTGCTAATGCCTTTCGCAGATCTGCGGGTATTTTGTGCACTGTTCCACCTGAGATCCGTTTTATTGTCATGATTTTATTGTAGCAAATCTGAGGATGCAATTGGTCAGAAATATCACAAAAGTACGCACTGGAGAACATCTGCGCGCAATCCGAGCGTACAGCTTCAGTACACCTTTTGGATATCTCAGTTCACTTTGTTCCTGAGATATCTCAAAAGCTTTTCAATTCTCCGTCATCCTGCCGCACAGAAAAAGCTCAGGACAAGCCTGAGCTTTTTCTGTACGAGTGAAGAAATACTAACCCGCGCTCGAACTTACTTTTCACAATGATCGTGCCGCGCCGAGCGTGTGGTGGCTTTGTACTTTTGCGTACGCATTGGAGCGCGTGGTGATGCTATACAAGCGCCTCGGGGCGCGTTCGATACCTCACGCGCAGCAACCCTAAAAATTTCCTTACCTTTCTAAAAGCGGAAGGGGGTGCAGGGGGAAGCCGCCAAAAAGATGAAAGGAAATTTTT
>CAZKFF010000009.1:0-52510 GCA_964552045.1 uncultured Candidatus Saccharibacteria bacterium | reverse complement strand
ACCGCTGCGGATGTTGAAGCGGTGAGTTTTCCTTGGTAGTTGATGGTGGGGTTGATCGCTCCAAGCGCAATATACGGCAACAGGAAAAAGCCGAACGCTATGCCTATGAGAAAAGCCACCATCAGGAAGTTCCTAAAAGCGAAAAAGCGTCTATATATTGACTCCATCCAAATTCTGTAGGCCTCCGTATTTGTGGCGGGAGAACCTATGTGTAGTTTACCAGACGAGTTCTGAATCTCAGCATTGCTTATACACCTGCATGTTCTGCGGCGGTATTTTCGTCAGTTATTTCCTCGATCTCTTCTCCGGCTGTTGTTGTGACGTCCTGCGTAACCTCTCCGACAGAGGACTTTTCGTTCGTCTTTCCCTCCTCCGGAGGCTGTCCCTGCTCCTGTTCTGCCTCTTCCCCATCTGTTGGTGCCGGCTCATCATTCGCGGCTGTCTCCCCTTCGTTTGTGTGATCTTCTTCTGTCCCTCCTATCTGTATGTCTGTCTGCGCTTCACTTCCAAGCTGATCGTCTGTGCCTCCCTGGACCCCTGTATCTTCGCTCTCTTCGACAGACGATTCTTCTGCAGGAGGTTGCTGTTCTTCGGCTTCCAGCTCCGTACCTTCTTCTGATTCTTCCTCCTGCTCAAGCGCGTATGTGCTGTTTGCAAGCTCGGCCATTTCAAGAAATGTATCCTCATCGACGCAGACGCTGCCCACACACAGCTCCTTCGTCTCGACCTTGTCGCTCTGGACATACTCGACTTTTATGCCGGTTATGGTGAGCGCGCCGTCAACGAAGTTCTGCGCGAGCGTGGTCATGGATTTCCAGAGAGCGGCCATTTCTTCCTCCGGTACAAACGCCATAAGCTCGGTTCGGACATCGAGTTCCTGCACCGCTTTCACCACCACAGCAAGAACCGCACGATCGTAGAAATCTTCCGGCAGTCCTTCAGGGTCATAATCGGCAAGATGCGGATCGATAGCCGCTATATCTTCGGCGATGAGTCCATAAAAGGTACTTTGATCTTCGCCTTCATTATAGATGTATGACGACGGCTTCATCGCGCGAACGTATGACAATCCGTCGATGTCAAGCTCCGCTATGTCATGCTTGAAGCGTGCTGATGAGGAGATACATACGCTATCATCGTCTGCGATGAATAAACCATCAGATTCCCGGTAACAAAGAGTACTAAAACTTGCCGAGTTCGCTTCAGAGGCGGTGAGGCTCGGCGCATAGAACGCTCCATTCTCATTGAACTGAAAAGCGACTGCGTTCGCATTATCTCTTATGAAGAGATCGCTGTTGTTGCCAGCATCATCGTCCAAATCAAGATAGAGGTCGGTATCCGATTTAATGACGAAGTTGTTGTCAGCACGGCCGTTTATAGTCTGTCCAGTCATAATGAGATCCTGCACCGTGACGTCTCCGGGGAAAGATGAATTGCCGCCACTATCGACCAGAGTCGCCTCATTCCTGGTAGCCCATCCTCCCGCCCAGTTGTCCGACGATGAAATGATTTTTATGCCACTTTCTCCACCCAACCAGACATATTCTGCGGTGCCCATATTGGAATCCAACTGTGGATACGTTTCCCCTCCACCAATCGCGATTCCATTCCCATCCACAGCTCTGATAACTTCCGCACCAAGTTGAGCTGCAGAAGATACATTTACATTACCCGAAAAGTTCGCAGCGTCAGACGTAAGCGTACCGGTCAGTGTCGGTGACACCGAGAATACGAGCGAACCGCACGAGCCTGTCTCGATTGAGCCGAGCGCTGCGAACTCCGCACAGGTGTCGAGATTGCCGACCGAGAGTACTGCTGAGCCATTTTCGGTCAACGTATTGGCTTCAAGGCTGCCGTTCACGTCCATGTTGCCGCCGGTTATTGTGAAATCGGACCCGTTTTCAAGCGTAAGTGCCACATTACTTGTACTCCAACCGAGATAGCCGAGTCGCGTACCTAAAGCACCATCATCTGCTGGCAATCGCCATTCAAGGTAACCTGTATTTGTTCCACTGCCGCTTGCGAGTGCCACAGAACCAATCGTACCACTATCCTTTATCCAGATTTTACTAGTAGCGCGAGCGTCCCCAGCGATGTCCAGCAGATACGACGGGGTCGTATCGCCGATGCCGACATTACCAGCGCTATCAATACGCAGACGTTCAGACACACTCACGCTGCTTCCGGTAGTTTTAGAAACATCCGTCTTAAACGCAATAAAACCAGTTGGATCGAGCTCTATCTGTGCTGCGCCAACATTTCCATTCGCACCAAGAGATGTCCATGTTCCGCCAGAGTCCCGATATCCATTTGATGTAAGCGACACTCGATATGACCCATGTGTATCGAGCTGCCCGACATTCCCCACTCCATAATAAGAGTTGGTGGTAGTCCAATGGTCTGATGGTCTACCGGAACCAATCGCTCCTGTTGCCTCAACAGCGCCCGAAACGGAAAGTGTCTGAGCAGGAGTCGTGGTGCCGATGCCCACCCTATTGTTCCCTGCATCGATGAAGAACGTGTCGGTATCGAATGTGTAGTTACCAGTTGCAGTGTCGCCGGTATTCAGCAGATACGCATCATCCACACTGAGCGTGGCACCGCTCCATGTGAGGCCGATACCGTCAGCGATGCGAGTTGATGGCGTATTGTAGAACGCGTTCCAGTTCGTAGTTGAGGCCGTGAGTGGCACAGAGTAGCCGCTTGTCGGATTGGCAGTGAATGTGTGGACTCCTGCCCCCGAGGTGATGCGCAGATCGATACCGCCTGAAGTCGACGTTGCAAAAGTTTGAGAGGAGTTTGTCAGCCCATTGAGAGACGTTATCCCTCCAGAGCCTGTGCCACAATTCGCTCCTATAGAAGTGAGACGTCCGGAGACCATCTCGACACAACCGTCAACAAGCGAGGAGACATACAAACGATTCGCAATTGAAAGATTTGTTGTTGAGGCATTGGCTAACGTGGCCACGCCGGTTACTGTCGGTGAATTCGAGAACACTGCGTTTCCAGTCCCCGTTTCATCGGTAAGTACGTCAGCAAGCTCGGCGGAGGTGTCTATGTCTGCAGGCGCCATATGCCCGAGCGTTGCGGTGGCCGCGCTGGTCCACGCGGTGCCGTCCCACAGAAGCAGGTCGCCGGTTGCCTGCACCATTGATGCAACGTCATTGAGATCCTCAAGCGACGTGGAGTCCCCTATGGTCGAAGTGGCCACCCACGCAACCCCAGACCCAGTGGACTGCAGAAGGTATCCACTTGAGCCCGTTGAACCTGTACCGTCAGTAAGACTGCCGGTGAGTACCAGCGCAGCAGTTTCGAACGATTCCCGCAGGTCTTCCTCCAGGCGCTTCACAGCTCCGGCGATACGGTCGCCGATGTTGTCTCCGAGTTTCTCCACCTGCTTTTTGAAAAGGGACAGCGGTGTATACGCAATTGTTGAGGTCGCTGCTCCGGCAACTGCAGGGGCCGGCGGCAGTGTCTGGTATTCCACAGTCATGGAGCCTGCAGTCTTTTCTTGTGTGGACAGCGGCTTGTACACAACCGTAACCGGATAAGTTTGGTAAATGTTCACCGAGGGCGCCGGTGCAGTCTGCAGCTGCAGGCCAGAGGGTGCCCGGGAGCGTTCCTCTTCCTTGGGAAAGGTCGGCGTTTTCTCGCACGGGTGGCCAAAGAATGCGGTAGCCACGCACCAGGTATTCACCAAAAGCGAGCCGCCGGCGTGAGCGAACAGTGGTGTGCACAAAAACATGAGCATAGCGAAAATAGCAGAAAAACACAGGGTGCTCTGTGGCAGTAAACCCCGGGTGTTGTATACCCCCATTACCGTCATTATAGCGAGAAAACTGGGGAAAATTGGGGAGGAAATGGGTATAACGGAGTGTCTAGACGGCGAGCTTTTGCGCCTCTTCCACAGAAAACTCCCCTATTTTGGTGCGCCGCAACGTCTGCAGTGTTGCCGGGTAACCCAAAAGACGCCCCAACTCTTTTGCGAGCGATCGGATATACGTCCCGCTTCCCACCCTGAAGCGCACGCGGATGGTATGCCGTCTCTTGCCATTGACGATCAGCGGCTCATCACTAAGCAGTTGTGCCTCAAAAACGCGCATGTCGCGCACCGGCACGTCGGTAAAGACTCCACCAGTTTGAGCAGCCTGCCGCGCAAGTTTGTACAGTGGTTTCCCGTTTCGCTTCAATGCAGAGTACGCAGACACCGGAAGCGCAATCGTGCCAAGGAGCGCGGCAAGTGACTCAGCAATATCAGCGGTGCTGATCTCCTCGACCTCCTGGGTTTGTATGACGTCGCCTTCAAGGTCATCGGTTGTGGTGCTTTCCCCCAGACGTACCTCAGCAACGTATTCCTTATCCAGTTTCAAATATTCATTGAGCTTCTTGGTTCCTTTCTCGACGCCGATGATCATGAGGCCCGAAGCCAGTGGATCAAGCGTACCGGCATGACCGAATTTTCTGATCCCTGTCTGTTTACGGAGCACCCTGATCACATCAAAAGACGTCATGCCGCTTGGCTTATCTATGAGCACTATGTCTTCGGTGATATCCATATAGAATGCCAGCCTAGCAAAAATAATACGCTGAAGCTATGGTACTTCTTCCTGCTTCACCGCAAACAGCGGCGCAACCGGACGCAGAAATGTATGACGTTTCTCCAGTTCCCTGAGCTCTCTGATGCATTCGCTGTAGTTGGGAATGCTGTACGCAACAAGTTGCCAAAACGCCGCACCGTGATTGAGTTCCTGCAGATGGCAGAGCTCATGCACGATGATGTAGTCCTGCAGATGCTCCGGCAGAAACAGGAGCTTGTAGCTGAAGTTCAGATTCTTCAATGATGTACAGCTTCCCCAGGCGCGCTTGGTGTTGCGGATGGCAACCCGGTTATAGGTAAAGCCATATACTGCGTTCCATTGTGCAAGTTTTTCCTGCACCAAAATCCGCGCCTGTTTTTTATGCGCAAGATAGTGTTTTGTGATACTGCTCCTTCTTCGGCGTACCCGAATAAGTCTCCAACCCATACAAGAGTTTCAGTATAACAAAACAGCGCCCAAAGGCGCTGTTTTGCATGAATGAACTCTATTAATCAAACTCCGTCCACTCTTCGATGTCATCCTCGTCCTCATCGAGTTCGTCTGCAAGCTGCTGTATGATCTCGTCCTCGTCCTCTGAGTCGAGGTGGACACGCTTTTCTGTGCCGTCCTCGAACTCTACAAATGCGAGTCTTTTCTCGGTATCAACGCTGATCTCCTCGATATCCTCATAGTTGAACTCAATGATATCCTCGACCTCGTCTTCATCCACGTTGAGTTCGTCGGCGACCTCCTCGATGATCTCAGCCTCAAGCGTCTCCTCGACCGTGAATTCCTCTTCCTCGCCGTCGCCGTATTCAACTTCGATCTGTGCCTCTCCATTCGCCACGTCTGCGCTGATGGAATCTATCTCGTCATCTTCGCCGTCGTCTTCGTCCTCATCTTCAAGCGCATCCTCGAGTGCATCCTCGATCGCGTCAACAAGATCATCATCAAGGTCATCCTCGTCCTCATCGAGTTCATCGGCGACCTCCTCGATGACGTCATCTTCATCGGTGCTGTCTACCTCAACTTCATAGTCATCGTCGTCATATTCAAAGAAAACGGTCACCTCGTCATCATCAACCTCGACATCGACATCGAAATCATCGTCATCGTCATCGTCTTCGTCCTCATCGTCGTCATTGCTGCTCGTGAATTCGATGACGCTCAGTATCTGCGCGCGCGTTTTACCAAGTTTTGCAGCAAGTGCGTCAACAACCTTGATCTTTGAATCCTCTTCTATGAGGTGCGTCTCTGTCTCATCATTGCTGTAGTAGACCTTGATGCGTGCCTCATCACCGTCATACTTCGCAGTGATCTCGTCAATACTGTTTGTGTTGCTTGAAACTGAAGGAATGACCGGCGTGCTCGGCATCGGTACCGAAGCAGATGCGCCTGCCACCTGCGGCTTCTTCTTCAAGACGTCAGATGGATAACTGCCATCAGGATATGCGTTCATGAAGAGCTCAAGGAGCGCCTTTGTTGCAGGGCCGACAACTCCTACCGGGTCAAGCCCGAAGCGTGTCTGGAAATTCCGTATTGCCTCCTCTGTCTTCGGACCGAAGAAACCGGACGCGACACCGTATGGATATATCTCAGGATCGGTCGCGAGGAGTTTCTGGATCTTTTTGATATCGTCATTGGTCTGCCCCTGATCCAGACTCATGGTGAACACGCTCTTACTCGAGCTCTGCGAGCCGAGCACGGCTCCGGACGGCTTGCCGATCGATGCGACAAGCTCGGCAAATTCTGTTTTCAGGGCTTCCATCTGCTTGATAATGGTGTCCATGCGGGAGATCACCGCAGACGCGTCCTGCGCATGCGCAACCGGTGAGAACGACAACGCAGAAAGGATGATAAAGAGTGCAATTTTCGAACGCATAATAGTAAAAAGTTAAAAAAAAATATAATGTATGCCCCTAGTATACAGTCCGACGGCCTGTATCGGTTGTTGATAACGCACAGGCAGCAAAAAACACCCTAAAAGGGTGTTTTTTGCTGCCTGACTAAACTTTATTCAGCGTCTTCGATAGCTTCTTCAAGCACGTCTGCAGCTTCCTCTGCCATATCCTCGGCATCTTCCGCAGATTCCTGCGCATCTGCATATTCCTCGTCCTCAAAAGCATCCTCCGCGTCATCAAGAAGCTCTTCTGCTTCCTCAAGCGTCTCTTCTGCTTCGTCGGTATCGACATCACTGTCTGCAGCATCGATGTCTTCCTGTACTGAGGCAATGGCATCCTCGGCTTGCTCGATAGCCTCGGCAGCATCATCTGCTGCGTCTTCGTCATCGCCGTCTTCAAGCGCATCCTCGAGCGCATCCTCAATCGCGTCAACAAGATCATCATCAAGGTCATCCTCGTCCTCATCGAGTTCGTCGGCGACCGCTTCGAGTACTCCTGACTCTGTGGTGGTGCTTACCTCAACAGAGTAATTCTCACCCTCAAGGCTGAATGAAACCGTTGTCTCACCATCTTCGACCTCAACTTCCACATCGAAGTCCTCGTTTACGTTTTCATCCTCGTCTTCGTCTTCATCATCCCAATTCCAGCCCTTGCAGAACCAGCCTCCGAATGATGGGCCTTTTCGCTCACAGAACCGTTCCTGGATCTTCTTTGCGATACCGGGAGCATGGAAGATCCCCTGCGGGAACCTGCCATTTGCCCGCTCACCGAAGTATTCCTCAATAAGTTCTTTCGTCTCCTCATCAATTTCTCCAGTCACTTCAATATTGTGCCTGGTCTGGAAACGCTTCAGTGCCTCTTTTGTGAGGCGTCCGAAGTAACCGGTAACCATTCCCTCCGGGTAGATCTCGCTGTCTGACGCCAATAGTTCCTGGACCTTCTTGATATCCTCATCGGTCATGCCTTCCTTGAGGCCGTCCTTGATGGTCTCCCGGATCTCTTCATGCGTATCCTGCACTTCACCGCGCACTTTCGCCAACTCTTTCTGGAGGTCGGCGACTTTGGCTAACAGTGACTTCACCGTCTCCAAAAGAGACGCAATGTCACTTGAGCCCGACTGCGCATGCGCTGGCGATACTGTGGCAACGTTTGCCGCCACAACAAGCGCAAGCGCGAGAACAATTCCCGCTAATTTCTTCATAAAATATACTGTTACGATTAATCTTTATAATTGCTAAACACAAAATATACGCGCATCACTGCGGCATACCTTCTAGTATGGACGAGGAAGGAATCGTTGTCTTACTCATGTATCCACTCAAGACAACAGATATTGGAGACGTGCAAGCCGCACACGATTGTAATCGTACCGTTCTCCGGCGTATTCATATATAGGTTTCAGCTTCTCTGTGCCGCACAGGGCGATCGCTTCACGCAAGACGCCGTATGCTTCATTCCAGTCATCGGGTTTCAGATGCTCAATATCCTTCAGCGTGATGAGCTTCTCTTCAGAGAGTTTCTCAATGTGGCTCCACACCGTTGATTCAACCATCTCGCGCTCTTTGGCGATCTGCTGAATGCTTTTCCGTTCGCGCAGCAGACGCAGCGTTTCGGCATACGTACTCTCCTTCTTCACCCGTTCGTATATCTTCTTTTTGGAAACAGCGACATCTCCCCGAACCACATTGCCGCCGTGCGCTTGTATAAAGCGTTCGTGCATCTGCTGCAGCTCTTCGCGCTCCATCTCGTCAAAAAGCGATTCGGCCTCTTCAGACTCGCTGCGGAAACGCTCATCGCGCGCGACGATCTTCGGATCGACCGAAAGCGCATTTGGGCTCATGCCGAGCATCTTCAGTCCCGTAAGCGTGCGTACGCGCGAAAGCGCCACGTATCCCTGGCCGAACGCGAATGCCCTGGAGAGGTCGATTTCGGCGGCATCAAGCGACATACCCTGGCTCTTGTGCACGGTAATGGCCCACGCGAGGCGCAGCGGTATCTGCTCGATCTCCGCGAGCACCTTCCCGTTTTCTGCTATGGTCCAGGTAGCCGGCTTGATGGTGAGTTTTCGCCCGTCGCTGGTCTCAATGATCGGATATCCCTCGTCAGCATCGAACGCGATCACGCGTCCGAGGGTACCGTTGACGTACCCTGCCTCTAAGTTGTTCTTCGTACACATGACCATCGCCTGTTCCTTCAGTTCCAAAAGCTCCGGAGAAAGGCAGCTTTTGGTGAGACCGACAAGCAGCTGCTTGTTGCCGCGGCCCTCCATGCGAAATTTCCGCACCATGCCGTTAAGCTCCCGCAGCTTCGATCCATTGACAGCATCGACATCGGCATTGTGCGTGTAGAGCTTGGTCGGTTCGATATGCTCGAAGCCGATCTCCTTCTGCTCCTGCAGAAGCGTGTAGTGCTCCTCCTCCACCTCATTGCGCCTCACGCACTGCAGAAGCGACAGCAGCATCTCGTCATCCTGCCTGAACTGATCTCCGAGGTAGCAGGTGATCGGACGAGCCTCTTCCCATCCCCGCGATTCAAACGCGTAGCGCATAGCCTCCCCCATCTTGGCAATAGGCGGCAGCTGGAAGAAATCGCCGACAAACACCAGCTGCAGCCCCCCAAACGGCTCAACGCTTTGCCGGATGGTTTGAGAGACGATATTGACCATGTCGATCATTTTCCCGTCGAGCATGGATATCTCGTCAATGATGAGCACATGCGCTTTCTTCACGCGGTCGATGTTCTTCTTCTGCGAAGCGATCTGATCGAGTGAATACCGATCAAGCGTGTCGCGTGCGCCGATGCCGCTCCATGAATGGATGGTCATGCCGCCGATGTGCGTTGCGGCGATGCCGGTCGAAGCCGTGACCGCAACAGACAAACCACACGCCTCCAGATATGCGATGTATTTGTTGATGACATACGTCTTGCCGGAACCAGGCTCTCCGGTAAGGAACACGTTCCCGCCGGTTTTCAAAATATCCAATGCACGTTCCTGCGTCATGGGAATAAGAGTACCATAATTAAAAACGTGTCAGTTATAATGAAGACAATGCCAAAAAGTTCTTTGCAGGTTATTGATCTCGACCAGAAAAAGAGCGTCCGCAAAAAAGCTCCGGGTATTCTGCTTAAAGGTTCTTCTGCTCCCAAAAGATCTGCTCCTAAGAAACGCCCTGCAAAAAAAGCTGCGGTACAGAAGAAAGCTGCCAAAAAAACTGCCGCACTAACGGAGAGTGCTGCTGAGGCCAGCCATGAAGACCATGCCCATGCACCGCGCGTGCGCATCGCTTCGGCTACTCGTACGCAAGCACCTGAAAGCACGCTCAAACGCGAACCGCTTGGTCATTTGCTTGTGGAGCAGCTATTGAAAGAAGCCGGCTTCAAAGGCGGCATGTCCTCGGACAAGTCCGTACTCGACCGCTACAGCAACGATGAGAGCATCTTCACCATTCGTCCGCAGATCGTGCTTCAGCCGAAGAACGAGCGGGACATACAGATCGCCGTCTCTGTGTTTGGCGCACAGACGCTCCGTTTTCCTTCGCTCTCACTCACTCCCCGTGCTGCAGGCACCGGACTCGGCGGCGGCTCGCTTACTGATTCGGTTGTCATCGACGTATGCCCGCATATGCGTCATATAGGCGACGTTGTTGAGAAGAAAGGCGGCGCAACCATCACCTGTCAGCCGGGAGCGATGTGGCGCGACGTGGAGAAGAAGCTTAAAGCGCACGGGCTGTACATCCCCCCTTACCCCGCCTCAAAAGACATCTGCTCCATCGGCGGCGCAGTTGCAAACAATGCTGCAGGCCCTGATTCGCTCCGCTATGGCCATACAGCAGACTGGGTGGAATCGCTCGACATCACCCTCTACGACGGAACGACCTGCACGTTTGCCCCCCTCACGTACAGCCAATACAAAGCGCTCGCCAAGAAGGATACTGCCCATGGGAGAATAGCGAAGGCTGTTTTTGAACTCATTGAGAAGAACGAAAAGGCCATCCACGAGGCGAAGCCGAAGACGAGCAAGAACTCCGCGGGCTATGCGTTGTGGGATGTGCTCGATACGCCAATAGCGAGTTTCAAGAAAGGAAAAGGAACGTTCAACTTAGCGAGACTTGCCTGCGGCAGTCAGGGCACGATCGGGGTCATCACCTCCATTACCATGCGTACGGAAAAGATCGCAAAGGACACGGAGCTTGTGGTCGTACCGGTGTTCGACCTGCAGGACGCCGGCAGGGTCATCCTCAAAGCGCTCGACTATGACCCGATCAATATCGAACTCTTCGACGGCCTCACATTCGATCTCGCGCTGAAGAATCCTGACTTCTTCCGGGACCGCCTCGGCAAGTTTGAGTACTACCAGGTGCTTTTGTCGATGTATACCACCTTCCATGTCCGTTATGCCCGTAAAACGCCCGAGTTCACACTTCTGATCACGGTTGATGCAAAGAAAGGCAAGCGGAGCACGCGCAATCTCGTGGAGCTTTTGCGGCACAACGGCGGCAAAAAAGCGCGGCATATCACCAACCCGGTAGACAGGGAGATGTACTGGCAGATTCGTCGGGCAAGCTATTCCCTCTCAAAGCTCCAGGACCCAAAGAAGCGCCCTGCAGCATTCCTCGAGGATATGGTCGTACCGCCAAAGAACATGCCAAAGTTCTTCATGGAGATCAAGCGGCTTTTGAAGAAATACAATGTCACCGCGTGCGTGCACGGCCACGGCGGCAACGGACACCTGCACTTCTATCCTCTGCTCGATTTCGAGAACAAGACCACGCCGGCGCTTGTCATGAAAATGACCGAGGAGTTTTTCCAAACGGCGATCAAGTATGACGGCAGTCTCTGCGGCGAGCACAACGACGGGATCATCCGCACACCGCATCTCTCAAAAATGTTCAGTACAGCGACACTCTCCCTCTTCACAGAGATCGAACGCATCTTCGACCCGCACGACATTTTCAATCCCGGCAAGAAAGTGAATCCTCATTTTGATATCAAAACTTCCATCCGCCGCAGCAATAACAATTCCTTCAAGCGCGATGGCAAAGAGGTCTCCGCTCCGCTGTAAAACAGAGCATTTGGTTTCATACCATCCACACGAAGACATGGTTAACTATGCTACAGACCGATCTTGGAGGGTGTCATGGAATTGGACAGGTCGAGTGACCATCAGTTGCGTACTGCGTTGCAATATGTCGATATGCATTTCTCCGATTCTGAGGCGGTGCTTATCCTGAGTTTCCTCACTGACAACGGCGCGTACGTGAGCACCACTACCGAAGCGGTGAGTTCGCTCGTAAATGCTGATACGGTACTCGAGTTGGCGCAACAGTATGCGGCCCGAAAATGGGAACAGCAGAAGGATGTCCTTTCTCTGCACAACGCATACAAATGGAGCCTGATCCAATATCTCCCCCAGTCTAAACAATTACGAAAGCACGCTGAAGGCAACGTCGGGCCGGGAGGAGTTCACGAGGGCGGGCCTTGAGCCCGCTTTTTCTTGCGCACAGAAAAATCGACCTCCCTGCCGATAATTGACAAGATAATATTTTATTGTAATGTTTTTCAGGCAGTGAGTTCTTGGGAGCAATGCTATGGACAGAGAGAAAGAGCGCCTCGAGCAGGAGGCGTTCGACGCGCACAACAGGCGCCGCCTGAAGCGCAATCTGTTGCGCTCCTATATACAGGCTTATATCGTGTATCACACCAATCCCGACCCTGTCGAGTACAGCCTAGCGAAGCTCGTGCTCATTTCGAGCCGCCACACCCTGCAGCGTATGGGGTTCACACGGTTCGCGGTGCTCCGCGCCTATGCGCAGAAGTACACGAGAATGAGGCAGAGGTGAGCGATCACTCAGTATCGAAGCGGACCACTTCCCTGGCCCGCTTTTCTTTTTCATTCTATCCATGTGTCCATAACTACATAGCGTGTGCTATACAAAAGGCAGACTTGGGAGCCTTTTCTCTTTGATTTTTAAGGATTATTTGATATAACTAGTGACGCACTTTTCGGGCGTCCCCTGCAGGGACGGTACACCTTGCCGGCTACGGCGATGGTTCCGGCACAGTGCAAGTACATAGCCGGTCCCATCGTCTAGCGGCTAGGACACTTGGTTCTCATCCAAGAAACCGGAGTTCGATTCTCCGTGGGATCACCAATTAGAGAGCTAGTTCGAGCACTCGAGAAGGGTCGAATTAGCACCATGCAAAATAGCCTCCTTTAGGAGGCTATTTTGCATTAACCCAAAGCTTATTAAAAAACTTGTCCAAAGCGACACTGTCCTTGGTTGAAAGGGCAACAACTAACGCCGGACTATTAGACGCGGCGTCCTTAATAGATGGGCCTATGATATAGGCACGGTCATCTACTATTAAAAATCGGTCGTGCAAATCTTTGTATTTTTTTATTGCATACTTTGAATACTCGGTTATGAATCTTTTTTGTCTGGTTTCAAAAGCTGTCTGGCTCGCAGAAGGAATATGCGAATAAATCAATTGAATCGGGACTGTCTTTGGTATAGAGTCCAAGACCGTATCAAATATTGATTCATCAACATACGAATCTGCTATAGCTACTCTTGTAGTTGCCCCAGAGAGTGTTGTCCTCAAGAACTTATCAAAAGAATGAGTGCTTTTCTTTTCAAAGATGCACAAAGAGTTCTCGGCGATCACAGACGAGACGGTTTGAGGTGAAGATAGGTCTTCTATATGTTTGATTCCTTTTGCAGTGACTATAAAAACGCCTTTCTTACCGTCAATTGGTTTGAGCCAGGACTGACCCGCAGCACGATTGTAGGCGGATGGGTTGTACATGGTCTTAAGAACAACCTTGCTCCATTTCTTCACTACTTCAGCCACGGCAACTTCCTTGTTTGTTTCGCCTGCACATAGATATGTTGCGACAGCCAAAAATTTCTCCTGACCGCTCATTTTTTTGAGGGGCAAGCTTGAAAGAAATGAGGCTATGGTTTCAGTAAAATCCATTTTATTTGAAGATGTCTCTCCAATTCGGTCGGAGTGAGTAGAAAGCATTCTTTGGTGAGTCAATCCAATTACTCTCTTTCGCCCTTAATGCAAAAGTAGTTGATAACTTAGGTTTGATTATTTGCGTCATTTTTGACCATTCTTTCTGAATGTCACCAAAGGAGACTATTGCTGTATCTTGTTGATTGGTGAAGTAAGCAACCATAAGGACAAAGACTTTTGGCCCTGAAAGCCCTTTGGTATATTTTTTAAAGAACGCTCGGGACTGCATTGAGAAGTCGATCTCAACTTCCTCAGTATCAGCACCCTCAGCTACCGAACGGACGTGGATGGGTGTATTTTCTTCTACACCAAGCAGGCTCAACGCATGCTCCGTCGCTTTTTTGATGATCTGCAGTTGTTTTTCTAGTTCTGTATTACTCATGCTATTTTTTCGATCTGATTGATAAAGTTCTCACCAGAAGCCGTAAGGTGCCAAGCTTTTTTTGAATCCTTCTTCTCATCGTCTTCGACGAGGTATCCCTTGTCGATGTTCTTATTGATCTTATCGTTCAGGTTTGATGGGACAACCTCCTTAGCGAGCTTAAACACCTTGGTCACGTCATCGATGTTGAATGGGGTGACGCCCATCGTGTGTTCGATGTAATAACAAAGGGTCAGTGTCTTCTGCACTTCACCTGAAGGCTTCTTTTCGAGCAGGAACTCTTTCGGAGAAATCTGCTTTTTGGATACTCCAATCAAAGCAGGGGCAGAGCCTTGTAGTTTTGCTTCGAGTTTCTGGATTCTTTCTTCATGCTCGGCGAGCGTTTTTGCTATTGATGTATTATCCATATAATTACTGATTAAGCTTGTTAAGTTTCTCGACCACCTCGTTGATGCGATAGTTCGGTATGTAGTAGCTTGAGTCGGCAGTGTTTTTCTTGATTTTCTTTGAATCGAAGAGCTTCTTCAAGGTGCTTTTTACCGATCCTTCCGGCATAATATCCATGGTGGTGATGTCGCCCTGTGTCATACCATCACGCTGACCATCAACGAGCAGCGAAAGTGCTTTTGATGCCATGAGGATGATCTCAATCTTTTCGGCGTTTCCGTTCACTTTCTCGAACGCAGGCAACACAGCGATGGCATTGGTAGTTCGGTCGAGGATAATGTACGGCTTGAGTGCTGTAGCTACAGTCCCACGATCGATCGCCTTAACGTCATCGGAAAACAAATCTGCGAGAGGATCTTTTGTGTTTTGGTTCATATATTTGCTTTTATGAAAATCTTATAAATATAGTTTTATCGGCTACAAGCACCACTATACACCCACAGAGAACTGCATGTCAAATCCTTGCGCCGAGAAAAGCTGAATTGTCACATATTGTCGCTATTCTGGAATGGCGCTGCGGTTTGAATTTTCCTCACAGCCCCTCTATTCGGAGGGGTATTTTTGTACCTATAAGGCAAAGGGAGTCTCTACATGAGTACCATTAGGAATCTGGCGGAACCGAAACGGCCAAAAGATCAGGTCTGGCGGCTAAAAATCCTTAAATAATAAGGCCTTGATGAGATTTCATTTAATGTTAAAACTTGTCTGAATAGGTTTCTATCGTTGATATATATCCGTTATACTAGATAATTATTATAATTATCATTAATTTATCCAATTTAATCCTTATATATAAAGATTTTAATTGAATATAGATAGGTAAAGTTACTATAACAACAGAAGTATATATGTCTTATTTCAGAACTGCATGTCAAATCCTTGCGCCGAGAAAAGCTGAATTGTCACATATTGTCGCTATTCTGGAATGGCGCTGCGGTTTGAATTTTCCTTACACCTAGTTTTCAACGACCCCTGATAGCTAATGAGGCTAATACCCGATGGGTATCATTGAATTAAAGTTTTTCCATTCTTCAAAACCAGTTCGCTACTCACACACTCCAGTACTGACCTTTGCTCCAGAACTGTCCCATCTCGTAATACAAACTTGGCGTAGTCTTTTAGGTTAATTGGTTCGATTTTTTCAGTTGTTTTCTTCCCGAGAAACACTGCTTGAAGCTTTTTAAATTTCTGAATCTCACTGTTCAATTTAGCGGTCAGCTTCACTTTATCAAGGCTGATGGTATCAACCATTTTTAGTAGAGCTTCTATGAGCTCTGTTTCGTTAAGAGCAGAATTCTTGCAGTGCCTGTCTTTAGATTTGGTACATCTGTAGTAGACATGGCGATTCACCCCTCCTGCTTTCAGTTTCTTGAATTTCTCATCGGCAGTAATGCCCGAGCCACAGAGTCCGCATTTCATAATTCGAGTGAAAGCGAATTCTTTACCCTGGGACGGTTCCATCACGATTCGGCTCACAAAACGAGACTTCGTCTCGACATAGTGAGCGCGGCGAAGCCGCGCGAGGTACGAGCGCGTCCCGAGGCGTAGGATCACCACCCCGCAACCTCCCCCACCTTTCCTTTGTTATACCTCCATATGACAACAAATCCTTTTTTGAACGCTCTGTGCGCACTCGGCTACGTCATAGCAGTAGTGAGCCTCATACACTTTGCCACAGGATTGGCGGAGACAGGTCCCGATGAGAGCATCCTGGTGCCGATCGGCATGCTTTCGCTTTTGACCCTGTCGGCAGCCTTTATGGCATACACTTTCTTCTACCAGCCGGTTCTGATGCTCATTGACGGCAAACGGAAGGAGGCGATGCAGCTTTTTCTGCGGACAATAGCCGTATTCGCCGCACTCACCTTCTGTGTACTCATCACAGCAATGCTTTTCTTCGAATAAATAATAGACAAAAGAAAACCGCCCGACTTTGAAAACCGAGCGGTTTCCCAAGTCGGGCAGGTTGCAAGCTGGTGTCTCTTCAGGCTCAGGCGGGCGCCTTGGGCTTGAAGAGGTTGCCGAGGCTCGGCCCCAGCAGCGTCGCGGCGGCGATGATGCCGATGGCGATCAGCATGGCGATGAGCGCATATTCGATGGCCGTGGCGCCCGAATCATCATGAAAGAACCGGGTCACTGTGTTCATTACACGTCTCCTCTGTGTGCTTCATGTACGGGCCGCATTATGGCTCATCGGTAGTTTTTGTCAACTTATGGGCACGTTCGGCCAAGTGTAGAGCGCGAGCGCAATGCTCATGCACAAGAGACCCACATCGCGGTACGAGGAAGACATGATGCCCGTTACCATCAACACCTGCACTAGGTGGAGTGACGCAACAATAGCTGCAAACGGCAGCGCCATGCCCGTTAACAGCCATACACCCACAACGATATCAAACACCGCGGTTCCCCGCATGAGCGACTGCGCCGGAGCAGGCGCCAGTGTATGGGCCCATGATTTTTCGATCGCGCTCGCCCACGACGGGACGTCTTTGAAGATGAGCACGCCGGTCCATACAAAAACAAACGCAAGCCCATATTGTATGAACAGAAACGCAATGGCAGTCATCGGTATACTCTATACCCGGGCGGTGAAGTGCTGATGAAATCCTCACGCACAAAAGTCCTCCATTGCCACCTCCCCATAAAAGGTGCATAGTGTACGTGAATTGAACCTCTGCCGTTATAGAAACGCGGCAAAAACAGGAGAAAAACATGCCCGATTGTCTCGAGAACTGGGAGGATTTTTCCAAGATCGGCCTGATCATTGAGGGTACGAAGAAATTCTATCCGCTTCGTGAAGCGATCCCGTTGTGGGACTCAGGATGGGTGCGCGTGGAGGATACCGGCGAACTTTTGGAAGCAGACTTCACGGTCCGGCCCATGACGCAGGAGGAGGACAGAGCATTCCAAGAACGAACCGATGAGTACTCCGCACGCAAGTGACCCGCCGCACGCGCCCGCAGGTTCGATCCTGCGGGCGTTTTTATAATTATCCCAGTGAGTGCATGGACATGCACACCCGATGTACTACCATATCTGTATATCAATAGCACTTCTATATGTTCAAAAAACTCACTGAGTTCGGCTATGTACGCTCTCCAAAGGAAGCCCTCGGCTTTTACCTCGCCTGGCTCTTCATCACGATCTTCGCCGCAGCGGTCTGCGGATCGTTTGTCGGCGTGCTTCTCGGCGGCGGGAGCGCTGACATCTACGATACGTACGGCCTCGGGGTGAAAGCGGGTGCAACGGTCGCGGTATTCCTGTGTACGACGTTCACGGTGCTTATCTGCAGGGAGAAACGCCGTCTCCGCACATACTCTTCCATATTGCTTATCCTTTGCACCGCTTTTCTCGCACTTTTCCTCGGCGGCATCCTTGGCCTTATCATCCCCTCATACCTTTCAACTCTTCCGCCTAAAAAATAGATGTTACTCCCCGCATATCACTCTTGTCTGGTAATTTCCGGAGAGTATGGTGTAATAACAAAGGATAAAACCCGCGCAGTGCGGGTTTTGCACTGCTCATTGCAAGGAGAAGACCGATGCGCATTTTGTTGTTGCCTGCGCTTCTGTGCGGACTGTGTGCCTCGTATGCTTCATTCGCACAACAGACGGAGCAGACCCAGCAGACCGTGCTCATCATTGAGCGGCAATCCGACCCGCTCGTGCGGCAGTGGATCACTTCCGCAATTCCAGAGGCGAAGGAATTCGTGCAGAAGACTTTTAGCATTTCCGTCTCACAGAAGGTTGTGGTCTATGCGTCCTCGGACGCGGTGTGGCTTTCAGACCGCTACCTGGAAGCGAGGAACCTCCCCGAATCCCACAGGCCGGGCAAGCTACAGAGCTTCGGCGTCTGTGATCCCCCTGCGGAATTCGGAGGGTACTTTATCTTCCTGTGTCTCAAAAGCAGCGTCTGGAGTGAGGGGGAGATAACCGTAAAAGGCATCGTTGCCCACGAGTACTGGCACATCGTACAGACTGACCTGGTCGGAGAAAAAGCCCTCGGGTGCTGTACCAACAGCACCGTGATGTCGGTATACGGCCCGGAATGGCTGAAGGAAGGCAGCGCCCAGTTTGTCCGTTACATGGTGCTTGATGCGCTCCACCTTGACGACGCAGAACGCACATTCTCACTGCTTGCGCATACCATTCCGCCCGGCAATCTGCAGTTGACCGAGCGGAATACCCGTGGAGGATATCAGAGACTCAATTCAAATGTCTCGCTTCGTATCGGTATCCTCGCTGCGCGACTGCTTGTGCAGCAGTCGGGATATGCTGCGCTGGTGCACTTCTACCGCCTCCTCGGAGAAGACAAGAGCAGCGAAGAAGCCTTTGCTGCAGCGTTCGGAAGAACTGAGGAAGCGTTCGAAGACGAACTGGCGCTTTTCATCGCAGAACTCCGGTCGGGCCACTAGAGCCCGACTTTTTTGTGGACAGAAAACACCGCGATTGCTCGCGGTGTCCGTTCTTTATTTGTGTATGTCACTGTACGCGGCGTGGTTCGGCACTGGGTTGGTGCTCAAAGCAACCACTGTTGCTCCTGCGAAGAACACGCAGCACGCGATGACAAATACCAAAATATCCTTCATTGCAGCCTCTTCTACTGACCCGCCATAGAGCGTACTAAAAAACCGGATACCGTCAATATGGGGAAAACTATCCTATATAGGTTTTGAGATCCTGCAGTATCTGAAGCGCGTGGTTTGCGGGATCGACATCAGGATACGTCTTGACGATCGTGAGGTCTGGCCCGATCAGATATGACACGCGTGCAATGCCTGATGAGGTCACTCCTGACGATGTCGTTTCCTTCCACGCCCCATACTCCTCTATCATTTTTCCGTCCACATCTGACAAGAGTGTGAACGGGAGTCCGTATTTCTCGCAAAACGCCCGATGCGACTCAGGAGTATCCTTGCTCACCCCGAAGACGCCGACATCCATGCGTTCAAAATCATCGTACACATCACGGATGGCACATGCCTCTTTGGTACAGCCGGGAGTATCATCCTTCGGATAGAAGTATACGAGAGTCCATTTCCCCTTTTGCGCAGCCAATTGCCAGATCACTTTATTCTGGTCCGGCAATGAAAACGCTGGCGCTATTTCTCCTTCATGAAGCATGATGAATGTGTTTAATGTGTAACGTTGTATCTCATCCATCCCAAGGCCACTGCCGCGTGCATCAAAGCGAAACTGAGTACGGAGCCAACGAGCCACACAAACAGCCGCCACTCCATACGGTTGTCACGGTCTGAATAGCGCTTCTGTGAAGTGAGGCGAGACCAGGCCATCTTTCATTCAGATGCCCTCAAATTGATGTCTTCGCTTCTTTTTGATGCAGAGCCGTCTTCTCGTATCCTGCATACGTACTCTTGACCTGCCCGGGACGGATGGAAATATCTCCTTCCTTCCTGAACGTTCCCATGGTGAAATTCTAGCCTTTTTACAGGGAATGCGCTATGGCCGACCTGTGGCTATGGAGCACTAAAAATACCGCTTGAGTGCGGTATTTTTAGTGCTCCATTACTGATCGAGACTAATCCTCGTCAGTGGTGAAATCCTCAACAGAACCACACTGAAGCGTCTGGTCATCATCCTCATCCTCGTACTCTACGCAGATGCGGAAGAAGTAATCGGTATCTTCATCAAGGCCGCTTATCGTGGACCAAAACGTGCGTGAACCGTCCATGCTCGATGTAAGCGTGAACTTCTGAAGGTCATCGCCGTCCTCATCAATGTCTGCATACGTGTCCTCATGGTCAACATCTTCCACTGCATCCTCGTCCTGCCCGTACACAAAGAATGCCAGGCCGTCCTCAAAGTCGTTCATGTCGATCTCGCCATGAAGTTCCGCAGCATCATCGCTGATGTCCTCTGCATCTTCTGTCTCCGCTTCAGGAATATCGTCGTCATTGTCATCATCGTCATTGTCGTTGTCATCTTCATTCCCTGACGTGAACGCGAGGATGTCACCGTACGTGATGAATCCCGATGGATCCTCAGCGACAGCACGGACATAGTACCGCTCGTCCTCGTCGAGGTCATCAACTTCCATGTCGAATTCTTCATCGTCATCAATACGCTCATCATCGGTCTCCTCAGTCAGATCGCCGTCGGTGCCGTAGACAAACCAGACATCTGCGTAGGACGCATCATCAAGCTCGACCTCACCATAGAATGTGGCTGAGTCGTCATTCTCTACGTCAACATCGGTGGTGTCCACCTCCACATCATAGCTGCCGTAGCCGCTCTGATTGTATGTGTGCTTTACCGGCGAGTGCTGGTTACTCTGGAGCGCCTGCAATTGCGCCAAAAGCGCATAGAGCTGGTTCATGAGCCGCTGTATCTCAGATGCGGAATATACCGTCTGATACTGGTATTGGTACTGATATTGCGGATAATACGCCTGCGCTGAAGAAGCAGGAGCAAATGCTGCAACACACAAGACTGCAGCAGCCACCCCTCCAAAAATTTTCAACGTCATCTTCTGTACTGTAGTGCTCATAATGGGTTGCCTTATAACTGTTATGAGTCCGATACTACCTTTTTGCGTGCATTTTGCAAGGGTTTGCACGGGCAGTCAATGTATAATACGGCTCAAAATATGGGATACGCTACGTCCGGTCCCAAAAGCTGTCCTGGCGCACCAAAAGCACGTCCGCTTTTTTTTGGTCTCTCATGAGTGATTTAACCAGTTTTTCTGCACGGATGCCCTGTGAGGCTTTGACCAGTATGATATCTCCTTCCGCGACCATGCGCTTCACTTCGGTGATCGCCTGAGAGACATCCTCGTATTGAAATATGTTCTTTTCGCTGAGACCGTGCTCGAGTGCCGCTTCTGCGATCTTGCGCGCTCGCATTCCGATAGTCACGAGCACATCGACCTTGGGCGCAAGAAATTCACCGATCCGCTCGTGCTCGCGCACCGAGAACTGTCCGAGTTCGAGCATATCGCCCAAGACAGCGAACTTGCGTCCTGCACAGTTGAGTTCACTCAATGCCTGGAGCGCATGCTCGCTTGCAACCGGAGAGGAATTGTATGAATCGTCGATAATAAGCGCCCCGTTCACTCCGTGAATGATCCGCATACGGCCTGAAGGTGGCACATGTTTCTTCAGCGCCTTGACCGCTTCAGCGAGCGTGATACCGAACACTGAGCCGACTGCGGCCGCGGCAGCATAGGTATATGCGTGTTGTACGCCGAGCGATCCAAATACCTGCACCAGCGCTTCTTCATGGATGTGTTCGATGGTAAACTCGACCCCCGCAGGAACCGCACCGTCATACATGACGGTATCACTCTGTACGGTGAAATGCGACGGGCTGTATCGGCTGAAGCCGAACGACTGCTGGCGTACCTGTTCGAGATACTGGGTGATCTTCGGATCGTCGTTGTTGTAGATGAATACTCCATCGCTTTTCAGTGCATACACCAGCTCCATTTTCTCATCAATGACCTCCTGCGGAGACTTGAAGTACTCAACATGCACCGGTACATCAGGGAACCTGGTCACCACGACCACGTCAGGCTTGATCCATTGCGTGAGGCGCTTCATATCTCCTTTGCGGTCCACCCCCATTTCAAGGACGAGCACCTCAGGATAATTGAACTCAAACAGCGCAAGCAATGCACCGTCAAAAATATTCTTGATCCACAGCAGCGGATTGTTCCAGGCATTGCGCAGTCCCAGAACCGTGAGCGCAACGCCGATATCGGAATTGAAGCTCTTTTCGCTCTTGCGTGCATGCATCTGTCCTTTGAGGACTGCATAGATTGCGTCCTTGGTGGACGTCTTCCCCACGCTTCCCGTGATCGCAACGATCTTCGGACGGGTCCGTTTCAGCAGCACCTGCGCTTCAAAAGTGAGTATGGCTACGATGCATTGTTTAAACAGGTCTTTCATGTCTTATCTGTCTGGCGGAACATTATAATAATTGATCAGGAATTTCGTAAGATCCATAAACGGCGTGGTTAGCGTCTCAGAAGCATACTGTACTCCTTTTGGTTCAACAGTATACAGGAAAATAAGGTATTGCGGATCATATGACGGGAAATAGCCGAAGAACGAATGCAGGAAACGGTCGTCATAATAGCCACCGTTGACATTGTCCGCTATCTGCGCCGTTCCGGTCTTTGCCGCGACCGAATAATGGTCTAGCTTCACCTTCCCGCCGCCGAGCGCTTCATCCACCACAATCGTGAGCATCCGCGAGATCTCTTCGCTCGTCTCTTCGCTCCATACTCGGTCGCCTTCGGGATAGGTTATATCCTTGTATGTTCCGTCCTGATATTCGATGCGCTTGGCAATATGCGGTGTGATGAGTTTTCCGCCATTGCCGAGCGCCGAAAGCGCACGCACGGTAGCGATCGGAGTAAGCGCTATACCCTGCCCGAATGATGCTGTTGCATATTCAACATCACGCGGAGAGTCCAGGTTGCTGATGAGTCCATAGGTCTCGTTCGGAAGATCGACGCCGGTCTCACTGCCGAACTTGAGCGCTTTGAAATATTCCCGGAACTTCTCCTTTCCCATGGTCTTCACAATGAACGCCACGCCCGTATTGAGCGACTGGTTGAGCACCTGCTGCATGGGTACGGTGCCTCTGCCCCGGCCGTCGTAGTTGCTGATCGTGTATCCGTCGAGCGTGATCCTTCCCGGGTCATAATAGGTGGTAGCCGCATCAACCGCCCTGCTGTCCAGGCCCGAGGCCATGGTGAGCGCCTTGATGATCGAACCCATCTCGTACACATCCTCCACCAAAGGATTGCTGAACTCTGCCAGCGTCGCACCCTCGCGGTCATTGAGATTGAACGTGGGCGCGACATTGAGCGCATAGATCTCGCCGTTCTGCGGATTGATGATGATGCCGCCGGTGAGCGTACTGTTGTACATCTCCTGCACTTTTTGCAGTTCGCCGTCAAGCATGCGTGCTATGGTCGGTTCTATGGTTGTGACCACGTCACCGGTTCGTGCTTCAGTATTGTCAAATATGACGCTGCCGAGATTACTGAATATCTCCGCAAAGAAATTGACGGAGATCCGCCCGTCCTCGCGCGAAAGAATATCGTCGTAGTAGCGCTCAAGACCATACCGGCCAGTGAGCGTATCAGCGGAGTCCTCCGTGTAACCGACAAAGCCGATAGTCCGCGCCGACAGATCATCTCCAGGATAATAGCGCCATTGGTCGCGGTACAGCTGTACGCCGGAGAGACCGAGCGCTTCTATAGCATCTGCCTCTTCCCTGCTTACGTGTGTTGCGATCTCCTGATACGTTCGTTCTTTATTGCCGGCCTTCTCTATGAATTCCTCCCGCGAAAGCGGAAGCGCATACACGGACTGTACTTGCTCGTAGGTATGTGCCGGGTCATCAATACGCGTCGGATCAACCGAGAGCAGATATCCGGACTGTATGGTCGCTGCCGACACTTTTTCGCCGTCTTTTGTCGTGAAAAAAATGCTGCCGCGGCTGTAGAGCTCCTTTACCGTATGCACATATTGCCGCTGCGCTTTTTCTATATAGTTGTCGTGCTCAAGTATCTGTATCTGGTAGAGTCTGCACAAGAGTACAACGGCCAAAAAAAGCACCACGCCGGTGATGATGCGTATTCTGAAAATGGCGCTCTTCCTCATGATCCCTCAATTATTGGCCCGCCTGCGTAGAAAGCACAAGGCTTGCAGGCGTCCTGTCAATGAATATTTTTGTACCCGACTGCGTATACCCCTGCAGCGAAGCGATATCAGAACTGACCTTGTGCTGCGCGGCGATATATTCCGATTCGAGCTCGCTTATTTCTGTGGCGATCTTGGTGATCTCCTGGTCGATCTCGGTGCGGATGACCACATGCACCACTGATGCGCTCACGAAGTATACATAGAGACAGAACAAAAGCAGTGCAAGCGATGAGAATGCCGCAAAAAGCGTTTTCTCGATATTGATTGTCTGTGTAGCTGCTCTGTTCATATGCATCAAATTTTTTGTATAACCCGCAGTTTTGCACTTCTCGCGCGGGGGTTCTCTTGTAATTCGTCCTGTGATGGCTCGATTGGCTTTTTGTGTACGAGCACTGCTTTCTGATCGCGTGTGTATGTTCTGAAGGTTTCCTTCACTATCCGGTCTTCAAGGCTGTGGAATGTGATGATCGCCATCCTGCCTTCAGGTGCAAGGCGGGCAAACCCGTCAAGGAGAAGCTCACGCAGTGCATCGAATTCGTCATTGACCGCAATACGCAAGGCCTGAAAGGTCTTTGTTGCCGGATGGATGCGTTTGCGTGCATAGACTCTCGGTACCGCTTCCTCGATCACGGATGCCAGTTCCTTTGATGTGGCAATGGGCGAAAGCTCCCGCGTTTCGAGGATCTTCCGTGCGATACGGCGCGAGAACCGCTCCTCTCCATAGGCATAGATGACATTGGCGATGTCCTCCTCTTTCCAGTCGTTGACGATCTCGTACGCCGTGAATGGATACTTCCCTGCATCGCCGTAGGTCATAAACAGCGGCTCGTCTCTGCGGAATGAAAAGCCCCGCGGATCGCCCGCTTCCCCGTCGAACTGCTCCATGCGCCAGCCGAGATCTGCAAGCACAGCGTTCGCCTGCAGTATGTCGGCGTCGTCGAGTATCTTTCCGATAGTACGGAAGTTGCCCTCAACGAGAATGACCTTCGCGTCTGTGTGCTCCTGAAGCGAGGCATTCGCCTGCAGCGCCGAGGCATCAACATCTATGCCGATGTAGGTTCCTTCTTTTCCCAATATTTTGAGTATTTCCCGTGCATGTCCTCCGCTGCCGAGCGTACAGTCGACAACAACTGAATCCTTTGAAAGATTCAGCATAGAAATAGCTTCCCCTTGTAGGACTGTGATGTGCTTCATAAGCTTTGGTATTACGCACGAGCGTGTGGTTGTAGATGGCTACAGGACGCCAATGTCTCCAAGCTTCTCAGCAAGCTGATCTGCCTGACCTTCAATGCGGCGTTTGTATTCTTCCCATTTATTCTCAGCCCAAATTTCTACACGATCATAGATTCCGGCGAGGACCACCTTCACTTCGAGTCCTGCGAAATCCTTTAAAAAATCTGGAACGAGAATACGTCCAACACTATCTACCTCAACCTCTACAGCTCCGGATAAGAAGAATCTGTTGAATCCCCTTGTATCCGCCTGGCCCAGTGGAAGCTGACCTATCTTTTCAGTGATCTGCTCCCACTGTGTCTGGGGATATACAAAGAGACAGTTATCAAGTCCGCGAGTGACGACAAGCGTAGTACCAAGTTCCTTCCGCCATTTAGACGGCATGGACAGCCGTTTCTTGGTATCCAACGTGTGCTTGTATTCGCCAATCAGCATACTTAATTAGTCTATGACACTTTCATGCCATTTCCTACTATCTCCCACCACTCCTACACTATACACCACCTTATCCCACCATCAACCACATCAATAAACTTTTTTGGGGATAAGCATGCGTTAAAACGCAGCATTTTCAAAAGATACGAAAAGTATGGTCTCATCACTTCTTCATGTCCGAAGCGAATACTGCTTATGGAGTATGTGTCCCTTCGTGTGAGTATACTGAATGAGCTTTACATATTATTAAAAGTATGATATAGTAATTGTATTCATTGGCACCAACAAGGAGGTTCCGCCATGAAGTTCCTTCCGATCACGGCTGCAACGATCATCGCGGCAGCCTTCATGTTCGCCTCGCCTTCCTTCGCTGCCTATGCGTCGATGGACGACAACTGGAGCGGCATCTACAATTCGCCTAAGCAGCTCTCCGACGGCACCTACCAGGTTCCTGACCCGAACCTCGGCACGCGTGTCTTCGCCGAGTGCAAGCGCTTCGCAGATGGCCATGCCGGCGCCGGCATCTATTGCCGCGGAGACGCGGTCAGTTCGGGCAACGCTCCGCAGAACGATGAGCCCGCCGGGAAGACCGACGTCATGGGCATCGACCTCTCGGGACCGACCAAGTTCGCCGTGTTCAAGCACGAGCGGTACTACGACGGCACGCACAACGCGGCGCGCCTGAACAACGGCACCGGCTCGAACGTCGAACGCGCACTGCAGCGCTGCGCCGCAGCCGGTGAGAACTGCATCATCGTCGAGGCCGACGGCCCTGACAAGGCATTCGCCATCGCCCGCGCCATGGGCTGGCCGGTGTAAGCACGAACTGTCGACGGCGACAACGAATAAGACCTTGCGCATATCTCATGCGCAAGGTCTTTCTTTTTGTCTTTACAGGCGCGGATGCCTGTAATCATCATGCAGCCTCTTCCGGCTCCTTCTCTTCATCTTTGCACGGAACCTCCTGTGGCATCCGTCCGTTCTTGTACACGAGCACATCAGGATCAAAGCCTGCTTTGCGCAGCGCGCGGCGGCGTCCGAGCCCTTCGAATAGGTCATACAGCGGCGTTGGTTTTGAATGCATGTTCTTCTCCCCTTTCTGGAACAACCTGGTTTCTCTAACTGAAACTATGCAGCGGAAGTTGCAACTTTTCTTTGCCCTCCAAAGAGCCGTGCATTCGGATCGGCAAACTCGATTATCTTTATAAGGTCATCACGCGTAAAGTCCGGCCAGAGCACATCAGTCGAAACGCACACTGATTGTGCAGACTGGAGCGGCAGAAACGCGGAGCTGCGCCATACACCCATCCCTTCGTTGGGTGTGGGCATGCCGGTGCGGATCACAATGTCCGGGTCATTGCCGCTGTGCGTATCCAAATGATCCCGCACATACGCAGGAGTGACCGCGTCAGCTGAAACGCCGTTTGTCATGGTCTGCCGTATGAGGCGGACAACCTCATCGACACCGTCGTAATTGAGCGCAACCTGCAGCAGAAACTGCGTGTTCTCGCGCGACCTGGCTTCCACAGTCTCTACAGCATCCAATATTGAAGACGGCAGACCTTCCCGATTGCCGATCACGATCACTTTGACACCCTGCTTCGTGAGCTCAGCAAGGTCCTGCTCAATGAATATGCGGAACAGGAGCCAGAGTCCGTCTACCTCTTCTTTGTCGCGCTTCCAGTTAGCGATGGCGAAAGCAAACAGCGTCACTGTATCAACGCCGAGCGATGGGCATGCACGGATGACGTCTTTCACAGTCTGTACTCCCTGTTTGTGTCCACGCAGGCGCGGCAACCCTCGCTGCGTCGCCCAGCGCCCATTGCCGTCCATGATGATGCCGATATGCATATATGAGTAGTACAAAAAGAGTCGATACGAAGTTACACAGCGCGCAGACGGGCAATCACAAAATCAGTATCAAGCGTGCTTAAGAACCATCCTACTTTCGGTCCGCTCTCCTTTCCCAAGAAAGCAACATACACTGCGGTGAAGAAGGATTTTGCATCAAGTCCTGACTCTTCTTTGACGCTATGGGTAAGCTCGTGTATCGCCGCCCCGTCTTTGTATTCCTGCATCTCCAGTTTATCTGCAAAAAGATGGAGCGCGCTTCTCTGTTCTGCTGTAAGCATGCGCGCTTTTTCCGGAAGCTCATCCTGCAATTTGAATATGAAGGCCTCATCTGCATAGTTCGCAAGCCACAGCTTTGCGTAGTGTATGCGCTCGTCTATCTCATCCATATCCTCCGGTGTAAGCGACGATCCTTTCATAGCAACGAGCTCTTCTTCAAGGCTGATGTGCGGCATTTGTACCAGAAATGCTATCTGCGAGAACCGCGGCAGGAAGCGTTTCGGGATATGACCGCGTTTATAGGGCAAATGTGCGAATGAGAATACCTGCGTATCATCGTCCTGTATCCCGTCCCAATACTTCTCTGCGAGCTTGTCATACGTATCGAACAATACCGGCAGCGCATCCCCCTGCGGATCGAAGTTGATCTGCCGGTTGATCGGCGTCTTTATGAGCAGAAGGCGCAGAATGTGCGGCGGCAGGAGTTCAGAGAGTGCAACAGCGGTTGCGGCATTACCCTTTGAGGAGGACATCTTCTTGCCGCCGACGAGAAAGAATTCATTGAAGACCCCATACGGCGGCTCATACTCGAATACCTCACGGCAGATCGCTTCAGCGACCGCTCGTGCACCCCCTTTTGAATAGTGATCCTTCCCGCCGCCTTCGAAATGCACGCCCACGGCTTTGAACTTCGCTCCCCAGTCGAGTTTCCACGGAAGTTTCGCGTTGCCGTCAAACGGAGAGATACGTCCGTGGTGTCCGCACCCTTCCGCCCACGTCACTGCCTCATTGGTGCAGCGGTATCCGACGGTCTCTCCGTCGAAATCCGTGATGGTTGTGGTGCTCAGCTTGCCGCAGTGTTCACACACGACATTGAGCGGATACCAGTCTGCGCTCTTCTCACTTCCTGAAACCTCTTTATATATGCGGCGGACCACATCTCTTTTTTCCAAAGCAGCCCGGATGGAATCATTCATCCTGCCTGATCTGTAGAGTTCCGTTGCGCGGTAAACCTTCGCATTAAAACCAATCTTCTGCAGCACCTCGACGTATTCCTGTCCATAGAGTTCCGCAAAGTTCTCATATCCCGGCTCAGGTGACGGGATCATAAAAAGCGGCATGCCCATGTACTTCTTGTATTCAGCCTCATTGAGATAGCTCGGAATACCGTCCATCGCATCGAAATCATTGATCTCGAAATTGAACTCAACCTTGATATCCCGATGCGCAAGCACATCCGCCACCATCGCATGGAGCGCTGCCGAACGGAGGCTTCCGACATGTACTCTGCCTGACGCTGTTTTCTCGTCGCGGATGACGATCGGTTTTCCTTCCTCGACGATGTGTCCGTATTTGCGCAGCACTTCATCGGCTATCCTATCGGCCCAAAACATAATAGTGACATAGTAACGGGAAATGGCGTTTTTGCAATCAGCTGCAGAGAAAATAAAAGAGGCCGGGGACCTTCGGTCCCCGGCCTCTTTTATTTTCTTACTGCACCTTGAGCACCTTGTAGGTCTGCTTGCCTGAAGGCGTATCGAAGCTGAACGAATCACCCTTGGTCTTTCCCATGAGTGCTTCTCCCAATGGAGAGAGGTACGAGAGCTTGTGGTCATGGATATTTGCCTCCTCTGAACCGACGATCGTGTAGGTGTGGCTCGCTCCTTCCTTGTCCTTCTGGATGGTGACCTGGGTTCCCAATCCGACGACATCTCCTTTCTTGTCGTGCGCGACGATCTTCGCCTCTTTGATGATCTTCTCGAGATGATTGATACGCTCCTCAATCGCCGCCTGCATATCGCGCGCTTCCTGATATTCAGCATTTTCTGAGAGGTCGCCGAGACTGCGTGCATACTCCAGTGATTCAGCCACTTCTTTTCGACGTACGGTCTTCAGGTGTTCGAGCTCTGCTTTAAGTTCTGCAAACTTCTCCGGTGTCAAAAATGCTTGTGTATCGTTCATAATGTTATCTAAATTTGAAGCTTATTATACGCAGAACAGTGGGTCGGTCAACGTGTGCATTATTCTGCATCGTCCGGCATATCATCCGCTGTTTCAAGACCAAGGTACTGCGGCGTATGCTCACTCATCCACTGTACGATATCCCCCATGATACGGGTCGCGCCGAGCGCATTGCTGCGCGGCGCCTTATCCATCATGAGGATGAATGCGTACTGCGGATCCTCATACGGAAAGAATCCGGCAGCCCATGAGTTTACATATGCATTGCCGACGCCGAGTTCAGCAGTCCCCGACTTCGCTGCAATAGCGATATCGCTCCGTTCAAGCGACCGTGCAGTGCCGCCCGGATAGTTCGTGGTCATGCGCATGCCTTCGTGAATGATCGTGAGGCTCTCCTGATTGAGCACCTCTTCCTTGTACTCTGGAAGCTGGTCCTTCACCAAATGCGGGACCAGGAACTTTCCGCCATTGGCGAGCGCGGCGTAACCAACAAGCATCTGGAGCGGCGTCACCTGCCAGCCGAACTGCCCGATGGCGGTCTGGTAAGTATTGCCTAAACGCCATTCCTCGCCGAACACCTCTTCCTTCCACTGCGGCGAGGGCACCACACCCTCCTGTTCATTGGCGAGTACGATTCCTGTTTTTTTTCCGAAGCCGAAGAAGTCCATATACCGGTCCATGATCTCGATGCCCATGCCCTTCTGGTCGCCAAAGCCGCCGCTGATGTAATAGAAGTAGACGTTTGATGAGAACGCGATCGCCTCGCGCATGGTCATCGGGCCGTGTGCACGCCAATCGGTGAAATGTGAAGGATTGCTCGGGTCATAGGGGTTCGGTATGACGATCTCGCCGGTTGAGACGATGATCTTATTAGGGTCGATGATCTTTTCCTGGAGCGCAGCATATGCCATGAACGGTTTGACGATCGATCCCGGGGCATACAGTCCGGCCATCACTTTATTGAGGAACGGGAAACGATCATCCTTGTTGTATTGCTCAATAAGCGCGACATCGTCTCCGTCGGCCATAACCTCGGGGTCGTACGACGGGAAGCTCGTCATCGCGATTATCTCACCGGTGTGGACGTCCATGATCGCTGCCGCGCCGCTGCGAAAGCCTGCCTGCACCGTACTTGTGGCAATGATGTTATACATCGCCTCGGACAGTTGCGCATCAATTGAGAGCGTCAGTGGCTCGCCAGAGACCGCAGGTTCAACCACATGCTCACCGACGATCTCTCCGAGCGCATTGCTCTCGATCAGCTGTTCCCCATTATGGCCCGCAAGCAGGCCGTTATAGGCGCCCTCAATGCCGTTCCGACCCAGATATTCGGTGCGGTAATAAAATCCTTTTGCATCCTTCAGCGGGTAACTCACGTAGCCAGTGAGCTGCCCGAGTCCCTTGCGGTTGGTATACGCGCGCATGGGAAACGTATACTCGTCGCTTTTGTCCGGTTCGTTCCAGGCGATGAGTTCGCCATTGCGGTCGTAGATCACTCCCCGCTCAGCGATGATGATGGTCTCGTCGATGGTGTTGTTCTCGCTTATATGCCTGAACTGCGCGCCTTCCACCACCTGCAGTATGAACAGCTTATACAGGAACCAGCCTGATATCAAAAGAAAGATGATGCCTACAACTGCAACATTCCTGTTGGTGATGGGCAGCTCTATACGCCCTTCCATCCTTCCCTGGTTGAAGGACGGCAGATTAGATGCATCAAGCAGTATTTCGTCGAATGAAACCTCCTTCTTTTTGGGGCGCTTAAACATCATGAGGCCTCATTGTACAACGAAATCCGCGGCTTAATCCATTCGATGATCAGCAGACCTGCGCAGGCACAGAGCGTGTAGTATGGAATGATTGTGCCCGCCCCGTAGTATGCATCAATCGCGGCAGCAATACAGACGAGCTCATATGCGGTGTACCGCAGCGCATATGCGCATGCACACAGCGCGAAAACGATCGTCGGTGCAGCAACGGCGATCAAGACGAGACCTATACATAAGAAAAGACGAAGGATCATGGCAGTGTCTGTGTAGTTTCGGTCGAAGATGCACTTGTGGTCGCTGAAGTTGTCGCCGTGGAACTGCCGGTGGTGACCAACAGCCCTTCCGGAACGGGCACCGCGAACACCTCGGTGCGCGTCTGTGCGACGATCTCCTGCGCCGCTTCGAACGTGACCGGTTCAAGCGGCGTATCTCCGACACTCACCAGGCGCAGCGACGACAGTGGAATATCAGGAGAAACGTATCCGTACTGTTCCGGCCTGGTCGGTACGGAATCGACCACGCTTATCGAGCCGTATATGCCTGAGGATACCGACGGAAGAATGACCAGATCGCCTTCATGGAGCGCGATCCCCTGCGGTACCCCCACCCGCATCTGACCCCCGCCCATGCCCTGCGCATTGGTGTAGATATTCGGCCCAAAAATATAGACCGATGCGGTGAACCCCGGAGAGGTCACCAGCTCGACCACTGAACTTTTGGCGAACACTTTACGAGTCACGCCAATGACGGTATTACTTCCGATGAATATCGGCGCGCCTTCGAGGATGCCGTCTTCAGAACCCTTATCAATGACCAATACATCGTAGGGAAGCTTGTTTGGCCGACCAATAATGCCGGCAACAATGCGCTTCTCTTCATGATCTCCGAGGAGCGAACGGAGTTCTTCATTCTCTTTCGATAGCAGTTCGAGCGTGAACCGCTCCCCGCTCTGACCCGCCTGCTCTGAACGGAGCGCATCGATCTGTGCGATCAGCGCTTTCCGGTCGCGTATATACTGCGGAAAACTGTCTGAGGATTGCGCGAGATAGGTCTGCATGCGCGCCAACGGCGACATGATAAGCGATGCGGAGAATGCCGCCAGTTTGGGCACAACAAAAAGCAGAAGCAGCACCGCCGCGCTGATGATGAGTATCCGCCTGATCTTTTTACTCTGAGAGGTACGGCGAGAGTTCGCCCTCGTTATCAATGAGGATTTCTTCATAGTCATCAAGGTTCTCTAATACAATACCAGTTCCCCGTACAACTGCACGGAGCGGATCGGGCACGATAATGACCGGAACCTGCATGACCTCTTCAAGCAGGAGGCTGAGGCCCGGTATGAGCGCACCGCCGCCTGATACATGAATGCCGCGCTGCATGACGTCCGCAAGCACTTCAGGAGGGGTCTTCTCGAGCACTGCGCGGACCGCCTCGACGATCGTATCGATCTGGTGCGATATCGCGGCACGAATGTCAGTATCAGTGATGATAACCTCGCGCGGCAGACCGGTGACGACATCGCGTCCCCGGACGACCATTTCCTTTCCGCCTTCTTCATGCTGGACCGATGCGAGCATGATCTTCGCATCCTCTGCGCTTTTATCTCCAACCAACACTTTGAACTGGTCGCGGATATAGCTCACGATCGCATCATTGAGATGATCCCCCGCAACGCGAAGATTCTTGGCGGTCACGATGCCGTTGAGCGATATGACCGCGATATCGGTGGTCCCGCCGCCGATATCAATGATCATGTTGCCTGCTGCTTTCGATACGGGCAGTTTCGCTCCTATCGCCGCAGCCATCGGCTCTTCTATGAGAAAGACATCGCGTGCGCCGGCATTTTTGGCAGCGTCCCGCGCAGCGCGCATCTCCACATTGGTGATACCCGACGGCACGCCAACAAGCACACGCGGCGCAACAAGGGTCTTCGTTTCATTGCGCACTTTATTGATAAGGTACGCGAGCATCTCTTCGGTTACTTCGAAATCCGAGATGACCCCGTCCACGAGCGGCCGGACGACTTCGATGTGGTTCGGCGTGCGTCCGAGCATAGTCTTCGCCTCATTCCCCACAGCAACGAGCTGGCCGGTGCGTTTGTTTATCGCGACGATAGTGGGTTCATTGAGCACGATGCCCTTGCCTTTGACATACACGAGCGTGTTGGCGGTGCCCAGATCAATGCCGATATCAACCGATACCGCGTCAACGATCTTGCCGAACTGTTTAAGGATGAACTTCATTACGCGGAAAGTTTAGTGAACAACTCCTCTTCTGTCGCATAGAACACTTCGCCGGTTGCACGTTCCACCACTTCAAAGCGGCCTTCCTCCTTGGTCTTCCTGCTGACAATGACGCGGTACGGCATGCCCATGAGGTCGGCGTCCGCAAATTTTTCCCCGGTGCGGACATCGCGGTCGTCATACAGCACAGCAATGTCACGGTCCTGGAGCTCCGCATAGAGCGTGTCCGCAAAATCCTTTATCTCCGGATCATCGGCGTTGAGGCCGACCAGATGCGCCCTGAACGGGGCAACGCTTTTGGGCCACACGATCCCCTTCTGGTCGGCAAATTTTTCCACCAAAACACCCATCAGGCGGGTGACGCCCACGCCATAGGACCCCATCCACACCGGCACATCATTCCCCTCGCTGTCTGTATACGTTAGCCCCAGGTCGGTGGCTTTCTGCTGACCGAAGTTGAAGATATTCCCCACTTCTGCAGTCTTCACTTCGGTCAACTCATCTCTGGTTACGCCGAGGGACTGCAGCGTTTCATCGGTAAGCACTTCAGCATTTATCGCGATATTCTTTTCCCGGTTGATGTAGGTGATATCCTCTCCGGCTTCACAGATGGTCTGGAACTCATGACTGAATTGTGTGAATGCGCCTCCTGCCGCGAACGTGATAAACGTGTCCGCCCCGATCCCGAGCCGCTCGTAGATCTTCATATACGCGGGTTTGGTCGATTCATAATACGCTTCGTGGGATTCCTTATCAGCGCAGAACGAGTACATATCTTTCATGACGAACTCCCGGCCGCGCATAATGCCGCTTTTCGCCCGCATCTCATTGCGGAGCTTCGTCTGGAACTGGTACACAGAGATCGGCATGTCTTTGTAGCTTGAGATATAGTTCTTCATCATTTCGCCGATCGGCTCCTCATGGCTCCAGCCGAACCCGATCTCGCCTCCGGCTTTCAGTTCAGATTTGAACCACACATCCACAACCTCATCGTTCCATCGGCTTGTCCGTTCCCAGAGCTCTTTCCGCTGGAGCGTGGTCATGATGAGCTCCTGGCCGCCTACAGCATTCATTTCCTCACGGACGATCTGCTTGATGTTCTCAAGCACCATTAGCCCAAGCGGCAGGTACGAATACGCCCCGGCCATTTCTTTTGCAATATATCCCGCCCTGATGAGCAGTTGGGCATTCTTCGCCACCTCGTCGGAAGGCGCTTCTTTCCGTGTCTTCGTAAATAGTTGTGATTGTCGCATAAACAGTATCTAGTTAATAAAAGCAAAAAGTATGTCCTCCCTTGCGGGCATCTGATGATGTAGTTGATGCATACAATCCCTACACGCAAAACTGCTGTCTTGCGCGCATAATGCCATCATTCTACCTTACCGTGCGCGTATTTCAATTTTATTGCCTGATATTTGACAGTTTTTGATTTTGTAGCATTATTGGATCACTCTCACAGGAGACTGAAATGGTTCTTCGCAAAATCGCCGGAATGGTGGTGATCACATTCGGGATCATCATCTTCCTCTACGGAGCATACCTCTTCATCGACTTCTACGGCGGCTTCGCGTATCTCAGCGGGGTCTGGCAGAAGGCGCTTGTCGAGCTCGGCACGCTGAAGGACACCGAGATGTTCAAACAGTACCTTGCCCTCTGCAGCTCCCTCCTCTTTGTCTGCTTCGGTCTGGTCCTCATCTACTGGGGCGACAGGCTCATGAAGAAGTAGCAGGAAACCGGCCGCCACGTACAACACAGCCCCGACAACCGCCGGGGCTGTTCTTATATTATTTGCTGTGCCAAAATTAGAGAAGCTTTGTGATATCGCTGTATGTCACCGCGACCATGAGCGCCATCAGGAGAACAAATCCGAGCGTGTTCAGGCGGGAGACCCAGATGGGATCAATTGGCTTCCGTATGAGCGCTTCGATACCGACAAACAGGAGCCTTCCGCCATCAAGCGCCGGGAACGGCAACAGATTGATGACCGCGAGGTTAAGCGAGATAACCGCAGTGAACATCAGAAGCGAGGAAAGACCGAACTCAGCCGCATCGCCGACCAGACCGACAATGCCAACCGGCCCCGCAACCTGCGAGAGATCGGCGTCAAGCTGGAAAATGTCCCGAAGCAGGCTGAAGATGCCGACAGTGATAGCAACAAGAGTCTTGCCGGTTGTGGCCGTCGCATCATATAACGCAGTATGAATGGGTTTGCGGACTGTCTCCACCAGCGACAGAGCAACTCCGATAGCCTGTTTGTTCTGATCCGCTTCGATAAGACCTTCTTGGGGCTGCAACTGTGCCGTATGAACACTGCCGCCGGCTTCATATTCCAAAACAAGTGAATCCTGATCGCTTGTGAATGCACCGAAGGCTGACGGGGTCAGCGCTTCGCCTTCTTCTGCGTTGTAGCTCGTAACGACAGCGCCGACAGGGATCCCCGCTTGTGCAGCGGGACTTTCCGGAAGAACCTCGATAACCACGAGCTGCGCGGCGTCGGACGCATCCTGTTCATCAACCGCTGTCGGAACGCCGATAAGAAACACCAGGAAGAACAGAAGCCATGCGAACAGCACATTCATGGAAACACCGGCGACAAGGACCGCGATCTGCGCCCATTTGCTCTTTGCAGTGAATGACCGGGAGATATCTTTCCCCTCCTGAGATGATTCTGCTGCATCCTGTGCATTTTCTCCGAAGATGCGAACGAACCCGCCTATGGGGAGCGCATTGAACGTGTATTCGGTTTCTCCTTTTCTGATGCCGAACAGCTTGGGCGGAAACCCAATGCCGAACTCGTCAACACGCATGCCGGTTTTCTTCGCCACAATAAAGTGGCCCCACTCATGCACAAGGATGAGCACAAACAGCACAAGGAAAAAAAGGAGTATAGTCATACAGCTATTTATGTATCTCAGCCTCTTTCTTTTCGTATGACGCATCAAGTGAACGGTTGGCAGCATCGACCCTTTTCTGAGCTTCCTCTTTCTGGGCGAACTTCTCATCCTCACTTATATCACCGTCTTTCAGTTGTTTATCGATCTCTTTCATGATCTCATCACGCGCCGCACGCACAGACACGCGCGCTTCCTCGAGCTTATTTTTTGCAAGTTTCAGAAGCTGCACGCGTCGTTCGCCGGTGAGCTCAGGAAAGACAACACGCAGACCCGAAGAGTCGGTCACCACTGATACGCCGAGATCAGCATCACGAACCGCGGTTTCGATCACCTTTACGAGGCTCGCATCCCACGGCGATATGCGGAGGGTCCGCGCATCCTCAACTCCCACGGATGCAACCTGCTGCAGAGACATCAATGAACCATAACTCTCGACCTTGACGCCATCGAGAAGCGCAGGAGTTGCCTGTCCGGTCCGGATGCTGCTGTATTCTGTTGCGAGCCATTCACCCACATCCTTTAAACGCGATTCAAAATCATTCATATTGTATATATCTATAAACGGCATTGTAGCATAATACCGTTACGCAGGCAGAGTCAGCGCAAGCTCCTCGAGAAGCATTTTCAGCGAAGCCCCGCGGCTGCCGCTGTATGTTCGAACAAAGAGCACCGAACGCAGCAATGCTGCGTTCTGCAGATCTTCACATTGCGCTGCATGCTCGCAGCCTCGTATGATCGCCTCCATCGCCTCTCTGTTTTTGTCTTTCGCCAGCTGTGCAATGAGTACAAGACGTTCTCCATATGACGCGTTGCGAAAAGCCGAAAAACTGTCCACATACACATCCTGAGATGCTCCGCCGCTTGGGGAGTGGAGCCGCGACCGGAGCGTCGGCAACAGGAATGAAACCGATGGAACGATAAGATAAAACCGGGCATGCTTCGGCGGTTCTTCGAAGAGTTTCAAAAGCGCGTTCTGTGCTTCGGGTGCGATATCCCCTGCAACGACCACAAACACCCGCACCGGAGCAGCAAACGGCGTCTGCGAAGCGATAGCTGACAATTCACGCGCATCATCAATGCCAAACCGCTCTCTGACCACATGAAGCACATCAGCTGACTGCTGTCGGTACGCATCAGGAAGCGCGGCAGACGCAAGTGTATCGGCACACAGGAGTGTTGCGTGGTGTTCATCCATCCGTCCATTATGGATGACACAAGGCGTTCCGTCTACTTCCGGTTCTGCCGGACGAGAATATGCCGGACGACGCGGCGCAGATAGTGCTCAAAGGTCTCGCCGTGCTCATGGATGATCCCTTCTGCATAACGCCATCCGTTCATCGTGTCAGCGATATCCTGTTTGATCGGGGTCGAAGAGCCTTCAAACCGTCCGGCGATGACCGCTGCCATAGTAAGCGGTGCGAGTTTTTTGAAGAGCGGATGCTCTCTGCCTTTCGGCCCCGTGCCGAGAAAACCGCTTTTCCTGAAAAGGTCCCATTCCGAAAGCAATTGGTTCAGGCCGCTATCCACATCCGGCGCCATCAGCGGGTCCATGGCGGCAACGCGTGCTTCTTCCTGCTGCTTTTGCGTGAGGATCTCCTTTTCTCTGTTAGCGCGCAACAAGTCCTGCAGCTGCTTTTCTTTCGCTACCGAGTGCATACTGCTTTCACTGGTTTGCCGTACAGCCGGAGATGGTGTTGGTGTTGGTGTTGAATCCTGAGTTTGAGCCTGGGTAAGCTGCTGTCTGACCGAAGGCATGGGCGTTTTTGGAGTAGTCTCACGTGCGGAAGCAGCAGATGCAACAGACAGAGCACTGTGCGGCTCTGCATTATTTTCTGTCTGAGCTTTTGGGGCCGACATCAGTTCAGCGGAGATCGCAGGCGGCATTTCCTTCATTGTGGGTACCTCCGTTTTGAGTGCTGTAGGTTGTGGTGGTTTGGGAGCCTGTGCACGCAAAGGTTCGGGTGAAGAAAGCACCTGATCCTGCACGTTTTTGAACGCTGCCTCAAGCCGCTCCATTGCAGCACTGATGCCGCCGGAAGCGCCTCCGTTCGCTTTTTTCATCGCATCAAGTAGGGCGGCCATGTATTCCCTCCCGAGTTCGTTGTGCGTCTCGATGAGGTTGACCGGATTGCCGACCTTCTCATTTACGAGACGTTTGATCTCCTTGATACGTTCAGTCGGATCGCCCGTAAACACTGCAGCGGGTTCAGCTGATGCAGGTACCGGTTCGGACGCCTGCACGGGCTCAGGTGCTGATGTCGCTGCGGGTTTCGTATCAGCGGGAACTGCCGTAGGTGCAGTCGGCTTTGGTTCTGTGTGCTCTGCGTGCGTCATTTCTTTGTGTATGGTCGGCATCACTACCCCTTCACCTTCCCTGACGGTACGGATCACCCGCTTTTTCGCGGGGGCGGACATTGTGAATACCGGCTGCGGCCGCGATATGCCGAGCGTCCGCTGTCGGGGCTCTCTCTTCACGACAGAAACAGACGCCGCAGGAACCGCCGCAGCCGGAGCTGCTGTGATCTCTATGCCGAAAGGAATGAACCCCTGCTCTACATTCCGTAGGTCATCCGCAGACAAGCTCTGCTTGTATGTAAAGATCAGATCGCGGAGGTGGTTCTTTATTGACGCGTCTATAGGGTTCTGATGGACAACCTTAAGGAGTGCGAGCACATCGTTCTCGCTGCCCATATCGAAAGTCCGCTGCGTGCCTGCAATCGTCAAAGAACCATCCTGTAAAGAACCACCCATAGTGTTCGCCATGTCTCAATAGTATACAACAATGCAGCAGACGGGGTATGAAAACTGACTGTGTATTACTGCGTCGATTAGTCAGCGATGATGATGTCTTCCACGCTGTCTTTTTTATCCTCAAGCACCTTCAGTGCATCTTCCTTGAATTCCAGCACTACCTCTTCCAGGATCTGTTCAAAATTCTTGTGGTGTTCAAGCAGATGTGTAAGCAGCACCTCAGGCTCAGGCTCTGTTTCAAGATATTGCTCAAGCGACTGCTGCTGTTCTTCACCAAGCGACGACACTAGACGTACAAGCGAAGTTTCGAAGATGACGTCGCCAACCTCTGAGAGAAACGCTGCCTGCTCTTCCAATGGAAGCTCCGTAATGCCGAGCACCTGTGCAAGATTCTGTTTTAAAAGCGAGAATGACATAGTTTCATAGTACTACTTGTTATTGAGGTATTCAAAGAACGGCTGCAGGTTAATGGTCTGCCCCACCTGTACTTTGTCGATATCGCCGGAGGTGATGCCCATCTGTTCCATGAGATCTGCGTTGAGACCTGGATCCTTTTCGATCTCAGCAATTGCGGTATACATCTCTGCAAGGAATTCTTTTTTTGTAAAGTCGCTCTGCACCAATTCGGGATCATCCTTCCATGACTCAAAGAGCGCTTCAGAAACCGTGTCCACCCTGCTGCCGGATTCAAACGTATGGAGTAATTCCGGCACTTCAGGAGTATCCTGATCTTCCTTTTCCGGCTCCTCTATCTCTTCCACAGCGGGCTCGTCCTGAATGGGATCGTCCATGATCTCATCCGGACGCTCCGGCTCGTCGGGAATCGGTTCAGGTACAGGCTCTTCTGGTTCAGGGATCGGTGCAGGCTCTTCTGGTTCAGGCTCAGGTTCTTCCGGTGCCGGCTCCTCTTCGACTTCAGGGGCCGATGGCTCCTCCGGTTCATCCGGAACGACAATGACCGGTTCTTCCGGTTCTGTCGGTTCCGGCTCGATCGGAAGTTCCGGCATGTCAGTAAGCTCATCAAGATTCCCTGCAATAGCTGCACCGAGCACTCCTCCGGCAAGCGCGCCTGCGCCCACGACCAATTTTTTACTGCGGACTGCCTTCTCGTGACCGCGATAACCTTCGAGATATGCATCCTCAAGCGCCTGAAGCGACTCAACGCTGAAACTGCGCTGCGCCTTCTGCATGGCAGAGTCGCGCCTGCGTCCCTGATACGCGATGATGTTCTCACTGATGCTGTTGCCGACAGCCGCACCCACAGTAGCCCCGCCTGCGATGAATGCCGCAGATACTTTGGTCTGCAGTTCCTTGCCGGCAAGCGCGATCACTGCCGCAGCGATACCGCCGGAGACAAGCCCGATGCCGGTGACCATCGCATATCCTCCGGCACGGATGAACGTACGATGCTTCTTAAGTGACTTCTGCAGATCCTCGAAGACCCGCAGGCTGCGGCTGTCTGTGGGCAGATATTCCTTCTCGATGCGCAGCTTGTCGTGCGCAGCCCCAAGTACGAACCGGTTCGCAAGCGCAGCACGGAGCGCCGGGATCTTCTCTTCCTGAGGACGCTCGTTGCCCTTCAGACTGAGCGATATGCCCGTGATCCGCTGTCCAAGCGCAGAATCAAGCGAACGTGCATACGCAGCGCGCGCTTCCTGATATTCCCGTTCCGCATCCTGCAATGCCTGCGGCTGCTGCGGTTTCTTCCAAAAACTCAGTTTGCCACCAAGCGTACTTTTCCTTCTCTCTTCCTGCGTGAGAAATGCATCATAGGCGCTCTCAAAGGCCTCTTTCTTTACGCGCCATGCATTGCGGATCTCTAGCCGTTGTTCATAGGCCTTGCCTTCCTTCTCTTCCGCAGGTCCATGTTCTGCATGCGTTTGGTTGTGCGCTTCAGGCTCGGACTCTGGTTCAGGCTGTCCTCCAGATGCAGCTTCACTTTCGGGTTCCGCCGCCTGTTCGTGGTGCGATGAAGGCTCAGGCTCAGGTGCATGCTGCATGTCCGGTGCATCTGCCTCCGCAGAAGGTTCGGACGCTTCCTGTGCAGCAGAGGACTCCTGTGTGTTATTGTTCGTATCGGGTTGTCCAAAACGTTCAGCGCGGCCGTAATATGCTGTCAAAAAACTGAATCCTTTTGCAAAGTCTTCTACTTCTTTCGGCGTGAGCTCTATTTCAATTGCAGTTTCGGTTATCTTCCCCTCCGCATCACGCTGTGTGCTTCTGTTGGTGTACTCGACGATGCGTTCCTTGAGCATGCTATAGCGCCGTCTGAAGGAGAGAAAACCGTCGAAATCCACGTTCTTCACATTGCGATACGCTTTATGGACAAGATTGCCTTCGGCATCGCGTTCCTCGCCGAACCCGAGTGCATCGCGTTTCTGGCGCACGTCATTGTACATACGGACCATTTCTCTGAAGACTCTGGCCCTGCCGCTTACAGTCCTAAGCATTTCCGGATGGAACTCGAAGGGTTCCCGCTCCGACTTCGGCTCCTCTCCGGCACCAGTATCATCTCCACCGCCGCCGTTATCGCCACCTCCTCCGCTCTGTTCTTGCGACGGCTCTTTTTCTCCTTCTGGCGCAGCATCCGAACTGCCCGGTGATGCTTCTGTTGGTCTCTGTGGCCCTCCATTTTCGCTTTGGAGCTTTGTCTCTGTCTTCTGCTCTTCGACTATCTCATCGTAGGGCCAGGGAATCTCGCCTACTTTCTGTGCCTTTTCCCAGAGGTCGACGAAGACCTTTTCCGCTTCCCTAGCCTGTTTCTGCAGCTCAAACTCTGATATCTGTTTCTGTGAATTCGATCTCCCGCGCAGATATCGATCCTGCATCTTCTTTAAGCTCCGGGCAGCTTCTGTTAGCGCGTGCAGTTCTTTCCCGGGGATATCGAGTGTCCGATTCTGTTCGTCGGCACGCTGTTGCAGCGTCTGAAGCTGCCGCTGGAATCGCAGCTGCAACTCCACGACATGATAAATACCATCACGGAACTCTCGGTCGTGCGCAGGAATGACCGTGAGATAATTGAATACTTTTGCGTAGTTAATGCCATGGTTGAAAAGTCCGCGGTACCATACAGCACCGCCTCCGCGTATGTCGAGTTCCCGTTTCAGGTCTTCAAATACACGGTAATTGCTCTCGAGCCGCGCCTGTTCGCTTTTGTTGGGCTGTTCGTTCTGAGGGGTAAATCGCTCGTTCATGATTGCGTATTACATGATAGCAGACCCGCCTTTTGAGAGCGTGCTTTTCTTTTGATAACGGGCAGCAATATCGGCTTCGACCTCGTCTTTAGGCCTGCCGTAGGCGACTTTGCTCTCCTCCTTTATCCACGCGATCTGCGTATGATCGACCGCTCTCGGCGCCTTGGTGGCGACGCTGAACGGACGGGTCGGTGTGCCTTCCGCGAGGATACGCACATACGCAGTACGATTAGGAACATTCATGAGATCGTTGCTGTCGAAGCTCGGTTTGAACTGCTGCTGCAGGAACTGTGCATCGTCGGGACCGACACGAAACGCGGCGATGGAGCCGACATTGCCGAACACTGCGTCCTTTATCGGAGCTTCAAGCTGGGCGATGAACTGGTGCGCAATGGTAAGTCCGAGCTTGTACTTGCGCGCTTCAGAAAGGATGGCAGCGATCGAATTGGTTGAAATGTTCTGGAACTCATCCATGTGCAGATAAAAAGGCGGGAATCGCCGCTGCGGGTCGTCAACGCGTGACAGCGCGGCCATGAGTATCTTCCCCACAATGATCATGCCGATGAGGTTCGCGTTTATCTCGCCGATGCGTCCTTTGGAGAGATTGACCAGGAGTATCTTGCGGTCATCCATGACGCTGCGGAAGTTGAACGTTGAGTGCTGCTGGCCGATGATCGGCCGCATGTAGTCGTTGGCGGTGAAGACATCGAACTTCGACACGATGTATGGAACGATGTTCTCGAGCGCAGCTTCGCCACCGGCCTTCGTTGCTATCTCCTGCCAGAACTGTTTGATCACCGGATTCTTCGCATTCTGGAGCTTCATCCTGCGGTATGCGGAGTCAGCCATGACCCGCGAGATATCCATGAGCGTGTTGCCGCTTTCAGGATCGTCCATGACCAGGAGCGTCGCATTACGGAAATACTGTTCAAACATCGGCCCCATGGATTCGGGATTGGCGCCATAGAGCTTCTGGAATATAGAAAAGAGTTCATTAACCACGAAGGTCTTCTGCTCGGGGCGGTGCGCGTCATACTCGAGCATATTGAGGCCGATCACATGATCCTGCGATGCCGGATCAAAATAAATAACGTCTTCCATCCTGTGGGACGGCAGTGCACCAAGTATGTCTTCAATGTCGGTCCCGTGCGGATCGATGAAACACACACCGTATCCTTCCTCGATATCCTGGAGGATCATATTCTTCATGAGCGTGGTCTTTCCGGTGCCGGTCTGTCCGATGATGTAAAAGTGGCGCAGCCTGTCCTCATGCGTTATATAAATATCCTTCTGTATGCCCCGGTGAACATTGGTCCCGAGCAGTGTCCCTGCTGTGGGCATATCGTTCGGCGCTGCGGCGGTCTTTGCACGTGATTGTTTGAACTGCGGCGAAGCGATGGTTCCTTCAGCCGGAAAGTGAACTATCGTCGACAGCTCCCGCATGGAAAGCCAGAGTCCTGAAGCACGCAGGAACTCACGAAAAGAGTACGCTTTGATCTCCCGCGTCAATGCTCCTCCACTGATCCTTTTGAACACGAGCTTATTGCTGCGCGGTTTTTCGAACTGATGGAATGTCGCTTCTATCTCGCTTATGATCTGTTCAGCCCGTTCTTTTTCCCGGGCAGACACGGCAATACGGATGGCAACCTCAAGGAGCGGACTCTGCACCTTTTCCGTGAAAAGCGCAAGCGCGTCATGATCCACTTCAGCGGTCGGCAGCGAGCCATCATCCTTCTTTTGTTTCTGCGATGAGAGAAGCCCTTTAACGGAATAGAGAAGCTCTCCCTGAAGCGAACCACGCATGATCGCGTCTTTGACCTTTGCGCCGTCTTTCACCCGCTTAATGATCGCCTCACAGGAGGAGAGCGCAGACGGAGCGGCATTGCGGATAAGTATTTGGAGCGAGGCGCCGCCGCCTTCGCGCTCTATCTTGGAAAAAGCATTGAGCAAAACGGCCATTGGGTCTGATTCGAAATCGTCCTTGCCGCGAAGCGGATAGATGGGGTGGTTCTTCAGTTCGCAGACCGACACAAGCGAGGTTCCGCCTTCAGTGAAAATGTTGTAATCGTGCTTCTGCTCAGTTAATAGCGCGTTGGGGTACAGCGAAAGCAGCTGTTTTTCAAACAGATCGACGTATGCGCTCGGCACTGCGACATAGAACACAATATCATCGCTTCCTTCTGCAACCGACAGCTCAAGCGCATAGTGTTCGCGGCGTTTTGAAGTACCGACGTTCTGCATGCCGGCATAGAGCTGCTCCATCATGCTTATGAGCTCAGAAAGCGTCCGTTCCCTCCCCTCGCTGTTGGACAGCTCGGGGAGCGCGACTTCAAACAGCGTCATATGGAGTACCTGCCACGGCGGTACGCCTTCGCGGAGGTTCTGGATGCGCTTCCCCTCTTTTATTTGCTCAATGAGCGCCCGATGTACCTCGTCGGTGATAAATGCATTGTTCGCTTTTTCCAAAACCGAAAGCGCATTATGGATGCCGCGCTCTGAAGCGATCTGGAGTATCTCCTCCACCGGATTACGCGAGGAGCCCACAAGCTCAGCAGACGCCGACAGTTCCTGGTCGTTCAGCGTATGTCCGCTCTGCAGGACCGTCTCAGGAGCAAAAGTACTGTAGTCCCGAAGCTCCTGCTTGGCGACCGTCTCTATATCAGCTTGGTCTATCTCAGGCGTACGTGACAAAAGCTCGCGCTCTTTGTGAGCGATCTGTTCACGCAGATACGCTATCTCCTCCTGGGGCGATGAGAAGCGCTTTGGCAGAGATTCCATGCATACATTATATGTGCAAAGCCAACAGAAACGGCGTCGGCGGGTGGAAAAGAAAGCGGAGGCTAGCGCTTGGCGATGACTGTCCGCTTATAGGTATCCAAATGTTCAAGTGCGATACCGGTCCCTTTCACCACACAGAAGAGCGCCTGATCAGAGAGGATCGCCTTCACGCCGGTGCGGCGGCGCACAAGCTCGGTGAAATTGCGCAGCTGCGACGTTCCGCCGGTCATGATGATGCCGTTGTCGATGATATCCGCCGCAAGCTCGGGCGGGGTCTCCTGAAACACATCTTTGATCGCCTTGACCATTTCGCGCAGCTCGCGCGAGATCGCACGGACGATCTCATTGGTCCGCACTTCAGTGGTGCGCGGCAACCCCGAAATAAAATCGCGCCCTTTGATGTCCATCACGAGCTCCTCCTCAAGCGGCAGCGCCGAACCGATCTGTATCTTCACCTCCTCTGCAGTCTTTTCGCCGATCGAAAGATTCCGGTTCTTCTTGATGTAGTCGATGATCGCCGCGTCAATGCGGTTGCCGGCGCACTTAACCGAGTTCGCAGCCACAATACCGCCAAGCGAAATGACCGCAACGTCGATGGTACCGCCCCCAATGTCAACGATCATGTGTCCTTGCGGCTCATATATAGGTACGCCGGCACCGATCGCCGCAAGGATAGGCTCTTTCACCACATATGCGTTGCGCGCTCCGGCACGTGCGGCAGCCTCCACTACAGCGCGCTTTTCCGTAGAAGATACACCCGCAGGCACGGAGATCATGACGTCCGGTTTCAGTATCTGGAACTTGCTCGTGGCTTTGCGGATGAAATATCGCAGCATGGCTTCGGTCACGCGGTAGTCTGCAATGACCCCGTCTTTCATCGGCCGGTACGCACGGATGCTCTCAGGTGTGCGCCCGATCATCCGCTTTGCCTCGATGCCAACTGCAAGCACTTTGTTATCGTCAGAAACGGCGACAACCGACGGCTCATTGAGGACAATGCCCTGTCCGGGAACGAACACGAGCACACTGGTAGTTCCCAGGTCTATGCCTATCTTTGAGGAAAGCAACTGCAACATGAATCTCAATAGTAGCTGTTTTTGAGAAAATGGGAAGTGTGTGCGCGTGCTCTAGCTTCTTCCCCAACCGGAAGCTTGTAAATATAGCATATATGCTATATATTCGTGGCATATGCAACACATCGGTTCACGTATCGCTTCCGTCCGCGAAAGCTCCGGGATGACCCAAAGCGTCCTGGCAAAGAAGATCAAGACTACCCAGAGCGCCATCGCCCGCATCGAAAGCGGCAAACAGAATGTCACTACCGACATGGTCAAGAAGATAAGCAAAGCGCTCAACCGCAATCTTCTCACGCCAACTCCCGGTTCAATGAACCTTGAGATCATAGGCGGAACAAAACTCTCCGGAACCATTGAGACCAACACTTCAAAAAACGGTGCGGTCGGCCTTTTATGCGCCTCGCTGCTGAACAAAGGCAAGACGACGCTGCGGCACATGCCCAAGATCGAGGAAGTGTACCGCCTCATTGAAGTGCTTGAGTCGATCGGTGTGAAGGTCGAGTGGAAAGAAAGCGACCTCACCATCACTCCCCCCGCCTCGTTCGATCTCAAGAAGATAGATGTCGACGCTGCCCGCAAGACACGGAGTATCGTGATGTTCATCGGAGCGCTCATCCATCATTTCAACAAGTTCTCGCTTCCTCAGTCAGGAGGTTGCAAGCTCGGCAGCCGCACCGTGCGTCCGCATTTCTTCGCGCTTGAGCATTTTGGCGTAGGGATAGAGACTACGGAAGACGCCTTCAAAGTCTCTGTAGCTCCCAAATGCCCGGACGAGATCATTCTCTATGAATCCGGGGATACCGTAACGGAGAATGCGCTTTTTGCGGCGGCGCTCTCGCCATGCGTCACCACAATAAAATATGCCTCAGCCAATTACATGGTCCAGGAAATATGTGCCTTCCTGCGGGTATGCGGCGTACAGATAGACGGCGTCGGCACGACCACGCTTACCGTAACCGGCATTACAGAGATCAATTCTGATATCACATATACGCTTGCCGAGGATCCGACTGACTCCATGTTCTTCCTCGCTGCAGCGATCGTCACCAATTCATCGCTCACCATCACACGCTGCCCGATAGACTTCCTCGAGCTTGAGCTTTTAAAGCTGCAGAAGATGGGATTCAAATACACCGCGTCCAAATCGTACCTCAGCCACAACGGTCTCACGCGTCTGGTTGACATCACCACCCGACCGTCAAAGCTTGTCTCGCTCCATGAAAAGATATATGCGCGGCCGTATCCAGGGCTCAATATCGACAACCTGCCCTTCTTTGCAGTGATCGCAACCCAGGCACAGGGCCAGACACTCATCCATGACTGGGTGTATGAGAAGCGAGCGATCTATTTCACTGAGCTCGACAAGCTCGGAGCGGAGACTGTCCTTGCCGATCCGCACCGCATCTATATCAATGGCCCCACAAAGCTGCGGGCCAATGAGCTTATCTGTCCTCCTGCTCTGCGTCCCGCGACCATCCTGCTTATAGCAATGCTCGGCGCAGAAGGCCGCTCGGTTCTGCGCAACATCTATAGCATCAACCGCGGCTATGAGGGCCTCGTAGAACGCCTTTCGTCGCTTCATGCGCAGATCCGGTATCTCGAGGAATTTTAGGAGCGATAGGCACATTGAAAGCCCGGCAGCGCATGCGCTGCCGGGCTTTTGAAAACACAATCAACAAAACCGGTCGATTTGGTATAATGGCCTCCCATGTATGTCATTGAAGTGATCCCTCTCAAACGCGGCATCCTCACGGAATCACTTTCCTACTATTCTGCGGTCTGTTATCCCAATGGTACGCTTCTTTCCATACCAGTCCGCAATGCGGAAACCACAGCGCTCGTGGTCGGTGCAAAGCCGGTATCAGCGGCAAAAACCGCCCTGAAGACCGCGACCTTCTCATTGCGGAAACTTGCGGTACAGGAACATACCTCGATGCTTCCTGCGGAACTCGTGGCAACCGCACAAGAGATGGCGCAATGTATCCCCTCAAGCGTCGGCGCGATTTTGTTTTCCCTGCTGCCGCCGGATATCCGGAAAGGAGAACGCACGTACCCGAAAAGCGCCGCACACACGAGCAATGAGGACAGCACACCGCGGATCCTCACTGATGTCGCCACCAACCGATTCATCGCCTACCGCAGCCATATTCGCCAGACATTTGCGCACCGCGGTTCAGTCATGTTCGTGGTTCCCACATCTGCGGCAGTGGAAACGGTGCGGAAAAAACTGGAAGTCGGGATTGAAAACCGGGTGGTGACCTTCTGTGGGTCCCACACAAAAAAGCAGATGCGCGGTGCGTATGAAGCGTTTGAAGACCTGCGGCAGGCGAAACTCATCATTGCGACCCCGAGTTATGCCTTCCTCGACCGGCACGACATCACGACCATCATTGTTGAAAATTGCGCGAGCGGATACTACCATCTGCGCACACGGCCCTACCTTGATATCCGTGAAGTTTTGAAGCTCTATGCGAAGCAGACAAAACGCTCCATACTGCTCGGTGATTGCGTTCCACTTACTGAAGATGAAATCAAACGGCGCGACGATGTGTATGCGACCTATGATGAGCACACCAAACGTCTGGAGCTGCCGGGGACGGTCGAAGTAGCGCAGCACAAGAAGCTCTCAGAAGATGAATCCTTCAGCCTGTGCACCGATGAGCTCATCGGGAACATCAAGCGTACGCTCGAAGCAAAAGGCCATGTATTTCTTCATGCGGCCCGCAGAGGGCTGGCGCCGGTGGTAACCTGTTATGACTGCGGTTACATATTCCGCTGTCCGGATTCCGGTGCACCCTATTCGCTCATACGGACTTTCAAGGGAGAACAGGAGGAACGCTGGTTTCTCTCCTCCACTTCAGGCAGGCGTGTACGGGCAGCGGATGTCTGCGATATATGCGGCAGCTGGCGCCTGCGCGAACAGGGCATCGGTATACAGCAGGTGCACGACCAGATTCAGGCGCTCTTCCCGAAGACGGAGATCTTCGTGTTCGACCACACGACCGCAACCACCCACTCCAAAGCGCAGAAGATCATTGATGCGTTTTACAGCACCAAACGGAGCATTCTCATCGGCACAAATATGGCACTTCCTTATTTGTCCCGTCCTGTTGATACCTCAGGAGTGACCTCCTATGAAGCGATGAAGGCTGTTCCGACATGGAGAGCTGACGAAACGGTGTTCTCGCTTTTGGTTGCACTGCGAGAGATCACAGTGCGGGATGTGGTCATACAGATGCGGAGCGAACAGGACGAGCTTATCGAGCTTGCCAAGCGAGGCCTTGTCGATCAGTTTTACGACGGCGAGATCGCTGTCCGCAAAGCGCTCGGATATCCTCCGTACAGCACCTTCATTCTCCTTTCGTGGAAAGGCACCAAAGACGAGACCAGAACCGTTGAAGAGATCATCGCTGCACAGCTACCCGGAGCCCCTATCCAGTTTTACAATGCTCCGCAGTCCAACAACGCACAGACGCTGCGGTACGGCCTGCTGCGTCTTCCCTCTGCGGCTGGCCGATCTGAGCTTATGGACAAGCTCCGTGCGCTCCCGCCGTACATAAAGATCGAGGTTGATCCCGAACGTATTGTCTAAAAAAACGCATCGTGCTTTTTTAAAGCACTTGCGGTATAGTTTCCTCCATGGCGAAATTAGTCCCCGAGAGCCATCCTGCTCTCCATACCATTGCCGAAGAGGTGACCACAGAGGAAATACAGAACGGCACTGTAGACAAGCTCATAAAAGATATGAAAGATGCGCTGAAAAAATACAGCGTGGACGGTTTTACGGCGGTTGCGATCGCCGCTCCGCAGATCGGCGTTTCAAAGCGGCTTTTCATGATCGAGGATCAGAGCGAAGAGCGTGAATCGCTTCCAAACCTTGTTGCCATAAATCCGAAGATCGTGAAATTCTCCAAAAAGACGCACCTTGTGGGCGAGGGCTGTCTTTCCATACCTGACCTGTATGGAGAAGTACGCCGATCTACCAACGTAACCTTCAGAGCACTCGATGAAACCGGGACGCCCTACGAACGCGGCGCCGGCGGACTGCTTGCACAGATAATCCAGCATGAAACTGACCACCTCGACGGTATTCTCTTTACAGACCGCGCAGAAAAAATATGGACCAAGGAAGAGATGCAAAAGAAAAATCTCACCGAGTCAAAAGTCTAACGTATGCAACAGAAACCGAAGATAGCATTTTTTGGCACGCCGCAGATCGCGGTGTGGGTGCTTGAGGAACTGGAGGATTTCGATCTCACTCCCGACCTGGTGGTGACAAGCCCCGACCGCAAGCGGGGACGCGGTCTGCAGCCTGCACCCTCTCCTGCTGCAGCGTGGGCGAAAGCGCATGCTATTCCTCTTTTGCAGATTGAGAACCTCGCAAACAAGGAAGCGCTTGCCCCGCTGCTTTCTCAGGAGTGGGATCTTTTTGTTGTGGTCGCCTACGGCCTTTTCATGCCGCAATGGCTCATAGAGCTCCCGAAGCACGGCACACTCAATGTGCACCCGTCACTTTTGCCCAAGCTCCGCGGAGCGAGTCCTATTCGCACCGGACTTCTGCAGGGCATGCATGACATGGGAGTGACCATTATGCTCATGGATGAACGCATGGACCACGGCCCCATACTCGCGCAGCTCCCCTTGTCTTTGCCAGAACCGATCCCAGGAAGCAAAGCCGATCTCACGCTTGCGAAAATGGGCGGCGATCTTCTTGCTGACACCATCCCTAAGTGGCTTCGCGGCGAGATCGCGCCACAAAAGCAGGATCATAAGCAGGCGACCTACAGCACAAAGATCACCAAAGAAATGGGCGAACTTCAGCTTGACCCCGCCAATCTCCCCACAGGAGAAGAAGCATACAACATGTACCTGAAGATATGCGCCTTTGACCAGTGGCCGGGAACGTATTTCTTCCATGACGGAAAACGCATCAAGATAACCGATGCATCGTACGTCAACGGTGTGCTGCAGATTCGGAAGGTCATTCCTGAAGGAAAAAAGGAGATCGACTTTCAGCAATTCCTGCAAAGCTTGCGTTGAGCGCTGTTCACACCGCGGGGGTCACCTTCCCTTTGATGACATCAAGCAACGCCCGGGCATAGGTCGGATCGTCCCATACATAATTGTTCTGGCAGAACGATATGAGCTTCTTATTGCTCCACCGCATGATTTCCTGCCGGTATTCCGCAACCATTTCGGCATCAATCTCTTCCTCCCAATTTTCCGGTGCGCTGTCCAGTATAAAAGCCTGCACCGCTTCAAGCTCGGTGTGCTCATGTTCATCATGCGCCAATCCGCCTTCTATGACTCTCAATGGAAGTTTTTCACTCATACTTACATTCTACCAAACCGAAGCATCTGTTTGAGCTTTCTTCCACCGCGCTTGATGAGCGTCTCTCTGCGCTCATTGAAACGAGCCAGTTCACGGTCAAGTTCTGAACGCACCGCATCAATCGCCTTTTCAAAGGTCTCTTCGGAAGCCTCGGCACGATAGAGCTTCCCGTGCAGGAAGAGGTTCGCTTCAACACGATGCAGGTTCCCGGAATTGTGGTGATCTCCGGTTTCCTTCTCAAACTCAACATCGCACTTCGCGTCTGTTTCGTTTCCTACATATTTTTCAAGTGACTGGAATTTCTGTTCGACAAGATCTTGCCATGCGGTGTCGATCACTACGTTGGTTGCTTTGAATTGAATGGTTGGAAATGCCATAGTGTCTTATTTAATTACACGTATAAAATCACTGACACGATTCGCATATTTCATTGCTTTGATGGATGCGCACGCCGCCAAATGCAGCATGCTCCGCTTCGGCATAATGCATCTTAAGATACGCAATGATGTCCACAGATTCATAGAGCTTTTCTCCTCGTTCAGGGTCAACAAGAAACGGAACCTGCCGTTTGCCGCCTTGTTCTATGAGCTCATCTGCTATCTGTGCATCCGAAAGGATGTCCTTAAGCCTGAACTTGACGCCAAGCTCCTCCGCCTCTGCAAGCACATTCTGGCAATAGGGACAGGTCGGTTTGTAGTAGAGGGTAAGCATATGAATGAACTTATGTTTGTAACATATTCATTATACAGCTTTTTGCCTGATATGTT
>CAZKFF010000008.1:0-54515 GCA_964552045.1 uncultured Candidatus Saccharibacteria bacterium | reverse complement strand
TTTTTTTTTTATTGAACTTGGGGTTTTTTATCAGGTGCGTGGTGGGGTAATTTTTGGCCCCCAAAATTGCCCGCGACATCATCGCCTCCGATACCTCCCGCTTTCGGGCTCTCTATACCGTATAAGCGGCAGAACAGATGAAGACTCGGCCTGCGGCGCATCGCACCATAGAACGTAAGCTGATCCTGCAGATCGACGTGGCGTACCGTCTTCTGCTGGTAGAGATATCGTCCTTCCATGAGCGGACAGGTCGGTACAACACCGTGCGCGACCGAACGGTGCAGTATAAACGGCACATCGAACTCCCTGCCGTTGTATGTCACAAAGGTGTCATAGCTCTTTGCGCCTTCCCAGAACGCTTCAAGCATCTCCTTCTCAGAACACTGCCTGAGAATGAACTCCCCGTGCGGTATATCCCCCTCGTCCGACAATCCGGTGTAATACACCGCTCCCTGTCTGCGTTCAAGGTCGTACAGGCCGATAGCAACGATCGTACCCGTCAACGGAGAAAAACCCAATCCCTGTTTGAGATCCTCCAGAAGTGCGTCCTGTTCACTCTTAGTGTGCGAGGTCTTCTGTATCCACCGCGTGAGCGTATGTTGTGTAAGTGCGTCGAGCGTTTTCCAATCCTCACCTACCGTTTCAATATCAAAGATAAGTGTGGCCATACTCATTTACAATCCGGTGAAAGAAGCGGGCGTCGCCGTATAGCAGCTCAGCAGATGATCCTTTGACGCCGACACAGAGTAACGGTAACCGGATGGGTGCATGTAACCGCCGCAGCTGTCGAGCGTCCCTTCATAGTAGCCGTAAATGGGATATCCATCACGGGCATAGCCGATGAGGTATTCAGTGCCATATCCGCGGTAGAAGGCGGCGTCACTGTTGAACATCAACGATCCGGAAGTGGTGACGCCGATGACATCGCTCGGTACGCAGTGCGTCTCGCCTGTCGCATACGGGGAAGTAGGAAGCGTGAGCAGCACTGTGCGTGTCTGTCCCTGTGTAGACGAAGCTGTGGAGGAAGCATACGGAAGCGGAACACCGGTGATTTGTTGCGTATGCACGACAGTTCGTACACCTCCCTGTTGCTCCACCCCGACGCCCGCAAGCGGCCACGATTTCACATACGCAAGCGCATCATCGGCTCCACCGCATCGGTCCACCCCCGTAGGCTCATCGACTTCTCCCATGGTCTGCGTTTCTTCGACCGCGTCTTCCTCGACACTCGGTTGCGGCTCGATATCGCTTTGGTTCTGTGCAAGGGCGTTTCGCAGACGCGAAATAATATCTTCTCTGTTGAGGTCATTCTGCGGAGCCTGGGCGGTGAATTCCTGAGGAGCTTCATCTCCCGTGAAGAGTACTCCTGTCGGGGACACCTTCACACTGCCGGCAACAAGCGTCACCGCAATACACAAAAGCAGCACAAACAAGACGACAATGAAGACAATGAGATCCCGTTTCCTGATCATGGGTGTATCATACCAAACACACGTGCAGGAAGCTCATGCGCCTTTGGACAAGTATCAGCCAACCTTTATCTTCACAAGCTGCTCCACCCGCCGGATGTCAGCGAGCAGTTTCGAACGGTCGCTGTTATAGAGGAAGAGGTTGAATATGGAAATGCCTCCATTCTTTGCAAATGTTGAACGGTCGCCGACTTTTTTGTTCATGACAATACTGTGGAAGGACTCGAGCGATTCGATCTTTTTGATGCCTTTCATTTCAACGATCTTCCCCTCCTTATCTGCGAACCATTTCATGGCAGTAGCGAACCCTTTGCATTTTTTAGGAATGATCGGTTTTCGCGGAATACGGACGAGTACATCGTTCAGCGAGTGATCTATGTCGCAGCTGAGCTCATAGAGGAGCGGACGAAAGCCGCCGACACGCGGACCGATCTCAATGATCTTCCACTCATCGTCCATCTTCATGAGTTCTACGTGCGCCGTGATGCTGCGCAGTCCAAGCGCATGGATGGCGGTTTCCGCAACCCGCTGCGCTTTTTCCACTGTTTCTTTTTTCAGCGAAGCCGGTGAGGTCTGCTTGTAATTATAAAAATCCTCGCGTCCGATATTGCGTCCGGTCATGACGCGAACCAATGGGCAGTGGAATATTTCTCCGCGCGAATTGACGTATGAATCTATGGAATACATATCACCCTCCATAAATTCCTCAGCCATGATCGTCGGCAGTTGCGAACGTCCAATGCGCTGATACTCCTTCCGTAGTTTCCGGAAGACGTTCCCGAGCGCTTTCTCGAATTCCTCTGCATGGAAGCAGATGGTCACTAAGAGGCTCTCCTGCAGGTTCGCCGGCTTGATGACGAGCGGAAAGCCGACCTTCTCAATGACGCGGTTGCGCTCCTTCTTCGAATTCTCGCTGATCTTGGTGAAACGCGGCGTATTCTTGGGGTCGAAGAGCTTCATACGCTTGCGCATCTCATATTTGTCTGTTGCCCAGTCGAGCGATTCGCGCGTCGGCGTCCGCAGATACGGCACGTGCGGGATGACCTCTTTGAGCTTATTGGCGCCTCCCTCTCCGCGCGCGGTGATACAGAGCATCCGCTCCTGGTACGGCAGAAGCGCCTCGGCGATCTTCAGCGGCTTGGTGAAATCGACATACGCAAGATGATCGACATTGAAGACCCTGCCGTTGTCCTTTGGCCGGTCTTTGATATCACGGAGCAACAGTATCTCGATATCCTTGAAGTGCTTTCGGACGCTCTTCACCGCCTGCGGAATGTACTGCTCCACAAAGACCACAATGTTTTTCTTATGCTGCATAGAAAATAGATTTCGAAAAAAAAATGGCGTGTGCGCCAAGCGAGTTGCGTTCTGAATGATGTCTGTCAGAATCTAATATGCGTATTAGGATACTAAAATTACCCTCCTTTTTCAAGAGGGTGAAGAACGGGGCGGCAAATAATGCTATACTCTACGTTCATGAAGATACCCTATATTCCTGAACATGCGTGGTATAAACCGGTAGTCGAAGACCCCTTGTCACTCATGGGGAAAAGCAGCCAGGCGCAGCTGCGCTCAACCCTCAGACACGACGACCTCTCTCGGATCACCTACAGCATTGAGCCGTTGTCTGATGATATCCTCCAATGGTTCACTCCTTTGTATACGCAGGAGATATCAAACAGAGCGAATCCGAAAGTCTCCGATATTTACGGTACGACGCTCGGGAAAGAGTCTCCGTATACCTATTACGCGCTCCTGCTGTACGAGAACAGGCAGCGCATCGGTGCCACCATTTTTTCCGAACGGAAGACCATGCTGTCCATTGCATACCGCATCTATCCGCATAAATGGTCAAGTGTTACGCTCCAGGCAAACCCTTCGCTCTATACCGAGTACCTTATCAATACATATGCGTACGAACGCGGACTGCCTAAACTTTCCCATGGCAGGGATCGCAACCCCTATGGCGTCAATTCATACATCGGATTGGCTGCGTTCAAACTTTCCATAGGATGCACTGCGTTGATCCCTGCATCTGCACAGGAAATACTGACCTTCGATACTGACGCAGCAACCTGCGATACGCTCATATTGCAGTGTCCGCCAGAAGGCCGGCAGGTGAAGCAGGCGTACCTTATCTGTACAGAAGACACGAAAGAAAAATATACACAGGCGACAAAATATCCCCACCTGCTGCCGGTTGAGACGATCATCCGTCAAAGTGGAGACTAGATACACGCTATTGCGATGCGGTAGCAAGCGTTTCCCATGGTTCTCCCGAGAGCAGTCGCAGTTTTAACAGCGCAGTGATGTGTGTTTTCTTTGTTGGATCGAAATTCCCCACGTCGAAATCCTTCTCCGCATCAGGATACGCCGCAAGAAGCTGATGGATGAGAATATTGCCCTGTCGATACATCGCGTCTCGTTTGAAAACCACTCCTGGCTCGGCACAGGTCGTTCCACGGAATACCCGCCAGCAGGCATGCCATGCCCGCATCTGCGCTATCGGCTGGGTGAACCCCCCGACTACCAGGAAATATGCATTCAGCAATGTATACAGCTCCGCGAAGTCCTTCGCGGCGCCGCCGCGCTCCATTCCCTGCGTCAATCCGAGCGACAGATACCCGAGGAAACCGGCGAACGAACGCGATCCCTTTTCCCGCTGCGCCCTGAACGTCGCAATACCTTCCTCGCCCCGGTGATACCGGTCGAGTCCGGCTCCGAGCAGACGCAATAGCGATCGTTTGCCATTATGCCTGCGGATGATATGCGTATCGATCTCGTGAGCGATAAGACCGTTGAGCTGTGCAACGGTATAGCCGCCGTGCGCAGTAAAATACTCCTGTCCGGGAATAGCGAGCACCCGCTCATGATTGACAACCGAAAATGTCTGCAGCAGACCCGTTGTGTCAACCAGTACCTTCCACACATCTGCGAGTCCCCGGTCCAGAAGCGCACTTTGAAACAAGCCCGTTATCTCCACAATATCCTGTATGATCCTCGAATCCCGGGGAGTCTGTTGTGCGAGAGCGAAGGCGTAGCGCTGCGCAGGGACAGGAAGATCCTGTACCAGCCGCTGCAGACGTGCATACTCTTCCGGATGGTTTCTTTGCACCTCTTGCGGCACATTGGCCAGTTTCCTGCGCAGCGTACGCAGTGTCAGATTGAACATGTCGGCATCCAATTCCCCATAGAGATACGTGTTCGCCTTTTTAAAATGCTCCATCGCAGCATAACCGTGCTGTGGAGCGACTGAAGCCTCATACGCGGATCGCAGCAAAAGCGCATTGGCGAGATACTCATCGATCTTCGCGGTATACAATTCAGTTACCACTGCCTCCTTCTCCTGCGCGATGATACGTTCGCGCAACTCCTTCAAACCGGAAACTTTCCCTTCGATCTGTCCTATTTCAATATGAGAATAATCAAAACAGGGCACCTGAACCTCTCCGGAAAAGAACGCCAGTCTCTGTGCTTCTTGCCCGTGCAGATCGCTCTTGAGGTAATGCAGCACCTCAATACTGAGTGGCGCAAGCTGCCTGTACCAGTGTGTATCAATTGACGTACCCATCCCTGACTAGATGCCGAACTCTACTCCATTCTCGCTGCTTGAAGCTACAGTCTGCGCCGCATCCTGCGGAGCGATGCCGAGCGCTGCGTCGATAGCGCCAAAAAACTCCTCGAATGTCTGGAACTCCAGACGCTCGCCATTGAGGTAGAAGGAAGGAGTACCCGTAAGACCCAAATCCTGAGCTTCATTGAATTGGCTTTCAATATGGTCCTGCAGAAGCGAGGATCGCAGATGCTTCTTGAACAACGGCATGTCGAGCCCAAGCTCCTCTGCATATTGGATAAAGTATGCCTGCGGCGCTGCAGACCGTGACCAGGTGTTCTGATTCTCAAAAAGTTTGTCATGCATTTGCCAAAATTGCCCCTGCTGTCCAGCGGCTTCCGCTGCCTTAGCCGCTGGCAGTGCAAACGGATGGATGGTCATCAGTGGAAAGTGCTTAAACTCGATCCTGAGTTTGTCTCCATACTGCGTCTCGACCTCTTTCATGATCGGATAGAACTGCCCGCAGGCCGGACACTGGAAGTCTGCATACTCGGTAAGCGTGACTGCGGCGGATTCATTTCCCTTAAAGTGATCGGAGATGACCACTCCTTCGTTTGCCTTGCTGCTGACGTAATGTGCGTACAGGAATGAAGCACCCATCAACAGCGCTGCAACAACAAATACGATCTTCCATGTGTGTTTTTTCATACTGTTTCGATTATAGAGCAGTGCCCCAGGAAATAATTATTCTTCAACGACGAGTGTACCGACCATCCCTTGTGCGCGGTGATTGCCGACTGAACAGTAATATTCAAATGTACCTGCTTCGTCCGCGACGAACGTGACGGATGTCGGCGTGCCTGGCTGGACCCGGTTTGTCTGTGCATCAAACTCGTCGAGTGTCCAGTCATGGAGGCCGTCGGTGCTTTCGAAGTTGATTGCTACAGTATCGCCTTTCTTCACTCGAATCTCTTTCACATCGAAAGCGAAATTCATGCCCTTCACATCAAAGACGCGTGCATTTTGATCGACAGCAGATGAAGCGCTTTCCCGCTCCATTTCATTCAGCTGGAATTCCTGCAACGCCCCCATGCCCTCGACGCCCGCATCATTGCGCATCAGCGTACCGTCTTCCATGCGGTGATACCCTTCGGGAACCGGTTCCTCTTGCGTTTTGTTGAATGAGAAATATCCCAACACGCCTCCTCCTATGACAATTAAAGCTGCGATGAGAATGTAAACGGTTTTCATACTATATGATTATAATTACAAAACTCCTTATATCCTAGCACATTGGCGCTTGACCGAACAAAACAGCCCCGGATGCCCGGAGCTGCAATGATTGTTACGCTACACGGAAGAACTCATCGCGTTCACCGCTTTCGACGTAGCCCATCTTGTGCCAGAATCCGATCGCGCTGCTTGCAACGCAGCTTGCAAAGACGCACAGGTCCCGGTCGTCACAGTATTCGTGGACTGCTTCCACGATCTTTCTGCCGACACCTTTCTGTGTGCACTCTATGTTTCTGATCTCGAACGCATCCTGGTGCATGACGCAGGAGAATTCGAAACAGTCGGATTCGAAATAGAATGTGCCTTCGCACCATTCTCCGGCGACTTCAAAACCTGTCGCTTCTCGAAGAGCTGCTGCGAGCTCTCCCTGGATAGACCGCATAATATCCTTCCTTGTGCTGACCCGGGTTCCAGTATAGTCAGCCGGACAGGTTTTTTCAAATCACTCGAACCGTACGGATATTTCGATGGAATCATCATTTTCAGGCATCCCTGACGGATTATCCTTCCTCAGGATGAGTGTTCCCTCCCCTGAAACCGGCGCGCTGAATGTGACCTCTCCAGAAAACGGGACGAAATCCTCGGTCATCCATTCACCCTGGGCAGTTGCAATGCCTTCTCCGACAGTATCCCCATTTGCATCGACAAGCATAAGCGGAAATGAGCCTTCAAAGTACCAGAAGCCCCGTGCGGTACCCTCGACCTTAAGCGGAGAACCGATGTGGGCATTGTATGCAGGGGAAAAGACCATGATATCCCCATGCGCTGCCTGTGCGGGCACCTGCGGAGTGCTCCACTGCACTGTTTCAAGCAGTTCCTCCATATCCGTTTTCATCGCACTCTGCGGATTGTCCCACATGTTGGCGAATACATATATGTATCCATTCTTCCCGGTTACATATGCATCCGCACGGTACAGCCCATCGTACTGATAGGTCAGAAATTCCGTGCTGTTCTTCGTGACAGATGAGATCGTGCCATCAGGGCTCAGATGGTAGTTCGACTCATCGTGCTGCGTGATCCATTCGCGCGTCTCCTGATTCGCCGGATTACGATATACCTCTATAGTGAGCGAGGCGGGAGCTTCACGGGGAACCTCACCCTGCTGCAGATCCTCATAATCGGTCGTGTCAAACACTGACTGCGTGAACACCAGATCGCCGCGCGTGGCATTCTCGGGAGTAACGACGGTATACCCGTCCGTGTCTGGCTCGTACTCATACGAAAAGCCATAGGCCGTTTCTTGTGTGTGCGCAGTGCTCTCCTCTGTAAGCGGTACCTGCGTACCACTCTGATCAATGACCTGAGCTGCCTGCCAGCTTATAAACATAGAGGCAACGGCCAACACAACGATGAGCGCCACAATCACGATTGCTATGTTTTTCATACCGTACATAGTACCTCATTCATGTTGAGATTTCATGAAGAAACGGTATTCGCGTTGGTCGACGAAATGATAGTGTCCCTCATGGACCGTGCAACCGACGACCGCATTCTGTGACGTGGCGTCGAACTCCCTGGTAGGAAACGCCTGCCGCCATGCGAAGCCGTCGGCGATGCACTGCTTCTGGAATGAGGACACCCCCACAAGCTGCCAGAGAAAGAACAGGGCGAGCATGCAGGCAACCGCGCCTACAGCTGCCGCGATGAACTGAGACGCAGCTACAGGCGATGCGGTTATGGGCGCATATGACGCCTTGTCCCATTGTCTGCTGCTATACGCGAACAACGCGCAGAAGAAGACAAGCATGCCAATGCCCGCAGCGATGGTCCATACTGCCAGCTCGTCAAATACCCGGACAGTATCCGACCAGGCGCTTGCTTCGATATCCTGCGGATAGTTTAAGGCAAACATCGCATGCGCATCGTATCCGTTTTGCTGTCCTGCGTTCACTGACAGTTCCCACTGGCCTGCCGGCACCAGATCAGCAAGCGGAAAGACGTATCCTCCTTCGAACCGCTGCGCCAAAGGCAGCACATTAGGTCCGATATCCTTCTCTTCATTGTGGGCGGACACGATCACGCTGGTTGGCTCGATCGGTGCGTGCGTATGAGCATCAGTAAGCGTGATGAGCATGGACCCTTCCTCATACGGATGCACGCCCATCTGTATCCGCACTCCTTCAGAAGTGTACTCCTTCGCATAATCATACTGTGCGACAGTGAACGGCGGGGTTGTCATGGATATGTATCCTGAGAAGAAGAGGACCGCCAAGGCGATGCCTGTCTCCACAAGGAGTGAGAACAGCATGAGCCTCTGGACGCGCGTCTGTGCCAGACGCGGTACCGTTATGCACTGATGGAGAAGCCTGAAGACGCCGAAGAGCGCTGTCAGAACAAGAAGCACCAGAAACCGTTCCCCCCACTCGGTTGTGGCAATATTTATCCCGTGCTTCAAATGCAGCCAAGTGATGTATGCGCCCGAGACACTTGCAAAGCACAGCGCTCCTGCGATGAACACGTCAAGACGCAATGCGATGCCAGAGAAAAGACCAAGCGATCGTTGTCTGAGCGAAAGGACAAAGAAAATAAAGAGTACCACGATACTGCCGATAACAAGTTCTTTCGCCGCCAGGTGTACGAACGTCACGAAAATACTGAATTTCGGAAGTATAAGCGATGCTGCAGCATGGCTGATGTGCGACTGCATGTACAGGATCGTGCCGAGCGTCGCCCCCAGGAGCGCAACCGCCCACGTCGGGAAGACAGGCAGTTTTTTACGTATACTCAGGAACACCGCAAGGAACACTGTTGCCGCAAGCAGTTTGAGTATTGCGTATGTCCCCGCCGAAGACCCGGCATAGGTGGTTATCGCTTCGAATACGGTTATTTTCTGCAGCGCACCGAGCTCTGCACTTTTGTGCATGATGCTCAGCAGGCCTCCGGCGACAAACAGCAGATATCCGACTGATACCAGATGCACGCATGCACGAAGGAACACTGACCCGGCATCCGCAAGCTGCGGCATCTTCTTTCGGACGGAAGGCATGACGAAAGCTGCGCACAGCAAAACCGCAAGGAACAGGCTTTCGCCTATGAGATTAAGGAATGAGAGCGCAGCTTCGGGCAATTTGGAGCTGTATGTGATCTCCACTCCGGCGTCGCCGCCTTCATAGGCTTTCCCGGTGGCATCCACCAGAAACGAATATGCTCCTTTCGTGAAATGTCCGTCGTCAACAGACACTACTTGCCACGACACGGTATAAACCCCCTCGCCTGAGTCACGGATTGGCACAGACAGAACGCGCTCATCTGCGGGGTCGAGCACGCCCTTCCCTTCATTCACCTCTGCACCGTCTGGCGCATATACCGTCAGACTGCTCGCACCCACCTCAATACGCTCCGTAAAGCGTATTGAAATCGATGAAGGAACCGCCAATTCCGTGGCAGAAGCTGCGGGAACATATGAGACTGGAGTTGCATGTGCAAAAGCCAGCGATGGCAATAAAGCTATAGCAGAGACCATAGCGGCATACACCCCTACTTTTCTAAACCACATAGTTTTTTTGGTCTTATGCTGTTATTTTTTGTTGATGGCGAATGCCGCAAGCGCGCATGCCAAGACTGAGAGCGCAAGTGCACCCATTGTCAGCGGCCGCTGTGCTGCACTGCTGTCGCTTTGACTCTGAGCGACTTCAGCAACAGCCTGTTCCATCTGGAATGAGCTTTGCGCTTCCTCAGGGAATCCGAACGCTTCTTTAGGCTGCGGACATCCGAACGAGCCGCGCTTGAGCGTCTGGAAAACGTTGTCGCTTATTTCCGTGCGGTTTGTATCCTCTTCCGACTGTGGATGACCTGCAGGATTGCAGGTGAACGAGAGATCCACCTCCGTATCCTCAAGGGTACCGTACACGCGGTAAGTAAGCGTCGTCGGGACCGTTGCGATGAAGTCCGACTTGTATTGGCCCTCCGCACCATGTACGGGGCTCAGGCTGACGACTCTGCTCTTATCGCCGGCACTCATCTCCAACTGCAGCGAATCCTGAGCTCCTACAAGAGGTGTGCCGTTTCGGATTATCTCGAAACTGGCGCCGGTCTTATCGTCGACAATAACCGGTTCGTTGAGCGAGCCGACTACGAACTTATATGTTGCGCCGTTAATCTCGTACATGTGCGTTTCATGCGCCGAAGCAGAGAACGGCAGCAAGAGCAGTGTGGTGAACGCGAAGACAAATAAGACAAGCGTGTTGTATTGTGATGTGATACTCATAGTTAATGGTATGTATTGACTCTAATAAGGACTACGGTATGCGCGTTAAAAGAGCTTGGGATTTAAAATTCCCGCTGTAAAAAGAATACGGAGATAACTGAAAAAATATGGATGCAGAGGAACGCCGGCATAGCGGCGCAGTATCGAACTGAGTTTGTGGATGTGCAGGGAGGCCGGATAGGTACGTGCAACAGCGGAGAGAAAGGCGCCAAGTAACAAGAAAGACGCCAGCGTATAGAGGAACAGCTTTTTCTCCGCTCCGTGCATATATTCGCTGAGCACTTCGGTCTTTCCCTGCGTATGCGCGTCGGAACCGGGGTGCACATGCTTGATCTGCAAAGCATGCATGCTGAACGAGACGACGAGCAGGCAGGCAGTTATTGCCAATGCTCCTGAGATGATTTTTGTCAGCGTTCTCCTCCCCGCCATATGATTTTCATCGTATCACACTAATATCCACGTCACCATACGCTGAAGGAGCACAGACTCCGATGCGCCCGTTGCCGTTTTCAAAAATATAATAGCCGGTACCAAGATCGCTCGCTGCTGTCGGATCCGTCGGGATGTCGGTGAGATAAAGTTCCTCATCAATGAGATCGTCAAGGCTGACACCGGTGCAGGCAGCTCCGGAAACGCATATCTCTGCGCCGTCGGTGCTGCAGGCCGAACCCGAGGGAATGCTGTCGGACGGAAGTGAACCGAAATTATCAATGCTGTATTGGTGTACAGCATCAAGTATCGACCTGACATCACTTCTGCGCTGCGCATTCTGCGCTTCGCCAAACTGTTTTGCCGGATTGATAGCGACAATCACAACTGCCGCCAGAATAGCGAGTATGGCAATGACCAGGAGTACTTCTATGAGGGTAAATCCTGATGCGCTGCGGAAGACTGCGCGGTGTGTATTCATGAAAAAAAGTATGACAAGTAACCACTCAAGTATATAAAGCTCTATAGGGTGCAGACAATGAACATTATCCCCTCATGTGGCCTAGCGGGTAATGCTTATCTCACTGTCTTCAGCACCATACGCATTGACCGTGACTCGGCCGCCGTCGGTGAGACCGACAAAATATCCGGTGCCATTTGCGTCACAATTGGCGTCTGAGGATGGACACTGCGGATCGAGCGGCATAGATACCAGATAGAGCTGGTCGTTGGTGAGCTCTGAGAGGTCAGAGAGCCCCTCGCAGGAATCGCTGTCGGTACGGCATATCTCGAGCTCCTCAGTTGAAAGTGCATCAGGAAACGCTCCTTCGTTATCAAGCGCATACTGATGGAGCGCATTCATGATCGAGTAGACATCGCTCAAGCGCTGCGCATCGCGAGCGCTCGCAAACTGCTTTGCAGGATTAATGGCGATGATCACGATCGAAGCGAGGATCGCAAGGATCGCGATGACTAGGAGTACTTCTATGAGAGTGAACCCTTTGTGCGTCGAACTGAACATATGCATATATTTTACATGTATGTAAGGACAACCCAAACGAGAAATGCAAGCGTACACATCAAAAACAGAAGGCTCAGTATCAGCTGGATCGGTAGCGTCATTTTCTTTGCAAAGAGATCGGCGCGTTCATCCAGAAGACTCCGGACATTCTGCACGGTGCTGTAGGTGTAATAATACAGATCGTTCAGGGTGCGGATATCCTGTATGCGCGGCAGCTCCTTTTTAGTGTCACCTTCTTCATACCGGTACTTGCCGAGCAAATGAATATCGCTTCTGCGGCGCTGTTTTGCATAGAGGGCCAATCCGATGACTGAGGCGAACAATATGCCCGGAGTTCCTGACCCGAGCACCTCATGCCCTTTGACCTTCAAAAGCGGATCAGCGAGCACCGATGGTATGGCAGTCTTCCTGTATCAGTTCGACAATACCCGGCAAAAGCGCAGAACCTCCTGCGAGTACCGCTTGCTTTTCCATAGAATATCACTCTTCTTTGAGCGTCAGTGAAACGCTGTTGATGCAGTAACGGTCGCACACCTTCCCGGCCTTCTGCGGACCGTCAGGAAACACATGCCCCAGGTGCGCTCCGCAGTGCGCGCACCGCACCTCGGTGCGTACCATGCCATGCGATTCGTCAGTGTGAATCGTTACTGCGTTCGCAAAAGCCGGATCAGTGAACGACGGCCAACCGGTATTGCTTTCAAACTTGGTTTCCGAGGAGAACAGTGGCGCATCGCAGACAGCACAGTGATACATGCCCCGCTTTTTCTCATGCACGTATGTTCCGGAGAATGGCGCTTCAGTCCCCTTCTCACGCGCGACCCGATACAGTTCGGGATCCTGCTGCTGCAGTTCATCGTCTGTTTTCATAATAACACTATGCACCTCTTATACAGTGAATGCAATCACGACCGAGGGTACTTTCTGTCGAGTTCGTCGAGAATGTCCTGTCCGTCCCTGCCATATGCAGCGCGCAGAATGTGGTCGAGTTTCTCTTCCTTTCGTTCATCACCTTCCTTGGACTGCGGTGACCCGACATACAGGAGCAGTGCGAGGCCAGCTACTTGCCAGATAAGCTGCAAAAACTCTGATTGCCAATTTTCAAACGTATCACGGGCAACTTCGACAATGTATTCCCCAACGACCACATCCTGGTTATGATCAGTCTGCTCATTAACGAAAGCGAACCACGCAAAAGTCCAGTGTCCAATAAAACTCCCCAGGAAGAGTATGAGTGTCACCCAGAAATACGCATACTTGCTCAGTGCATTCTTTTTCATATTTTTTGCTCTGTCATTTCTCTGCTATAGTTGCTCATACACATGAAGTAGCCGTGAAGCCCTGCCCATATCTGTCGCCCGGTACGTCTGATGGACCGAGGTATGCCAGCAGCAGAAGCGCCGCAACGAGCAGGAGGAAGAACCCAATAACTAATTTTAAAAAGACAGCCATATCATCGTCGGAATAGACTGAACAGCACTCGTAGACGCCGATAGAGCGTATATGCTATGAGAAAAATACTGAACAGCGCTTTTAAGATCCGCATGTATAATTTATACGAAAGGAAGATGAAGATATGGTAAAGTTAAGCTCTTCATTACGTCTTCATCGAAATGCGCTAAAGTCCTACAGATCGTGAACCAGAATAATGTAATTGACCTATGAATAACGATGAACATACAGACGGCGAGCGCCACACATCTCCGAACGCTGGTCAGTTGAGCCTGTATACATGGTGGCAGCAGACAAGCACGCTCACACAGCAGACAAAGACCGCTGCTGTTGTCGCGCTCATACTTTTCCTGCTGCTTTTGGCACTTGGTTTCATGGCATCGCGGAGCCTTCCGGGAAGCACACTGTACGGTATGAAGACCGGACTTCTCGAGCCGCTTCAGGGTTCAGTGCAGTTCGGCACAAAAAGTAAGGCACAGTACCAGGTGCGTCGCATGGAGGCGCGTCTGGATGAAATAAAGCGGCTTTCATCAGAAGAAGAGGTCACGCAGGAAGAAATTGACGCATACAAAGAACAGGTCTATGCACATCACTCAAAGTTCACAGAACTGATCAATCTTCCGGACAACGGTATGACGTATCCGGATACGCTTTCTGTACTGGGCTCATTTGCGAGCGTCGCCGCAGCAATAGAGGAAATAAGCGAGAACACTCCCGGACTGGAAGCGCTTGGAGAAGAGATGGAGGATGTGCGCCGACAGAGCGTGAACCTGTTCAATGATACAACCGACCGGTTCGTGGAGCGCGAGACGCCGCAAAATATCTACGCGTTCATTACGCAGCAGCTTCAGGCAGTCTCACGGAAGCTCGAGAATACGGAATTGGACCAGGCAGCTGTCGATGACGCACAGGTTTACATCAACCGTGTTGCGCCTGCCGTGGAGAAGGGCGACTTCCCACGGGCAATATCAGCCATTGCTGAAGCGCTCCGCTTCATCGAAGTTGAGGAGTACGGCGGAAGAATAGAACCGGAAACCACTGAATCGACTACCACGGCCACCGCAACTCCTCAAGATGACGATGGATCCGCAACACAAGAGGCCGCAGTACCTGAGGGGGCCGGCAGTTTCTCGTTCCCTCAATAGTTACGCTTACTTCCTCGGAAAATATTTTTTACCTTTGAGCTTATCCGGAAGGAGATCCTCTTTCGTATATTTCTCATATCCTTTTTTATAGCCGAGCTCTTTCATGAGCTTGGTCGGTGCATTGCGGATCATGAGCGGTATAGGCAGGTTGCCGTACTGCTGTACATCATGCATCGCACGACCGATAGCATCGTTGGCGGTACGGTCTTTCTTTGCTTGAGAAAGATACGCAACACCATGAGCAAGATTGAGCGATGCCTCAGGGAGGCCGACCTTCTCTACGGCTTCAAATACCGCATTGGCGACAACAAGTGCCGTCGGCTGAGCAAGCCCGATGTCCTCGCTCGCAAAAATGATCATTCTCCGCGCTATGAACTTCGGATCCTCGCCGGCGTCAAGCATGCGTGCGAGGTAGTACATGGCAGCATCAGCCTGGGACGCGCGCATGCTTTTTATGAATGCTGAGATCGTATTGTAATGTTCCTCCCCTTTCTTGTCATAGCGGAGAAATTTTGACTGCAATGCCTGTTTAAAATGCTCAATTGTCAGTTCCCCATACAGATGATGGGTTGCCTCAAGCATGGAAAGCGCCTGCCGGGCATCGCCATTGGCAAGCTCTGAAAGCCACTGGAGCGCCGGAGCTTTGATCTTCATCTTGGCGCGCTTTGCCGCGTGTCTGATAAGGCGTTTCATCTCGTCAACGCTCAGTTCGTTGAGCACAAATACCCGTGCACGGGAGAGGAGCGGCGAAATAACCTCGAAGCTCGGATTTTCCGTTGTAGCGCCAACAAGTGTCAGCTCGCCCGATTCCACATACGGCAGCAGAAAATCCTGCTGGGATTTATTGAAACGATGTATCTCATCGAGGAACAGTATCTTGGGCTGTCCAGGCAAAGACGGACGCTCGTTGACGATCTTTCGGATATCCTCTTTTCCTGCTGAAACCGCGGAGAGTTCATAAAAGAGCGCATTGACGCTCTGCGCATATATACGTGCGAGCGTAGTCTTTCCAACTCCCGGCGGCCCCCAAAGTATGAACGAGAACAGATGCTTCTCCTCAATGGCTACGCGCAAAGGCATGCCCAAACCCACCAGATGATCCTGGCCCACGAATTCCTCGAGGCGTACTGGCCTCACTTGTGACGCAAGCGGCTCCATTGTTCCCAGTATAGCAAAAACTGGGTGTACGACGGTTCTCTATTGGAGGCGAAGCGTCTGCGCTATCTCATGCACGATCGAGTCGATATCATTGGTATTACGCTCGAGCTCGCAGGAAGCGCGCTGTACTTCGTCGAAGTTGCCACACTGGACTGTCCGGGTGCTGAACGTAAGCGCGATCGTCTTATCTTCCTTCGCGAACAGATACGCATATTGCGTATAGATGCTTCCTGCGGCGCCTTCAACAACTTCGGTGACGCAGTACGGCGTGCCGTCATACGTCCGTTCTGCAGTGGCACCTGTCCGATCAGTGATGCTCCCCGCTTCCGTGCATGAGTACGGCTCGTCAAGCACCTGGACGCTCGGCGGCCAGTCAACCGCTTCAGTATAGAATGTCGGCAGTGCCGCAGGATACTCGAACACTGCGCCGGAGTCCTCTGTGGTCACCCACGCGTCATCCTGTGCCTCTATATTGACGCTGTCTGCCACGCTGCGCACGAGAGCGCTTTGCACATCTGTGGCACTGAGGTTAGCAGGCGGTTGAACCGCAAGCGCAGCAAAGTCAGACTGTGGAACATTCGCCTGAATATTGAAGACGAATACCGGACCAAACCTGTCCATCTTTTGTGCACCAGTGGCACGGTCTTCATGGATGCGGTCCAGATAGAGCACTTCCCCTTGCAGTCCGGTACTGGCAGCAAATGGCTGGCGGTCGGTGACATCCGTGCAGTATATGGTCTCATTGGGACCATCCGCCGCACACATATTTTTGAGTGTCTGTGTGATGAACGCGTCGTATGATCCGAACGCGACATCCTCTCCTGCAGCGTACAGGCGAACGTCAGCAACGCTCAGGAATCCGTCGTCAAGAGGATTCCCAACCGATATCGACTCCTGCGTATACTCATGGAAGGTATATCCTTCAGGCACTGTAAATGAAAAACCATAGGTGTCGCTCATATATATTTCGCGCAGCGGTGTCTGCTCTTCTTCCTCCGGCGCAGACACGTTCCGGGTGAAGGTCATGTACGCACCCAAAGCCATGAGCACGATAATTAAAAAAGCGATGAAATATTTCATAAGGGATATATAAAAGTGAGTAATAAGAAACTCTCAGGATTCACGCGCATAGAACCCGACAAGCAGCGCCTCATCGAGGATGCGGCCGCCGAGCTCACTCCGCAGGTCGGTTTTATTCGCGGTCTCCGGAAGAGCGATGAGTGAATCGAGCGCGTATACACGGAACTCATAGCGGTGCGTGCCGAACGGCGGACACGGGCCGCTCCAGCCCATCTTGCCGAAGTCGTTGAAGCCTTCCACCGCCCCCGCAGGCACTGTTCCTTTGGCAATATGCAGCTCTGAAGGATCAATATTCCACACCAGCCAATGCACAAAATCTCCCGACGGGGCGTCCGGATCGCACACAATGAGCACAATACTCTGTGTGCCATCCGGCAGATCATCCACTACAAACGACGGATGGATGTCTGTTCCCTCGCAGGTATGTTCCTTTGGTATGAGCGCATTGTCTTCGAACGCTTCGCTTGCTATTTTCATACGCATGATGTTACTGCCGTTCAATCTGTATTTTTTCTCTTCTGCTTCCCTCTGCTTTCGGAAGCGTTACGGTAAGTATACCGTCTTTGTAGGCCGCTTTTATCTCATCCTGCTTCACAGGAGTGGGCAAGGTGAATTCTCTCTGGAACTCACCGTATGTACGTTCGTATCGGTACGGGCGCTCATTGGGCGTGCTGGTGCGTTCGGTCTTGCCGCGTATGTGCATTCTGTCTCCTTCAATATGTATATCGATATTCTCAGGATCGACACCGGGCACATCCGCTACGACCTTCACATGCGTATCTGTTTCACTGATATCAATGCGTGGCACGAACTGCCTGTTGAACAGGGAGGCAAGCCTGCTGCTGCGTGCAAAATCAAATGGTTCGCCAAAAAAATCCTCTTCAAGGAAGCGGTTGAAGAGATCACGCAGCGATGTCTCTTCCCTGCGGACCGGTGCACCAGGCGGCGTACCAGCGGTCTCAGGTAATTCTTTTTTGTTCTCGAGCATATGGTTTGGTGATTATACTGGTAACGTCGTATGATGCGGTCTTCTCAGCATATGCAGAGTGCATGAATACGCTATGAACAAAAAATCCCCATATGGGGATTTTTTGTTCACGGCATCGCTTCTATGGTCGCAAAGACTTCCTTCTGTGTCCCTTTGCTCAGCACCACCAGCCGTATTGTATCGCCGATCTTCTTTCGCGCGATAAGCGAGGACAGCGAATGTTCAGCATCAATCGGTGTCCCGTCAACCCCAAGGATGATGTCATTCTCAAGAATGCCTGCCTTATCAGCGGGAGAATCGGGGATGACAGCCAATTCCTCGGCACTCGTCCCGCGCTGCACCAGAACGCCATGGTCAACCGGCAGATCGTTCCGCTCCTTCAGTGCCTCTGTGATAGGAATATATCGCACCCCCAGATACGGACGGGTGATCTCTCCCGTCTCCTGCACCGATGCGACAATGTTCTTCACACTGTTGGCGCTCAGCGCAAAGCCGACGTTCTGTGCGCCGCTCACGATAGCGACATTCACTCCGATCACTTCGCCGGAGAGATTAAGGAGCGGCCCGCCGGAGTTGCCGCTGTTGATCGCCGCATCGGTCTGGATAAGCTCCTCAAGCGACTCAAGTTCTCCGCGCTGATCGGAAGCAACAATGGAACGGGACAGGCCGGAGACGACGCCGACCGATACGGTATTGCGGAACTCTGCAAGCGCATTGCCGATAGCGATGACGCTTTGGCCTACCTCAAGCGCAGAGGAATCGCCGAATTGCAGATGCTCGAAATGCTCCCCTTCAATTTTCAGCACAGCGATATCCAGCACCGAATCGCGCGCCACCACTTGAGCATCATAGGTGTCGCCGTCGTTGGTAAATACGGTGTACTGGGCATTCTCGTCGCTCACCACATGCCGGTTCGTGACAATGTACCCGTCAGGCGAGACCAGGAAGCCTGATCCACCGCCCACCTCCTGCAGCTGTGTGCCGTTCTGGCGGATCTGCGGCATCCAAAAAAAGTTGCCGAAAAAGTCATTGAATGGATTGGTATAGTAGCGTTCATACACGGGCACATTCTTCGATACGGTGATGGCCACAACAGCAGGATTCGCTTTTTTGACCGCCTGTATCACTTTTGCTTCGGATGAATCCTCGGTGCGCACAGTGCCCGATTCTGCAGCGCCTAATGCCGACAGAACCGGCATGATGCTTCCAGGTCTGAATGTCAGAAGCAAGAACAGTCCTACGCCCAGTATCAGTATCGTTGTCACTGCTGCAGCAATTCCTACTGCACAGAATTTCAATATGTCTTCTTTATGCATAAAAATAAACAAGTCTCTATTTGCAAGACCCACTTAGATCTACTACGCTCAACAGTTGAAATTATTGCAACAGCACACCGCAACCCGTCTGAGCGTATCGGTGAAGCCTCTTCATATTTATATGTACAGCAGATACGAAACAAGCCACACGAAGAAGGTCATCAGAAGGAACCATCCGAAGAGACCATCAAATGCTACGGCCAGACCTACTTTTAATTCCTCAAAAAATTGTTTCATAAGCGTGACTGCATCATAAAGCACGGTGGTGAACTTTTGATGAACGGCGGACTCAGGCGGTGTGGACACAGAAGAAAAAATGGCCGCGACGTACGTCGCGGCCATGAGGCTCGCTATTCAGCAGCTACTTTTTTGATCTGGCGAAGTCGGCGCGTCCGCAGGAGGAAACGTCTCCGTCTCCTGATGACACCCCACCAGAATGAACGCGTAGCTTTACGCGAAGGTTCAGGGATGAGCGTGACCGCCCAGTTCCATACCCGCACCAGTCCGGTGTTGGCAAGAAGCCGAAAGATGAAATTCTGTAGCCACCGGAAGAAAGGCGAGAGCAGCCACTCCAGCATCGCAAAGATGCGGGACGGCCCGACCAGCCAGACCACGTATGCGCCCATGAATACGAACGCCAGTATGCCGATCAGGACTGTTACCGCCAGTGCGATCAGTACGGCGGTGCGCGGCCCGATCATGCGCTGCAGTCTGCTCCTGACCGCATCCATGGTGCTGAGCATCCACAGCTTGGAGATCGTAATGGCCCGCCGGACCTTGCGCTGGATGGAATGCGGCACCCCTATGCGGAGCAGAAAGCCGAGCACAAGTCGCGGCAGTCCAGTCCACAGCCATCGCTGCAACAGCGAGACGATCCACATGAAGACCGTTCCCTTTACCAGTGCAGAGATCATTCCCTTCACCAGTACACTGAGAACGCTCGTCCACAGAAGCACGATATGATCGAAGAAGATCCACAACCCGAGACTTGCAATGAGCCCTGCCACAAGGAGGGCAGTGATGACTTTCTTCACCGGAACCTCCCTTGGTACCTCTGATCAAATAATACAATCTTTTATAATAATGTCAATTTCATCAAAAAACCAACCCCGGCAGCGATGCTGCCGGGGTCTTGTATGCAAGAGGTGCTTGTCCACTCACGTCGGCTCGGGAGTGTCCGGGTCTTCGACCTGCATTTGGCCGGTGCCCCGCTTCCAGAAGATGCTCCATGTGGAGCCGATCGCCAAGATCAAAACGACGATGATCTGAGCAGCGATGATGCTCGTAGTCGGCTTTGCGAGATTGATCCATCCCGCTACCTGCAGAAGCCAGACGAACGCCGCACAAATGCCGACGATCGCGATGACCCCGACCAGCCCGGTTGCACGCCACGCGGCGCGCAGCAGGATGCCGAAGCCGACCAGCAGCACGATGCCGGTCAGGATCTTGAGCACGCCCATGACTGCATTGAACCCCTCGAACGGAGTCCCGATCACCCAGTGGCTGTACGAGAAGCCGGAGATGTTGTAGGTCACGAAGACCAGGATCGCGGCGAGAACGATCCGTTCGAGAAGAATTCGCCAGTAGGGTTTGCTCATGATTCCTCCGAGCGGTTGGGTTGACGTGAAGGACTTGTGTACTTAGTTCGGATCAACTGTGCCATACAAACATGAAATAGTCAATGTACAAAAACGCCCCGGAGAATATCCAGAGCGTTGTCCCCGGCGGCGTACCGCCGGGGACATGTTTGTGTGGGAGTCTTCACTCCCCATAGAACGTGCGGGCAAAGACCAGCATGATCTGCCCCAGACCGCGCGTGGCTTCCAGCGGGACGCCCGTGCCGACGATCTCGCCTTCGACCTCGATCCGCTCAGCGACGTCGTCTTCGGTCACGCGGCCGGCATCGGTCATCCTGAGAATGCCGGTGATGCCGTTGACCGTAGCGAACGGGTCCGCAGCAGCGAACGGATCGCCGCCGCTTTGGGCGCCGCCGAGAAGCAGATTGATCTGGTACTCATGGTCATGCTCGCTGCCCTCGGGGGCATCGGCGAGTGCGACGTTGCCTTCAAGCGGATACGTGGTGCCGCCGCAGCTGACGTCGAGCGCAACCTGCCACTGCTCGTTGGCATAGACGAAGATAGCGTCCTTGTCCCACGAGCACGAGGTCGAGCCCTTCTGCCCGACGTGCGGAATGGTGAGGTCAGAAAACCGGATCGAATCGATCTGGGTGTCGAACTCGACCGCATCGCCGGCTGCCTTTTCCTTGAGGTAGTCAAGGGCGCGCCTGGCGAGCTCCATGGCCGGTGCCGAGGGGTTCTCAGGCATCATGGTCACCGAGCCGCCGAACGTCGCGTTCTCGGCCGGAGCACTGCCGACACGGGCATAGTTGGCGTTGATGGTTCCCATGTTGGTGTAGCCGTCCTTCTTCGCCTCGATGACGAAGCCGCCGGAGTAGGCGATGCGCTTGATCGTCTGCGAGGGATTGGCCGGATTGCGGATAATACCTTCGCCGGTGACGGCACAGGTCTCATCCTTCCTTCCGAAGCCGAAGGTTCCCTTCGCGCCCGCCGAACAGACGACCTCGAACGAGGTCACACCACTCTGGTCGTCCACGCTGCCCTTGAAAGTGTCGCGGACCGCGTCACCTTCGTCGAACAGCGTGGGCTGGTTGACCGAAAGGTTGAACTTGACCGTCGTGGTCTCCTGCGCCAAAACGGCGCCGGGCACAACGGCGAGGCACGTCGAGAGAAGAGCCGCAACCGCGAGTTTGTTCATTGAAGTCTCCTTGCTGATGAAGGCAGAGCGTCCCATCCGATTCATTCGGACAGACCGATGCTTTTTTTGCTCTTTTCGCGTCAAAAAAGCCCAAAAAGCATCGGGTCTCTGCAGTTATTGCCATGAGTCTTGCCGTTCTTTGCAAAGAACAGGAGAACAAAATCGTGACAATACTGCAGCATTTATTACATTTTGTCAACCCCTCCCTCCATTAGAACATTTCTTCTCTTTTTATCTTTTCAATCAGGGGCTCATGTTCGCACCGGAATATGAAGCCTTCATTGAGCTCTACATCGTGCGTTGTATGGTGCGGACGCTCCACTTTAATAACTGTTTCCGTCTCTTCAAGCAGCATCACAAGTTCGTCATAGGTTCCCACAACCGGATACACTTCGATGTGATCGAATCCGTCTTTTTGTGATCCATCAGGCTTCTGATCTGACAGCTCAAGGTACATGATCGTGCCGAGCACTGTCTCTATCCCCTCCTTGAATCTAATGTACGCTATTCTTCTTTTTGAGATGATCGACTGATACTCGTACGCACTTTCATACTCGAACAGAGCGCGCAGGCGTTCAAACGTATCCGATGAGCCGCATTTGTAACAGATATGGTCTGCCGCTGCCTTCCCTTCGAGCGCATGCTTACGCGCAAACGCATCAAAGAGACCTGTAAGCGTTCGTGACTCATCTTTAAAAGCGTCAATGGTCTCAGGCATACATCAACTGTTGAATGCTTCTTTCAATTTTGCAATATCGAGCTTCTTCATCTGCAGCATTGCCTGCATTGCTTTGTTCGCTTTTTCCTTGTCCTCGCTGTTGAGCAGCTCCTCCATGCCTTTCGGACTGATCTGCCACGACACACCGTACTTGTCTTTGAGCCAACCGCACTGCTCCGATTGCGGATGCGCTGACAGCGCATTCCAAAAATGATCGATCTCTTCTTGATCTTCGCAGAGCACTAAAAGTGAGATCGCCTCATTGAAAGTGAAGGCGTGGGCATACGCACTATCCATGGCGGCAAACCACTGCCCTTCGAGCGTAAAGTCTCCGAACATGAGTGAGCCTTCTTTGTCGGGTTCCTGGCCCGCGCCATAATGCGCGAGCTGCCCCTTTCTCGAATTTTCGAACAGAGATACGTAGTATTCGATCGCCTCTTCAGCTTTTCCTGCAATATCACCTGCGAACATAAGCGACGGGATGATCTTTGGCCGCTCTTCGCCGTTCGGATCGGTCAAAATAAGCTGCCACGAGACGCCGTATTTGTCCTGTATCCATCCATACTTTTTACTGAATGGGTATACGCCGAGCTCCATCAAAGCCGTACCGCCCTGCGAAAGCTGTTCCCAAAGCTCTACAAGGTGCTCTTCTGCCTTTTCTTCCCGCGATGGGTCGAAATTGACCATGAAGGAAATCGCCGGTGTGAAGGTGAATACCGGGCCGCCATTGAGCGCCAGCATGCGGTATCCTTCTATTTCGAACTCTGCGGTCATGAGCGAACCTGCAGGCATGTGGTGTATCTCCTGTCCGACTTCCGGATAATAGGAAGTTGCATGTGTCTTACCGCCCTGGAATATCGACGTGTAGAACTTCACCGCTTCCTGTGCATTGGTATTGAACCAAAGATGAGGGATGATTTTTTGCATATATGAAAGTATACCAAAGTCTTTATGGCGCCTGGATGAAGGAGAGTGGGTTGCTGTTAGGACCGTATTTTCTGCACCGCCGAAACAACCGTCTGGTAGTAGCCTTTGAAGTTCATCGTGGTGAGAAAGTGCATGAGTGTCCATACATAGAATGAGATCGGATGGTAGACATACGCGTACACGACATTGTCAGTGCCAAAATAATAGAAGATGGCGATATATCCGGCCAAAAACAGAAGATTCATTCCTATACTCTCCCATACGAACGGCCATTGCTTCCCCTGTCCTTTTCGGGTGAAACTGCGGAATACATTGAAATAGGTCGCAAGATAATGCGCGATGACAATGAAACCGAAACTCTCGACGGACATTGGTCGCATGCCGAACAGTTCAAGCAGGACGAATGCAGCAAGGAGCACAAGCAGGGTAAGGAAAAAATATTCGATCACTACCCCTTCCTGCCGGACGAAGAGCACCACCGCCAGACACGCGAGCACAATTGAGCCGATAAGCACAGCAGGGATGGATATGGGGAGAAGCCAGAGTTCTATGGCTAGCCATGAACAGAGCAGAAGTAGGATACTGAGCGTCATCAACAGGTACGGGGCGGAAAATCCTCTTTTAATGTGCCGCACTTCGCCGGTATAGACATGGAAGAGCAAAAACGCTGACACAAAGAGTGTGAATGCCCGGGGAAACAGATACGCGATATAAAAGACAGCGGCAAACGCGGCAAGATAGAAGACGAAGCTTTTCGGGGTGATCCTCCCCATCTTGTACTGGTAAAGCGCCGTCATCATGAAGTGGGCATGGCCGAGGATCAGATAGGCGTCTGCGACCCCCGGCGGGGTAAGAAGCGCAATGATGAGAAGCGTTATCGGGAAAGAGAAAAATTTTTCCTGCAGGAATTCCTTGTTTGTCGGAGCTGCACTAGCCATATTCCTATTTTAAGGCACATAGAGCGTGCAGAGCGCAGTTATGCACCCGACAAAAAGGCCGTAATTCCGATGCTTTTTATGCTAGTGCTTCCCTGGAGTATTGATCATCCATTGGGTGCCGAATTTGTCGGTGAACGACCCGAAGTAATCTCCCCAGAACATGTCCTGGAGCTGCATTTCCACCTCTCCGTCCTCTGAGAGCGCTGCGAAAAGCGTATCAGCTTCTTCTTTGGTGTCAGTCTCCAACATGATGTACATGTTGTTGCCGAAGTTCATTGCAAAGCCCATGGATTTCGGAGCGTCGGTGCCGTGGAGCACGTGTCCACCCCAGATCGGCAGTGAGACATGCATGACCAGCTGTTTGTCCGCTTCAGAAAGTGCAGGCATTCCCTCCTGCGGGGGAACGCTTCCCATGCGTACGATCTCCCCTTCAAATTGTGTCCCGAAGACAGACTGGTAAAAAGTGAATGCCTGTTCGGTCTCCCGTTCGAAATTGAGATAAGTGCTTACTTTTGCCATATATGTAGAAAATTAACCAATATAGTCCTCATGATAGCACTATCGTATATGAATGTTTCATGAGCACATACTGCAGAGTCTTCATCAGACATTCATGCAGTTATGGTTCTATGTATATGCAGTTATCAGTTAAAAGTACACATTATGAAATATGCATTTTTTCTCGCACTCGCAGTGGGATGTTTCCCGTTCCTTTCTTCAGCAGCGACCTATCACTATGTGAATACGCAAGGTGTAACTGACACTATTGTGGCACCCGACGCGCAAACTGCACTCGCAGCTGCGCCGAATATCGCCTCAAACAGCGGAGTTGCGATTGACGAAGGTCTTATTGAAGACGGTATGCCTGTTACCGCGACCGCAGTTCGGGCAGCCGGCGGCGTACGCGACACTGGAGGAGGAACCTACCATTATGTGAATACACAAGGATTGACCGACTCCGTTTCTGCACCAAGCGCAGCGGTGGCATTACAGATCGCTCCGAACATCGCTGTACACAGCGGAGTTGCGATTGACGAAGGTTTTATCGAGGACGGTATGGCCGTCGAGAGTGTGGCGAACTAACGCTGTGCACCGGATCAGAAAAAAATCCCCCCTGGGGATTTTTTTCTGATCCGGTGCACATGGCATGCCCCGTACGTTCACCGCGCACTGTACCTCCGACTTATGCTGTTTTCTTCTTACGTTTCTTCTTCTCCGGCAGGCTCTCTGCAATCGCAAAGAGAATCTCCGGAAGGTCTTCCATGCGCGAAAGCATGTCCTCCTCCACAATATAGTGGGGCCGGGCGCCGGGATAGGGTTCGCCTTTCTCACACACACTCTCAAGCGCAGCGCTCGCAGGGACGATCTTCACATACAAAAGATCATCGCACACAAGCGCCACTGTCTTGCTGTCTGCATACAGCGCATACTCGCCGAACATCGCGCGCGAAGAGAACCGCGGCGGTTCTGTCTGCAATTTCTCCAGTATGAATTCGATGGTTTCCTTCTGCGTGGACATATATCTATACGTCAAGCATATTATCACACTGCGAATGCGTACTGTGCCACCAGTTGCAGCTCCTCTATCCGCACAGAAGCCGCTCCCCGCAGCGGGAAATGCATGACGAATGCCTTTGAATCGAAGATATCTTCCTGCCAGCCGAAGTCACATTTTTTCCTACCGCTCCATTTCTCATAGACGACCTTCCCGACGAAGCACACAACGCGCGGTTTTTCTTTCCTGATCACCGCCTCCATCCGTCGCCGTCCTTCGAGCTCTTCCCCCTTTTTAAGAAGGGTAATGTCTTTGGTGGGCCGGTCGATGATATTGAGAAACCCGAGACCGTAGACCTGATTGAACCTCGTGCGGTACATCTCCTGCAGAAGCGCGTCCTGGCGCAGCAGTGCCTCTGGTTCGTCGATAAGTCCTGCGCGCGAGAGCAGATACCAGAACAGCTTGTTGTTGGAGAACGGCACACCGCGCGCATCAGAACCGGGATGCGGGTTGATACCGGCAAACAGCAGCTTCGGTTTTTTGACGTAGTACGTGATCATGGAGACACGCTTGTTATTCTCCCTGCCATGCAATGCGATAGATCGCTCCCGCATGGTCATCGCTTACATAGGCAACGCCTCCCGGCTCCACCAACACGCCTGCCGGACGGCCGATCGCGTCGTTAGTATCGTCGCTCTGCAGGAAACCAGTCAAAAAGTCGATCGGGCCGCTTTCCGCATTACGCCCGTTTCCCGTTTCGAGATCAAACCTGACCACCTTGTATCCCGTGGGAACGCTACGGTTCCATGAACCGTGGTAGGCGATCAAAAGATCGTTGCGCATATCCTCAGGCCAGCCCTCCTCTGGCACAAATGCAAGCCCGAGCGCGGCAGAGTGCGCCTGCAGTTCAATATGCGGCGGAGTCATCGCGGCGCAGATCGAGTCTTCTTCCCTGTTGAAATCCGAGTCATAGACATTGTTGCCGTAACAGTATGGCCACCCGTATGACTTTCCTGCTTCGATGATATTGATCTCATCTGGCGGCGTATCGTCCCCAATGATGTCGCGTCCGTTATCAGTCCCCCATATCCCGCCCATGACTGGATCAATTGCCATGAACACGGTATTGCGCAAACCTGTCGCATACGTCTGAAGAGTCTTGTTTTCCAGATCATAGGAGAGGATCGTCGCCCGCTGTGTATTTGCCTCTTCGCAGACGTTGCATGAACTGCCGACGGAAATGAGTATCTCCTCTCCGTCGGGGTGCAAAAGGAGCGTGCGCGTATAGTGACCGCCGCCGTCCTCTTTCGGCAGCGCAGCAAGCACTTCTTCCTGCTGCGCGGTTTGGGTATCTGCATCATACCGATACGATTTCAGCGCGCCTGTTTCAGCGACATACAGCGTGCAGGCATCCTGATCAACGCTTTCAAAACCGGTATCTGAACACAGAACTAGCATGCCGTGGGGCCGGTCAAGTCCGTCGAGCACAGTTTTCGTTTCATCTGAAATACCGTCGGCATCAAGATCGGGAAGCGCGACGATCCTCCCTTCAGAGGTAAGTGAGACAAGCAGCGTTCCCTTCGGATCCCGTGTCATGACCCGGGCGCCCGGCGTCTCACGCGAGTAGATGGTTGCCACAAAACCCTCAGGCGCTTCAAGCGGAGCGAGCTCCCCCTGCGGCAGAGGCGGCGGAGGATCCTGCGAAGTGACAGCGTCAATGACCACTTCAGGCGGATCCTGCTTCACGTATGTATACGCTGCATAGCCGACTGCAGCAATGACTACAATGCCAAGAATGATAAGAAATGCTTTCATATACACAAGCATAAACTATAATTATGAAAAAGTTCTGAGGTACATTCACAACAAAAACACCTGTGGGGGTGTTTTCGCTGTTGAGAAAGGGCTTACGCCTTCGATGGGTCTTGCCAGACCGCCTCTATATTATTGCCGTCGAAGTCATGTATGAAGGCGGCGTAATAGCCGGGACTGTATTCGGTACGATAGCCGGGCGCACCGTTATCGGAGGCTCCGGCTTTCAGGGCTGCAGCATGGAAATCCTCGACCGCCTTCTGATCTTTTGCGACAAACGCGACATGGCTGCCATCGCCGATGTGTTCTTTCTGTCCGACCCAGAAGTCTATGCCTTCCCCGTCAGAAAAGCCGGCTACGGTATACTCAGGCATATCTGCGCCGACGGTGTACCCGAGCGGCGCGAGCATGCTCGCGTACAGCTCCTTCGATTTCTCATAATCGGTGACTCCTACTGAAGCGTGATGGATCATATGTGGAAAGTATACCCTATACGGGAATTAAGAATTGATTAAGATTGCTCTTCAACATACTGCTTGAAACGGTCGAGAATCGCCTGCCAGCCCGTCTTTTGCAGCTCGTGTGTGTTTTCTGATTCGGGTTCGAAAGACTCAGTTACTCGGACGCTGTCCTGCTCGGCAGTAAATCGTGTCTCGACCGTTCTGCCGTCTGAAAGCTCATACGCGAGGAGTTCAGGAGCAACCACAGATGTGAATGTGCCGGTGAGGTCGAACCCTTCGCTTCCGTCTTTTGCTTCCATGCGGTATGAGAACGTTCCTCCTTCCTTCAGCTCATTCTCCGCTCTTGGACAATGCCAGTCTTCCGATGCGGCATTCCACTGCATAATAGCTTCAGGGCTCGTGAACGCATCCCACACTTTTTGGAGGGGTGCATGCACGGCCGTTTCTACGGTGATTGCGTCTTTCATATGTAGATAGTATATCAGATCCGCTCACACCGCCTGTTCCGGATACGTTATCTCTGTCCCGTCAACCTGCGCAAACGAAGTGAGCGTATGCGGTTTTTGGCTTGTGCGGCTCATGATGTCCATCACACATACATCGCGTATCAAAAGCGCATCACCCACAAGCGAACGATGGCACCGCCATGGCACCGCTTCGGCACACATGATGGCTGTGGTCTTTTCTTTCGCTTTTTCAATGAGTTTTTCAACCGCTGTTTTAAATGCATCGGTCTGCATATAATCGGCGTAATTGCGGAATGATTTGTTGCGCCAGCCGGTATTGACTGAGTCTTTGGAAGCGGAGCGCAGTCCGCCGAGATCTTTCATGTATTCGTACTCAATCCCTGCTTCAGCCAGGCTCTTGTGGAACGCCTCCTGCATAAACTGGGGGTTGTGCCGTGACTTCGGAATGGTACGGATATCAATAAGCCGCTGTATGCCGGAAGCCTGCAGCATCGTGATGAATTCGTCTATAGGATGCGTCGAATGCCCGATGGTATATACCGTAAGCATGATCTCATAGTACCACTCTGAAAATTGATGAGGAGAGAGTGTCTATGCATCAGACCAGACTGCAAGCTCATTGCCGTTAGGATCACCGCGCTCAACGCCTGTGTGGTTTAACCGGCTCTGCGCAGGTGCAGATAGAGCGCGATCAGGAGCGCGAACGTTATGGCGGATAAGAGCGGAAAGGTCATAAAACCGAACTCGTCTATGACCCGCACTCCGCAGTCTGCGCTGCCGTCAGCAAGACAGGGCATGATCTGCGAAGTCAATGCTTCCTTAGGAATAAGCTGATACACGTAGTGATACAGTCCGACCACAAACCCAAATGCCGACAGAGCGATGCCATACAGCGGGAAGCGGAGCGTGTCGTTTGTCTTGAAAGCAATGACGGACAAAAGCGCCTGTGGATACAGCGCTATGCGCTGCAGCCAGCACAGCGAGCACGGCACGAATCCGAAATATTCGGAATACAGCAGTGAGACAGCAACACTGCCTGCGGTGATCAGCATGATCGCCTTCCAGGCATAAGGCTGGAGCCAGCGTTTGAAGTACCTGCTGTGGAAAAAGAAGTAATCAAGATAGAGACCGGCAGTGACCGGTAGCAGTGCCAGACCCGCAAGCGCCAATGTGAAATTGATCGTATCAAGCCAGAAGAACATATTGTTGCATGATTGCAGTATTTTAACACAATACGCGCTGCGACCGAACAACGAAAAGGCCGGGTCCCCGTAGGGGACCCGGCTATGCATCTGCGTGTACGAAGTGCAGCACCTCCGGCACGATCTCTTCCCAGCTTTGCAGACGGGTGATGAGCTTATGCGTCGCGCTGCCGTTCCATGGACGCGCGAGCATGAACACCCGCAGACCGCTGTGCGCAGCTTCGAGTGCGTTGCCGTCGGCATCGTCTATAAGTGCGACTGCACCGATCTCTGCACACACCTCTACCTTCTTCCGTTTCCGCTCGGGATAGATCGAGTTGAAACCGTTGGTGAAGTGATAGTGTGAGAAATACTCGAGTCCGACCGTCTTGATCCATCCGGTAGTGACACCGCGAAGGGATTCACACCGACTCGTGACCACCTGCAGATCGCACGCCGACGAAAGCAGTTGCAGCCCTTCTTTCGCACCTTCGATGGGAAGGATCTCGTCGTGATGTTCCTCCACGAACCGGTCCACGCGTTTGCCGAGCGTCGAGATGTCGATTCCGTAGAGTGCGCACATATCGAACGTCACGAGCTCATCATACGTGAATGTCGTGCCGTAGTGCTTGTTGTGCCACTGGTGATACGCCTTATTGTACCCGGCGACGATGTCGTCGAAGTCGACGGCTACGACAGGTCTTTCGCTTATCATTACGACCTCCTGAACAAAACTACGAATACCATAGCACAGAACACAAAAACAATGGAGAACCGCAGAGTGATGGATAATAATACACCCGCGGCATAGAGCCGCGGGTGGCGAAGCGTGGTTAGCGTCGCTTCTTGATGAGCGTCAGGATCGGCACGTCCGGATCATAGCAGTCGTGCAAGCCGACAGTGAGAACGATCGGCACAGGCACTTCGCCTGGCACGAATCGGCCGCGCTGTGAGACCCAAACCGGTTCACCGTTATGGATCGCAGCGCACACCATGAAATGGTAGTCCTCGACGCGATAGTCGCCGCGCAGGTCGTGTATCTGCGCTGCAGTGAACGTCGTGTGCTTCGTAGCGATCGAATGCCCGAAACGGCCGTCATTGTGCCTCTCCTTCTGGACCTTCATATAGCCAGTCCGCAGCGTGCTCTTCCGGGACCGCGCCTGGCGCTTGCTGCTGTACAGAATGCAGATCATATCGCCGACGCCGATCTTTTGGCTGTCGTACACGCACATGCCCTGCTCGAGCACGAGGTACTGCAGTTCCGGATCGCATTCGATGAACCTCCCCGTTGTGAGGAAGTGTGCGAAAGCCGAGCAGTTGGTATGCTTCGTGCCGTAGTAGTGCTCCATATACTCAACGATCCGCGAGACCAGCAGAGCATCGGTGATGAAGCCTATATGCGTGCTCTGATTTGTTCCAACCAGGTAGTGGATCCTCTTCTCTTTTGTGGAAACACGGTCGAATCGTCTCCCGTCAGGGAAGCGCACGTACGTGCCGTTTGAGGGCCACTGCTCAAACCGGGCGAAGATATCCTCTCCCGTTGCAATGTCGGAGGCCAAGATCGGATAGTTTTCAACATACATGCAGCAACTCCCTGTTTCGTTGTTCAATTGATCCGGTGGGATGATACAACAAAAAATAAATCTGTCTAGACTTCCGACGAATGGTACAGGTGCTTTTGTGCGACCTTTTATGTAACTTGGAGCTTTCTCCTGCCTAAGACCATAGCACCTGCCACTGTATAGTTGATGAGTATAATGTACACAGGAAATGCCAAAAGCACGTAGTCAAATGCGCCGACTGCGAGAGCTCCAAAAATACCAGCTGTACCAGAAAGCACCCATGTACTGAGTGTCTCACTCTCCGGATCGGCATATGCCTTGATCACTGTAAGAGATGCTCCGAGAGCATCGATCGCAATGGTTATAAATAACGCAATGGCAGCATTGTCCGTGTAGTACCACAGTAATAACCCCACCCCTGCGGCAACGAGAGCAGAGATATCTCTCCGCGTAAGTCCGCCTATACCAAATTTTATCGAGAGTAAAAAAATCATTACCACCCCTGCTGCTTGTACACCAGTGAGCCACAGTGAATGTGTTGCCCCTTCTGCCAATTGTGAAAAGAATGCGATAGCAGTGAGCACCGACCATATAAGCCAGGTAGCTCGTTCAGGTTTCGTTTTCAATCTGAAAATATCGCACAGATATGGAATATACGTGATGACACTGAGGATTCCTGAGACCAGACCAAAAATTGCAAGCATATTGGAAGTATAGCAGAGCGTGGCAGTCGGCATATATCGCGTCGTGCATCAGACACCAAGAGCATACTCCAATGCAAAACATTGAGACTCGCTCGACAGCGAGCCCCCATTATTGCAAGTGACGGGGACATACTGAAACTCACTTAAGTCTAGTGTGCCGGATTGCATTCTATGATCCACTCAATACCGTATTTGTCTCTAAACATTGCTGCGTATGTTCCCCACGGGCTGTCGCCAAATGGCCCTTCGACTTGCCCTCCGGCAGAAAGACCGTTGAATATTCTTTCAGCCTCTTCTTTACTGTCTGTATCTATATGGATCTTGCTTCTGTTCTCATTCTCGTTGACTTTCCCCATGAATTCAGGCACATCGTTACCGATGAGCATATTGCCGTTTCCTATCGGCAGAATGATCTGCATGATCTTCTCTCCTTCCTTTTCTGGAACCTGAAACTCTGGTCCTGAGAGATCTTTAAAACGGGTTATTGTTGTAAACTCGCCGCCAAACACTGACTTGTAAAAAATAAATGCTTCTTCTGCGTTGCCGTTGAAATTGATCCAGGGATTTAGTGTTGTCATATGCATAATTATACATATTTTGAATTGATGCTTTGATCTTTTGTGCAGACTCGTCCGACACACAAAAAATTGCCTACGAGACAGTCTCTCAGTAGGAGATTGTACGGAACCTGTTGAAGTCAGAGCTTTTCTATAGACTTAGCCCGACTCTCCTTCGAAATGAGGTTCGACAATTCCCCATGTCATATCGGTGGCATCAAGCTTCAAATAGGTGCTTGTTCCGATTGTAGGTTGCGCAGACATCGGTTCGTCCACTGCATGCTTTGCATAGTTCACAACTATCACATTCTTGTGTCGCGGATTGGAACTCGTTTCGATCGTTTGTGGGGCAATTCTATCACCAAGTAAATATGCATCAGACCCAACATATCCGCGTTTTGTATTAAGTGCAGCTACAACATAGTAAAAAATCCCACTCCCTCCTGTTTCTTGCGTTACCAAAAAGACAACATCCTCCCGCCCATCGCTATCCAAGTCAGTCATATATTCGTTTCCAAAATAACGAGTGGTGATCTTTGAAGCAGACCCTGGCGCAGCTTCGATTTCAGAAATTCCGTCTTTGAGTTGTACCGGAACGCCATCAATGCGATACGCTCCGTCTTTATAATCGCCGGATGCAGGCACTTGCTTTACCTCATAGATATATGCATTAAATACATACAAAGCCCCTGCAAGAAGTACAGCAAAAGCAATCACTCCGATGACTATTTTTTTCATCAATTTATTGTAACCTACCGGCTGACTGTTCAGTATGAGTTGCCTCGATTGCCTGCCACAGTGTATGAAGTACACAATCACTTGACTCTAACGTTGCGTGATAGTTTAGACTCTGCTACTGTTGGTCGATACACAATCGTCCTCATGCACGTTATATGACATACACCGTTCAACAACTCGCGACGCTCGCAGACATAACGACTCGGACACTTCATCACTATGATGCAATCGGGCTTCTGAAACCTGTCCGCAATGCGAAGAACGGCTATCGCCAGTATGGCGAAGCAGAGCTCTTGAAGCTCCAGCAAATCATGTTCTTTCGCGAACTCGAGTTCCCTCTCGAAGAAATAAAACACATACTTGCTGATCCGCACTTTGACCTCACCGCGGCTCTGGCAGATCACCGGAAACTGATCGAGATCAAAAAGAAGCGGATGAATGACTTACTGAAGACGATTGATAAGACGATTAAAAAGATCAATAAGGAAAAAACTATGCACGACAAAGAACTCTATGGCGGCTTCACCAAAGAAGAGTACGAGGCATACAGCAAGGAAGCCAAAGAGCGCTGGGGTGACACCGATGCTTTCAAGCAGTCAGTTGGAAAGTACGAAAAATTGACGAAGGAAGAACGGGCTGCGATGCAGAAAGCCGGTGATGATCTCCTGAAAGAAATTGTTGCAAATATGAGCAGCGGCGCGGAAAGTCCTGAAGTGCAAGCGCTGATAGCGAAACACTACGACGGCTTGCGGTTCTTCTACGAACCAAATCCTGAATTGTATCGGGGTCTTGCCAACATGTATGTGGATGATCCGCGCTTCGCGGCAACCTTCAAGAAGTACCACCCCGATCTTCCTGAATTTATGCGCGATGCGATGCACGTCTATTGCAATACCCTCGCCTAATTCAGTCAACATAAAAGCACCCGATCGGGTGCTTTTATGTTCTCGCTACCACGCTAATGCAATTTCTTTCCCTCTTTCATCATGGCGAACAGCGATTCCATACGTTTCGCTCGCGTCTCTGGTTTGCGTGCAGTTTGCAGACGCCACGCAATGGCATAGGTATTTGCCTTATTCAGGGTCTTGAAAAACTCGTATGCTTTCTTGTCCTTCTTTAGCGTTTTGAGAAAATCCGTTGGAATCGTCATGGTGCTGGGAGCGTCATATGCTTGTTCCCATCGTCCATCCTTTTGAGCGGCATCAATTTCAGCGTGGCCAGCCGCAGTCATGCGTTTCTCTTTGATGAGACGCAAGGCGTGCTCACGGTTCCGCTTCGACCACATGCTGTTTGACCGACGGGGCGTGAACTTCTGCAAAAAGGATTCAGGATCGTACGTTTTCCTTTGCCCGTCTATCCACCCGTAGCAGAGCGCTTCGTCAAGTGCCTCAGCGTATGTGACCGTTTTTTTTCTTGAATCTTTTTTATAGATACGCAGCCAAACACCATCTGTTCTTCCTTGATTTTTTTTCGAGCCAGGTACGCCAAGCATGTGCCGTCGTAAAGGAACGAACTGACTTTTCTGTTATTTCCGGTTGGGTCATGGATAAATTATGGCACAAATGCCGGACTGTCCGCGCTCGGATCCAGAATCTTACCCTTCTCAGATATGCTGGCGATCACAGGTTCTCATTTAAATAGATCTTTTCAGGGAGTACTGCGTCAGGATTCTCTGCTCGTGCCTTCTAGTACACTTCCTCAATTGCATTCTTGCACTGGTTGATATCATCTACACGAAAAAGAAAAAATACCTCGTCTGGATCATCATCATTTGTCCAAAGATGTTCGAGGTACATACCTTGTCCTGCATGCGCTTCTTTATCTTCTTCAAGTTGCTTTCGCACCGCTTCGACCGGTGCGACCATCTTATTTAAAATATGTGCCATATAAACAACAATATCATGTTGATGGTTAGCTGTTTAGCCAAACAAAAAGCTGCCTTTTCGGGCTTTTCATGTGACTGCCAGTCCTCCGCATTGTTCCTTCACTTTACTCCAGGAATGGCTTCAACCAGCATTTCTTTCCCGGATGTGTCGTAATACGTGCACGTCATCCTGATCGTATCCACTGTCCATTTTTCCACTCCCGCTTCGGCAGCATCTTTACAGAACGTCATATAGTCGGTTCCTCCTTGCTGGTGAAGCTTGAGGCGCTCTACAAATTTTTCCTTGTTTTCTGGATCAGCGATCTCAAGCGGAACATATTTTGCGGGAGACGCTGCTTTGTAATCATCCGTACCAAAATATTCAGTGTGGCCATCAGTCACGAACGTGTGGTATTTCTCCACACCCAGAGCGATGAGATCCTGCACGTAAGCAGGAAAATCTGCTCCGCTCTTTACCTTGCTGTGTGCTGATTGTATTTGATCAATTGTAAACATAGATACAGTATAGTTCTTTCGATGGGTTCAGGGAATGCACTTAGACGGGTCACAGATCCAATGATCCGAACTGGTGTTCAAAATGTTCATATTTTATTGCCCCATCCTGATCACTCGATACCTCCTACTTTTGCTGCCACAAAAGGATTCGAACCGTCTCGGTCGCACATGACTGGTGTGGCTTAAAATATAGTCGGAATCTATTTCAGATCCGGTTCGAATCCCAGACATCCCCTCGATGGCTACTTAACCTCGAATTTCATCATCATGCTCGCTTCCAAGTGCTCGGCAATATGGCAGTGCGCCATCCATGTACCCGGGTTTGAAGTGTCGAGCAGAATATCCACCGTCTCGCCTGAAGGGATAAAGACAGTGTCTTTCCATACAAGATTAGTTTCTTTTACACCGTTTCGCTCCAAGATTAGGAACCGCTGGCCGTGAAAATGCATCGGGTGTTGCATCGGGTGCATTGAATTTGGATCATTGAAAATCCTGATTTTGACCGGCTCTCCACGCTTGAATGTCCAATCGATGTCCATGTTCTCTTTTCCGGTTGCCTGATCCACCACTTTCCATTTGACTGAATCGGAATCGGACATTTGATTCATCATCTCGTTTTCGTCATCCCATTCAATACCTCCTTCCGGACTCATCATCGAGCCGCCCATCATCGTGCCGTCCGGCATCATGTGGCCACCCATCATATTCATCATGTTTCCACCCATGTCGATGGAGAGCTTGATTTGTTTGTCCGGTATTTTGTCGAAATATTGTCGGAATGGAGCAATGCTCTCAGACGTTTCTACATGAGTGCGGAGTTGATTGAACTCAGATGCATAAGAGACCTCAACAGAATCCGTGCTGACATTGACCGTGCCAAGCGTGTAGGTTTTATCTGGTGTCTTATTTTGAATCACAAACGTGCCGGTCGTATCAAACAATACCTCAACAACAGCTCGCTCCGACGGTCCCAGTGTCACTGAATCTGCCCATTGATCCTTTTCGTATGCACCGCCATCCGCTCCCACCAGCTTCATTTTTGCTCCTTCTATAGCAAAATTAAATGGTCTAGTGTTTGCTGAATTAGTGATATAGAGTCTCACAACCTCGCTTCTTTTTGCAGATAGCGAGTAATCAGTCTCGCCGTTTACGAGCATGACATTGCCGAATCTCCCCATGAGGGTACGGTCGGCTTCTTGTTTGCTTAAAGCGATCGTTCCATCCTCGATCAGAATGTCATCCAGAAACAGAGCAACTTCACGATTGACCGGCGACCAATAATCGGCACCTCCGGGAACTACAAGGTAGTTTCCATAGAGCCCGAGCTCCTGCTCAAAGTCTTCTCGGACATGAGGGTGATACCAGTAGATGCCGGCATCAGGAAACTTGATCTGGTAAGAAAAAATCTCACCCGGCTTCATTTCTTTTTGCGATGTCTGCGATCCATCAAACGCATTGTCCATTCTGACGCCGTGCGAGTGGAGAAGCGTATTCATATCAGTGCCATTTTTGAAATTGATCGTGACTTCCGCTCCTTGGGCGATTTTAATAAGCGGTCCCGGAATCGATCCGTTGTACGCAAGCATCCGATACTCTTTGCCGTTAATATTCTTTTTGACATAGCTTGCAGTGAGATCATAGGTATCGCCATTCTTTAGCTCAACGGTCTGTGTTGCCGAAGCTTCAGAGAGTCCGGATGTATCCGCACTAACATATTCGCTCCGCACCAAAGAGGACGGATTATTCTGAGAAAAGAGAAACGCTCCACCTATGGCGACTATTGCGATACCGAGACTAATGTAAAGATTTTTTTTATTCATAAAGTTTGTTAATTATAATTTACGTCTTTTCAAAAGCACAGCATTAAATGCCACAATTACCGTACTTGCTGACATGAACACAGCGGCGATAGCTGGATCAAGAATAATACCCTTGAAAGCAAGTGCACCGGCGGCAAGTGGTAGTGCGACAATGTTGTAGCCGGTTGCCCAGAAGAGGTTTTGGATCATCTTCGTGTAAGTCATCTGTGATAATCTGACGATTTTTACGATATCCCGTGGATCGTTGCGAACAAGAATAATTCCGGCCGATTCAATAGCGACGTTTGTACCTGCACCGATGGCAATACCGAGATCAGCTTGAGTAAGGGCTGGGGCGTCGTTGATGCCATCGCCGACCATAGCGACCTTTAAACCTCTGCCTTGCAATGCTTTTACCTTTTCAGATTTTTGATGCGGAAGTACCCGGGCAAAATACTCATCAATGCCAAGCTCGGAAGCAACCCATTTGGCCACATCTTCAGAATCACCAGTGATCATAGCCGACTTCACGCCCATTTCTTTGAGTGACTTAATAGCTTCACGTGATTCTTCTCGAATAATATCTGCAAGGGCGATTGCTCCCAGAAGTTTTTTGTCTCTGATAGTAAAAATGATAGTTTGGCCTTTTCTCCCTGCATCCTGTACTGGCTTGGATAATTCGCTGGGAATAGAAATATTGAGACCTTCAAGAAGTGCCGGTCCGCCGATCATTATTTCCTGTTCATCGATCATTGCTTTGACGCCCTTGCCCTTGATCGCTTCAAATTTCTTAGGGTCTTTAAGAGCAAGTCCTTGCTCTTTTGCTTTTGCTACAACAGCACGAGCAATCGGATGTTCCGACAAGGCGTCGAGGGAAGCGGCCAATTCTACGACCTCGTCTTTAGAATGATCTGCGACACTCCATACTTCTACAACTCCAAACTCTCCCTTTGTGAGTGTTCCTGTTTTATCAAAAAGCACCGTATCAACAGTTCGAGCGGCTTCAAGAGAAAGACGCTGTTTTACTAAAAAGCCATTCTGTGCCGCTTTGGTCGTGGAGATTGATGCAACAAGAGGGACTGCCAAACCAAGCGCATGCGGACAGGCGATGACGAGCACGGCCACGAGCCGAGCCACCGCAAAACCGACATCGGCTCCGGCTAGAAGCCAGGCAACGAGCGTGATAATACCTCCGCCGACTGCGACTACGGTGAGATAAAGAGCCGCCCGATCAGAAAGAATCTGCAGGCGCGATTTGGAAGCCTGCGCCTCGGCGACCAAGCGCATAACGCCGGCAAGAAATGTCTTCTCGCCGATTTGTGCAACCTTAATTTTCAGCGCACCGTCGCCGTTAATCGTACCTGCGATGACCGCATCACCCTGTTTTTTGGAGACCGGCTTGGACTCTCCGGTGACCATTGATTCATTCACGTCAGAATCTCCGTCAATAATTGATCCGTCGGCCGGAATCTTCGTTCCGGGTTTTACTAATACAACATCGTTCTCTCGAAGCTCGGAAAGCGGAATAGTCATTGTTACTCCGTTGCGGATTACTTCCGCGGTATCGGGGAGCAATTTTGAAAGTTCCTTGAGCGCACCCTGTGCCCCGGAAACTGCTCGCATTTCGAGCCAGTGTCCAAGAAGCATGATGGTGATCAAAGTTGTAAGCTCCCAAAACAGAGCCTCGGCTCCTGCAAACACCGCATACAGGCTCCAGAGATAGGCGGCAGAAATAGCAATGGCTATGAGAGTCATCATGCCAGGCAGTCGTCCTTTGATCTCTCGCCATGCACCGGCAAGAAATACCCAACCGCCATAGAAAAAGACAACTGATCCGAGAATCAGAGGGAGATAGTCTGATCCGGGGAAAGCAGGAGGCGACCACTTGAAAATAGTCTCCACAACCTTGGCGTAGAGCACGACCGGAATAGTCAAAATAAGGCTTACCCAAAATTTGCGGAAAAACATCTGGGTTGAATGGCCTGCGTGTTTGTCATGACCCTCGTGCCCGACTGATTTTTTATTCTTTGTAGGCACCAACTGCATACCGCATTCCGGACACATACCGGGGTTTCCCTGCATCACCTCCGGATGCATGGGGCAAGTGTACATATTCTTTTGTATTATTTGGTCGTGCATGTTGTTACCTTTTCTTTTGTGCTAATTTATAGACCTTTAGAATTTCCTCAATAGCTTTCTTTTCCTTGCCATGCTTAATGTAATCAAGAACATGAGTCGATAGATGGTTCTCAAGAATTAAGTGTTCAATACTAGAAAGAGCTTCCTTAGCCGCACTCGACTGAGTAATGATATCGACACAATATTTCTCATCCTCAATCATCTTCTGAATTCCCCGAATCTGACCCTCGACGAGCTTAAGGCGGCGGAGGGTTTTTGACTTGATATCTTTTCGCATATACAAGCAGTATACCCCCTAGGGGTATACTGCGCAAGCATGTTCATTTCTCTACTCGTAACGCAACTCAATCTTGTCTTTATCCTGCATGACGTAAGTTTCCAATTCAGTATTTTCCTCTCCATTGACGGTCATCTTCACGTTCGTGCCGAATGAATTGATGTCCTTACCCCAGCTTTTAAGAAACTGGCCAAGCGTAGCATTCTCTTTTCTCACCAGACCCTGAAATTCCATATGCACAATTCCTTGATTGCTATCGTCGTGAGTATGGATCGGCTGATGAACCGCTCCAATACCGATGTTTGCCGGTATTTCCTGCTTCTCTCCTTTGACGTAGATCGTGACCTCCGGATGCCAATGAAAGCCGTTGCGAGAGAGAATGTCGCCTTCTGGGGTTTTAGGAGCTGAAGCTACAAGCCATATTAAGCCTGCTACAACAGCAACGCCGAATGTACCCCATCCGACTCGGGTAATGACTTTCTTTGCATGGCGCGATTTCATTTCCGCTTCCTTTGTCCCTATTTTTTCCTGTCGGTTTAATTCTTTACGTTCTTTTTTAGTTAATTGTGTCTGTTCTTCCATATTAGTGATTTACGTGATCACCGGCACCTCCGCAACCATCGGACAGATTCCAGATTTCAGTTACTTGCTCGCCGGTGAAGCTATATTTTTGGATTAATAATTTGCCCAAGCCTCCGTATACGTACCATCTCCAGCACTTGCAACAGCAGGGGCCTTTCTCATCAGAATTAGCCATCGCATAGTCGTATGCTTCTTGCTGTTCTGGAGTAAGCTCTACGTCGTAGTACGCTTTGAGATCTTTTGCCAGCTTTGCATCAATGTCATACGGGTCCGACGGGATCTCCGGAATGTTACTGTATTTCTTCAAGCCAGTGACTTGCTCCTCATAGCGGTGCATGTCCATCGGAGAGCAACACGATCCTTGCAACCGTGCCGTATCCGGCATCGTGTCTATCGAATCTTTGAATGCGCCAGAGCAGGATGAATTGCCGTTTTTACTTAACTCGTCGAATTTCGCCGCAAGAGCCGTGTTAGCCGCAAGTGGCGGACCCCCATTCTTTTTTGATGTCCCAAGATACAGTGCTCCTCCAACAAGGAGTACGGCAATGAGGATTGAGACTTGTAAGTTTTTATTCATGATTTTAGTGGTTAAATTTTACAGACCGCAGGATTTTGGATTTGCTTTGCGGTGAGGTAGATCGAGACCGAAAGCAAGATTACTCCAAGGATGCCGAATTCAGAACCGGCAAGCGGTAGGAACACAAGAATGCCGGATGCGCCAATGAGCGAGAGTCCGCTCGTGAGCAGGAACGAACCGCATGCGGCGCATCCCATACCAAGCACGCCACTTGCTATACCCAAAAATCCTGTAGTTATTCCGCCCTGTTTTACTTCACTTATTTTTCGGTTCAGGAAGTAGATCGCCATAGCGAGGTTTACTCCAAAGAGTAGTGCGATGGCGATCGTGTACGAAGCGGAAAGCAAAGTGAAGTTAGTGACAATTGATCCCAAGAGACTAAGCGGCAGATCAAGCTTCTGCGAAAACGTTATTCCCGGGTGACCCATGATCTTCACGATAAGCGAAAGATTCGGAAGCCAAACCGCAAAGGCGAAAACCGCCGCGCTCACGACAAGGGCGAGGATTATATACTGCGGTTTCCGGAATACTTTTTGCAGAGCTTGAATGACCATAGTTATTTCTCCGAGAGTGCCAGATCAATGAGCTGTTTTACCGATGCATACGGCTGTGCGCCGGAGAGCGGATACTTTTTACCATTGACCGCAACGACAATACTCCACGGCGTTCCATTGCCCCCGGTAGCGATGGCATTTTGTACATCATCCTCGATATGCTTGGTAAATTTACCACTGGTGAGACAAGTGTTGAACTTGCTTACATCAAGACCTACATACTGTGCAATCTTAGGAAGCTCTGCTGGGTCAAGACCGTCATTCGATGGAGTTATTTCATAGAGCCGGTCAGCATATGCCCAGAACTTGTCGTTACCCCCAAGATCGCCAGCGCATTCAATGGCTGTCGCTTCGTTGCGGGCTTTTTGGTGGAGCTGGTCGAGCGGAAAATTGCGGTAGACCCATGCAACCTTTCCGTCCTTACCGTACTCGTCCATGACCTGCTTCATGGTGTCGTGGAATCGTTTGCAGAACGGACATTCCGGATCCGAGTACTCGACGATCTTGACCGGAGCGTCGGGATTGCCGCGAACATGGTCGTCTTTTGAGATTGCTCTCATTTCATCAAGACTGCCCGTTTGCTGTGCTACCTGCTGGGGTTGCTGATTGTTTCCTGCAACTGTTTCTGTGCCTTTTGATGTGCCGAGATAGACCGCGCCGGCGATCAATGCTCCGGCGATTACAATAGCTATGGGGATTGATAATTGATTTGATTTTGATGGTTCTTCCATAATTGATGCATATAGTTAAGAATTGATAAATAGCAAAAACCGCTCGATTTTTTGCGAACGAGAGCAACGGTATTTAGAAAATCTTTGGGTTTAGAATGCCGTTAGAAAATGCTTCTTGAAGCGGGAGTACGATCGGAATCCTTTGTTTGAAATATAAAGATAGTTTTTGCTGCAATACGGGTACCGCTCTCGGAGGTGCAGAACTGCGATGCGCCAAAAAGAGTGCACCAAGTGCCAATGCGAGCAAGGCAAGAAGAAGCAAAATGATGTCACTCTGACTCGGCACTGCAGTGAACATGCTCTGCCATGAAGCGATGTGTTCAAGTGGGTTCATCTGGCAGAGCGCTTCTGTCATGCCAGGCATAAAGCAATTGCCCGAGTTCATCTGCCCGTCCTGCCCCATCGCCATACTCGTATGAGAGAGCCCAAGGAAGCCAAGGAAAAAGAACGCGAAAACGGCAAGAAGAAGGAAGTATCTTGAAATGAGTCTCGTTACTCTCATGACCAAATTATACCGAATTTTGAGGCAAAGAAAAACCACCCATTCGGGTGGTTTTTTCTGGATACTGCTCTCAGCAGGTATGCAATTTCGGAATAGTACCTGGAGATTACGATCCGATCTGCTGACTTCTTGGACGAGTTCGTGCCCATGACTGGTGCGAACTGCTAACCTCTATAATCAGCGTCTCGGTCGGTCTCACATGGCTGCTGCCCGACAAGGATTCGAACCTCGATAGCTGGTGCCAGAAACCAGAGTCCTACCATTAGACGATCGGGCAATATGCGCTCTCACGCAGTGGCACTATAGTGCCAAATTTCAACGATAAATCAAGCAGAGTAATTCCCCTTACCGCGGGTCAATGAATTCCACCAGCTGCCACGGACAAACCCCTGGCTGTGCCTGCGCATCAAAGAAAAGGTGAATAATACCGGTATTTGGCGTCTTCTTGAATGCCATAAGCCCGCTGATGTATTCCATAAGCGTCAGATCCTTCTCTTTGCAGGCGAGCTCGATGAACATATCCATGAAGATCGCATGCGAGACCGCGATCACATGTTCTCCCTGCGCCTGCGCGAGTATGTCACGCGCTTGCCGTATCCGGTTGCGCACAGTAAACATATTCTCAGCGCCATCATCATCCCACTGCGGATCCTCCTGGTGGATGAACAATCGCGCAAGGTACAGAAAAGACTGTGGCGAATAGTGCCGTCGGCCATAGAGATGGTTGGGTCTGCGGAATTCCTTGAGGGTGTCTTCAAATAGGCACGGAAGCGCCAGCTCCTCACTCACAATCTCAGCTGTCTGTCTCGCCCGCAGATATGTGCTGCTCATAAGCATATCTATGGGTTTCTCTTTGAAGTATCGGGCGACGTTCTGCGCCTGCATGCGTCCAAGCTCAGACAGCGGCTCACTGGGGCCCTGATGAACCCATTTTCTGTTGGCGACCGTTTCTCCATGCCGGGTGAGATACACGTGTTTCATACTGTATCTAACTATTTTCTGCAGTGCTCGACGATCGCCAGTTCCAGAGGAAGCTGCGACAGAACCGTCTTCCCCGTCTGCTGCGCAGCTTCAAGCAATAACTGGAGCAGATTGGAATTGAGCGCAGACTGCGCATTCTCCGCAAACTGCGCGAGTACCGTACGATCCTCTTCACTGAATGCAGCGAGGATATCTTCCTTCTTGCCCGGCATGTTCCGCAGCAGCATAACCGCCCGCACACGCTCAAGAAGGAGCCGCATGAAAAGCTTCATATCAGCGTGCGAGGCTGTCGCCCAGGCGACAGCCTCAAGCGCTGGTTCTGCATGCTTGTCATGAAGCGCCTGTAGTAACATACGTAGCATTTCTGATTTCGGAGCTCCGATGATGGCAGCGACCTCGTCAGCGCTGCCGATCACATCGCCCGAAGCCATAATGACCTTTTGTGTGACGCCGAGCGCATCGCGGAACGAACCATCGGCGGCTATCGCAATGAGGTCAGCCGCTTCGGGCGACAGCGTAAAGCCTTCTTTCTTGGCGACATCGGTCACAGTCTGTGCAAGCACTGCGCGGGAGGGAGCACGCATGCGGAACACCTGACAGCGTGAGAGGATCGTATCAAGCAATTTTTCCTCTTCGGTGGTCGCCAAAATAAAGACCACATGCGCGGGCGGTTCTTCGAGCGTCTTCAGGAGCGCATTGAACGCTTCCTTGGTGAACATATGGACCTCGTCGATAATGTACACTTTCCGTTCCGATTCATATGGAAGCGTGTACACCGCCTCGCTCAGCTCACGCACATCGTCAATGCCACGGTTGCTCGCCGCATCTATCTCATAGATATCGACATCGCTGACGCCAATGGCTTTGGCAAACAGCCGCGCGAGCGTGGTCTTCCCGGTCCCACGGGAGCCCGAGAAAAGGATAGCGTGCGGGATCGTATTCTTCTTGATCGCTCCTTCGAGCACCGATACGATGTGCTCCTGGTCACGAACGTCCTGAAATGAGGTTGGACGGTATTTGCGGTATAAGGCAAGATTTTCTGTCATACAGAGCCTAGTATACCATCACTGCAGGAAGACGCTTTTGTGCACCTCTTCCCGCAAGGCAGCGACATCTGTGTGCAGGTCCGCACTCCCGAGGACGACGTAGCCGATGGTGCGCACTGCGCCGTTCTGAAGCACTTCATTGAAGAATGAAATGCCCGTGCGGTTCGCCTCATAGGTGTAGCCATGCTTACCGCCGACGTATCCCTCTTCATTGACAAATGGGTTGTTGTTGAGCCAGCCTGTATGCGTACCGATATACTGCGGCAGGCGGGTAATGTCGTATATGTGCGGTTCCTTGCCGTAGAGGTCGCGGGCAATAAGTGCAAGCTCATACGCGGTAGATACATTCTCCGCGGAAAGTCCCGATGTGTCAGAAAAATAAGTATTGGATGCTCCAAGCGATTCTGCATAGGCATTCATGAGCGACAGAAGCTCCGGCTCAACCCGCAGCATGACCGATGCAGCGTCATTGGACGACTCTAACAGCAGCGGATAGAGCAGCTCGTGGTATCCATACTCTTCTCCGTATGCGAGCCTGCCTGCGCTGCTTTCGGTTTGCACATCAGCTAAGGTGATGGTCGTTGAAGCGAGCATGTCCGCGTGCTCATAAAACACCGAGGCTGCCACGAGCTTCGTGAGCGAAGCGATCGGCCGCAGTTCTGAAGCATTGCGTGACGCGATCTCTGTTCCGCTCTGGAGGTCGAATACGACAAAGGCTGCCGCATCCGACGCCGTGGCATCGAAGGAAGACACAGAGAGCTGCGGCGTGTAATTGAGCGCATCCTCAACGCTCCAGGCGGCGATCAGGAGCATGCCGAAGCAGAACGCTACGATGACAATAAAAAGAATAGTGATGCGCCCGAGCGCGGTCTTGAACATCTCACACATAATAACGCGGCAGGCACCAAAGGTGCCTGCCGCGTTATTACATTTCTGTGCATTAACCTGCTTTCTTTGCGGAAGCCTTCTTCGCTGATGCTTTTTTCGCAGGCGCTTTCGCAGCCTTTTTTGCAGAAGCCTTCTTTGGTGTACTCTTACCTGATCTTTTTGCCGGAGCCTTCTTTGCCACTGAAGCGGTGACGGTCTGTCCGAATACCTTAGTAACGCCGCTCTTCACAAGATCCTGCCAGTTGTCTGCCATCTCGGCCTTGAACTCAGCAAGTTCTCTCTTGGTGAGCTTCTGACCTTTGGCATAGGTCGCAACCACCCCGTCCACAAGTTCCCTAAACTCGCCTTCCGTTATCTTTTCGGCATTCTCCAGGGCTTCAAGCACTTCTCCCTTTGCCTTCAATGCCCAGCTCTTCACCTTCTTGCGGTTCTTGGCCGCATCCTTGCTGCCGTATAAAAAATAAGCACCAACTGCAGCGACGGCTGCGGTTGTGAGACCAACACCGATACCGAGTTTTTGTGCATTAGAAATATCTGACTTTTTGTTTGCCATATCTTATTTTTTAATCTTCACTTGTAACGTCCTTGCTCTTCCGCGGCGAAGGAGCTCTGCGCGCTCTCTTCCCGAGGAAAAACCCCATTATCTGCGAGACAAGACTCCCTTCGAGTACATAGCTCCGCAGCTGTGACATGTCTTCTGCTATCAGCTCGCTCCCTTCTTCAACACGAGAAACGATCGTTCGGATCGACTTCAGGATCTTGATGACGTGGAAGAGAATGACACAGACAAACAATGTGAATACCAACACTGCGACGCTTGTGATCACGAAGAAAATGTTCGCTTGCAATATCTCGCTCATATATACAGTATACCTTACAGACTCTGTCCATCTTACAGATGCTGTACAGGTTGTTGATAGTTTATGCAAAATTTCAAACAACCTTCTGAAGTACAGAAATAGTACTTCAGTTCATATGAGCTATACACAAAATAAGAGCCATGGCACGTGTGTACGCACCATGGCTCAGCGTTGTGACGCCATTTTTCCCTGTGTACCCTTGTTGTTACTACTGCGTACTCGCGACCATGACCGGATCCCCGAAGTATCCCGGGAGAGCCGGCTCCCACGAGTCGAATGCCTCGAACTGGAGGCCGAACGTGATGGCGTTTTGCGCCATCGCATCTTCGTCGAGCCAGTGCTCGTCAACGAACGAAAGCGGCCAGGCTGCGTATGCACGCAATCCGGCAATTTTCATCATCGACAGATGCACTTCCGGAAGCGTCTGCGACGGATCATCCACCAGATGCGCAAACCACGCGTCATAGGTGTCGCCGAAGACGTCCCGCACCGGGATGTTGAGCTCGACCTCCACAAAGAGGACGAGGCTGCACACCCGGTTCGCTTCCGTGAACTCCCCGATCAGGAGCCGCTGCAGCAGTGCTTCAGACGGACACGCAAGCGCGTACCCATCCGGTGGCACCTCATCAGCATGCGACCACGTCGGGAAGAACGCGGCGACTCCGGCACAGGCTGCAATGAGCACACCTGCGGCAGTTGCCGCCAAGAGTTTAGTATGGCTCAAGATCAATTGAGTCTCCTTTCTGTGCTTCCCCCTGAAGCACCACTCAAGTATACGCTTTCTATTGACAAAAGCAATTAAATGTCCTGTTGTGTACCGTTTGACGTCATAAAAATATCTATCTTTTGAGCCATTTCCTGGGCATTTGCACAGTCCATAAGTTCATTGCGGAGTTCTTTGGCACCGTTAAAGCCGTTCACATACGCTTTGTAGTGTTTTTTCATGATGGCGAAGTTCTTGTGCGGCAACAGTTCTTCAAATAATCGTGTATGCTCGAGCATTACTGCAAATCGTTCTTCAAGCGTGACGTTCGAGAGATCCTTCTCTGGATGGAAGAGCCATGGATTGCCGAAGATCGCCCGCCCGAGCATGACCCCGTTTGCGCCTGTCTCATGCGCTTTTGTCCGGGCGTCCTCAAGCGAGAGTACGTCGCCATTGCCGAGAATGAGCGTATTGCTTCCCTGCTCGTCGCGGATCTCAACCGCCCGCTTCACCCGCTCCCAGCGAGCAGGCACCTTCGACATCTCTTTGCGCGTGCGCGCATGGATCGTCACAGCCGCAGGCGAGCAGGAGAGCAGATGTGGAAGCCATTCTTCAAGCTGATCCTCTTTGTAGCCGAGACGCGTCTTCACTGATACCGGCAATTCGCCCGCGCCTCTTTTGGCAGCCTCAATGACCGCTTTGGCGTTTTGGGGATTCTTGATCATCGCCGACCCGCAACCCTGTTTTTCTATCGAACGGTCCGGACAGCCCATATTGATATCGATGCCGTCGAACCCAAGCTCGCGGCACAGTGCCGCGGCCTGCTCCATATGCTCGGGGTTCGAGGTGAAGAGTTGGGCGACAATCGGACGCTCCTCCTCGCTGTAGAGGAGATCCTTCATGAGCTTCTCTTTCCCTTCGGGTGTTGCGCGCAGAAGACCATCCGCAGAGACGAACTCGGTCCACATGACGTCCGGACCGCCCACGGTGCCGTCATCGCGTTCGTGTGCCGAATACTTGGCGATCATACGCCGAAACGGCGCGTCGGTGACGTCCGCCATCGGCGCGAGCACAAAAAACGGCGGCTGTAATTTTTCCCAGAAAGACATACTTTACTTTTGAGGTGATAAGAGTAGGGTTAATGCTGGAACAAGTCAATCATACCTGGGAGATGTCATGATGATACAACGCATCAAATCGGCAGCGCAGCTCTTCGCTGTCTCCGCCATTGCGCTGACAAGCGGTCTCTGGACGGCGCCGTACCTGTACACTCACGCGTCGCCACTGATCGGGTCGGTTGTGGGCATCGGCGGAATGGCTCTCGCAAGCGCCGCAGTTACGTTCGCCATCATCGTGCTGGCGGTAGGGTACGACTGAGCTACTCAGACTCAGATGGCACACCTTCCTCCTGTATAGTCGTCGCATTTGCTTCTGCAGGTGCGGCGACTTCTTCGTTTACAAATATCTTTTCACCGAACCGCAGGTCGATGTACTGGAACGAACCGGGGGCAATGTGTTTGAACTCGTCAGACAGCAGAATCGTCTGCAGATTTTCAAAGCTTTCCTGCATCGGCACAGACTGAGACACCTTGATAACCCCGCCTCCGGCTATTGTGTAATCGACGTCATATGCTCCGCGCCTGATCACGTGCGTGACATACAGATCGAGCTGCTGTTCCAGCTGCTGTATGAAAGTTTCCGATTGTTCAATAAACGAGCGGTCGAATCCGGATGTGTCCACTGCAGGCGCAACGCCCTCCTGTGTGTAGCGGACGAAGGCGCTTCCCAAAAGAGCCGGAGAAGCGGCGAACGCATAGCCGGTTGCATCAATGAAAAGACAGGCGCGCGAATCAGGATGTTCGCACCAGAGCGCATACGGCACATACTCATCGAAGGCGACAATGAGCGTCTGGTTGCCCCCGAGCTCCACGTGCACGTTCTTCACCCGATCGAGCGCAGCGACGCGTTCGTGTATCCGATCTTTCGGATACAGCGGCATGAACTGTTTCGGGATAAGGTGCATATACGTCCCCGCGAGTTCCTGTCTGACCGTATCCTCAATGAGCGAGTGCGGAATGGTCTCGCCTCCGACAACAGACACCTCCCGTATCTGCAGCGAATCAATGCGCGACGCGTAATACACTGCAGTGATAATCAGACTGACAGCCACGAGAATGACCGCTCCTGCGATGAGCTGCTTCTGGAGCGGCGTGAGCTGCCAGTATCGCGTCTTGCGGGGTTTTTTCTTGGAGAACTTCATCGCTTGTATGGTAGCACATGCAATACAAAAACAGGGCTCACGCCCCGTTTTTGTATTAGCCGATGATCTCTTTGCCCATGTAGGCAGCAAGTGCCTGCGGCACGCGAACCGTGCCGTTCTCCTCCTGGAAATTCTCGATGAGCGACACAAGGATGCGCGGGGTCGGAATCGCTGTACAGTTGAGCGAATGGGCGTAACGCATCTTGCCCTCCTCATCCTTGTAGCGGATATTGAAACGACGCGTCTGGAAATCGTGAAAATATGATGCCGAGCTGATCTCACGGTATTTCTCTTCAAGCGGCACCCACAGTTCGATGTCGTATTTCTTCACCTGGCCCTGGCCGATATCGCCGCCGCAGTTTAACACCGTGCGGTACGGGATACCGAGCGACTCGATGAATTCCTCGGTATTGCGGTTGAGCTCCTCATGGAATTTTACCGATTCCTCATGTGATGCTTCACAGATGACCACCTGTTCCACTTTGTAGAACTCATGCACGCGGATGAGCCCTCGTGTATCCTTGCCGTGGCTGCCCGCCTCGCGGCGAAAGCATGGAGAGAACGACAAATGCCGGATCGGAAGCTCTTTCTTCTCGAGCACCTCATCGGCGTACATGCCCATGGTCGAGACTTCGCTCGTACCGATCAGGTAATCATCGTCCTGCGTTTTGTACACATCCTCGGCTTCGTTCGGCAGGTGTCCCGTGCCATAGAGGTTGCTCTTGCGGACAATGGCAGGAACAAGAAGCTGTTCAAAGCCCTTCTTTGTGAAGAAATCATTGGCATAATTCCAGATCGCCCAAGAGAGCTTTGCCCCGTCGCCGCGCAGATAGTACCCGCGGAAACCATGCACCTTCGCGCCGCGCTCGAAATCGACCATATTGAGCTTCGTCATGATCTCTACATGGTCTTTCGGAGTGAATCCGAAGTTCGGCTTCTCTCCCCACGTCTTGATCTCGACATTGTCTTCGTCGCTGTCCCCGTCGGGAACGGACATATCCGGAATGTTCGGCACCTGGAGCATAAGTTCCTGCCACTCCTGCAAGATGGGTTTGAGCTCCTCCTCCTCCTGCGCGATCCCTGCCTTGTGCTCCTGCATCTGCGTGATCAATCGTTCGCGCTCTGCGGCGTCCTGTGTGCGGGCGATCTGCGCGGTCACTGTATTTTGTTCCGCTTTTTTGGACTCGATGGAAGACATCAGCTCGCGCCGCGAATCATCGACAGCAACCAAACGGTCGAGATCGACTGTGATGTGTTTCTTTGTGGCTGCCATCTTGACGATATCAAGATTTTCGCGGATGAATTTAATGTCTAACATTGCGTACGTATGAGCATTGATAACCTTAGGATTATACACGGTTGAGCCCAAAAAACGAGTCATGGTACACTTTTTTCATGTCCTCGTCCTTTCCCATCCACGAGCTTTCCCCTGATCTTTTTCCGCCGCTCCTTATGGAGATCCCCCAAACTCCCGCCCGGATTTTCCATCGCGGTGCGCTGCCTCCTGCGGAACTCAAGCTCATTTCTGTGGTCGGCTCGCGCAAATACACCACCTACGGCAAGCAGGTGGTCGAGCATCTCATCGCCGGACTTGAAGGATATCCTGTGGGCATTGTCTCGGGTCTCGCGCTCGGGATCGATTCGCTCGCCCACGAAGCTGCGCTCCGACACAGGCTCTATACGCTTGCTGTACCTGGGTCGGGTCTCGATGCAAGCGTCATGTACCCCGCGTCGCACAAGCCGCTCGCACGGAGGATCCTTGAGGAAGGCGGCGGTCTGCTTTCGGAATTCGAGCCCCTGTTTAAGGCAACGATGTGGTCCTTCGCGCAGCGCAACCGCATCATGGCCGGCATCGCCCACGCCACGCTCGTCATCGAAGCCGGTGAGAAATCGGGCACGCTTATCACTGCGCGTCTTGCTGCCGATTACAACCGCGAGCTCCTTGTCGTACCGGGAAGCATCTTTTCTTCAAACAGCGCCGGAGCGCACCAGTTCCTGAAGCTCGGAGCGAGTCCTGTCACGCATGCGCACGACATACTTGATGCACTCAATATCGATCCTCAGAAAGAACAGAAGCAGCCGCGTCATCGACATCTACAAGAACTTTCGCCTGCGGAAATACAGGTGCTGCAGCACCTGCACGAACCGACCAGCCGGGATGCGCTCATCCGGCTACTGCAGCTTGAAGCACGGGAGGCAAATGCGCTCTTAATGCAGATGGAGATCAAGGGTCTCCTTGTCTGCGATCAGAATGAATACCGTGCTGTTATTTGACATATATATGTAAGGGTAGTATTTGTTAGCACTACTACACATGGGAAAAAAGACACTTGTTATCGTGGAATCGCCGGCAAAGGCGAAAACTATTGAAAAATACCTTGGTGAAGGATATACGGTACGCTCTTCGATTGGCCACGTCCGTGATCTGCCAAAAAGCAACAAGGACGCCGTCGATATTGAGGGCGGTTTCGTGCCGCATTACATTGTCTCGCCAGGCAAAGAGAAGGTCATTGCCGAACTTCGGCGCGAGGCGAAGAAAGCTGATGAGGTACTGCTCGCGTCCGACCCCGACCGGGAGGGTGAGGCGATCGCCTGGCATGTGGCAGAACTCATCAAGAAGGAGAACCCGAACCAGAAGCGGATCGTCTTCCATGAGATCACCGAGGATGCGGTCAAAGAGGCGATCACCCATCCGCGGGACATAAACGACAATCTCAAAGAGGCGCAGGAAGCGCGGCGCGTCCTTGACCGGCTGGTCGGATACGATCTTTCGGGCCTCATCTGGAAAAAAGTGCGCTACGGGCTTTCAGCAGGGCGCGTGCAGTCACCGGCACTGCGCATCCTCATGGAACGCGAGCGGGAAATACGGGCTTTCATTCCTGAAGATTTTTTTATACTCACCGCGCACACCAGCAAAGACGGGCTGTCTATTCCCTTCACCTGCACCGAAGAACCGAAAACGCAGGAGGAAGCGCAGCATATCAAACACATCGGAGAAAAAAACAGCTGGCACGTTGTCGGCATAAAAGAAACCGAGGCAAAGCGCGCGCCACGCGCGCCGTTCACCACATCAACCCTGCAGCAGGCGGCATCCACGCGGCTCGGCTTTTCTCCGAGCAGGACAATGGGAGCGGCGCAGAAGCTCTATGAGGCAGGACTCATCACCTATATGCGTACGGACAGCACGAACATGAGCGATGTGGCGATCAAACAGATCGCGGCGCTGCTGCAGACAGAATACGGCAAGGAGTATGCGCATATCCATGCATACAAGACCAAAAGCAAGTCAGCACAGGAGGCACACGAAGCGATCCGTCCGACGAATTTTTCGCACACGTCAGCGGGTCATTCGCATGACCAGAAAGCACTCTATGAACTCATCTGGAAGCGAGCCGTCTCTTCTCAGATGGCTGATGCGAAGATACTCCGCACGAAGATCATCGCAAATATCACCGACAGCACAGAGGAAATACCTGACTTCAGCGTCAACGGTTCACGCGTGGTGTTCGACGGATGGCTCCGCGTTGACAGTGGAGCGCGCGGCGAGGATACGGAGGTGCCGAAACTCAACGAGGGCGATGTGCTGACGCTTGCAGAGATAACGATCGAAGCAAGACAGACGCAGCCGCCAAACCGCTATTCTGAAGCCGGGCTCATCAAAGAGCTTGAAAAACGCGGCATTGGACGACCGTCCACGTACGCATCAATCATGAAGACCATCACTGACCGCGGCTATACCGTAAAAGAAGGACGCACGCTCATTCCGACTGATACGGGTGACGTTGTCTCATCGTTCCTCGAAGAACATTTCGCACAGTACATCGGGGATGATTTCACAAGCGACATGGAAGATAAGCTCGACGCCATCGCCGAAGGCACAGCGGAATATGAAACGGTGCTGAGCGACTTCTACAAGCCGTTTACTAAGACTGTTGCAGCAAAAGAGGACATTGAGAAGCTCACCAATCTCGGAGAGGCCCCGAAGGAATTTCCCTGCCCAAAGTGCGGAAAGCCTATGGTTATCAAGCTCGGGCGAAGCGGCAAATTCCTCTCCTGCAGCAACTTCCCCGCATGCGACGGCGCACGTCTTATTGACGGGACAGAACTGAAGGAAGGTGAACCCATCGGCGAACATCCAGAGACCGGGGAGCCGATCTATGTGCTCGATGGCCGTTTCGGACCGTATGTGCAGCTCGGAAAGAATCCGGAGAAAGGAGACAAAAAAGCACCGAAGCCCAAGCGAGCCGCATTGCCGGAGGGCAAGGACCCGAGCACAGTCACGCTCGAAGAAGCCGTACAGTATCTGTTGCTGCCCCGTGAGCTCGGAGTGCATCCGAAGACAGGAGAGCCGATCCAGGCCAATACCGGGCGGTTCGGCCCGTACATTGTGCACGCCGGAGACTACCGGTCGCTCAAGGGCGAAGACAATCCCTACACTATCACCTACGAGCGGGCGCTGCAGATACTTGCCGAACCGAAACAGGGCCGCAAAGGTGAGAAGCTCGTAAAGGAGCTCGGAGTACATCCGAAGACCAAAAAGTTGGTCAATGTGTACGAATCCAAATCCGGCCGCTATCTCCGCAAAGGCTTCAAGCGCATATCGCTGCCTGACAGCACCAAACTCGAGGACTTTACGCTGGAAGACGCTATTGCGCTCCTTAAGCAATAGACGCGAAGCGATCCAGCTTTCGTGTTGCCAATGTCGCGCATACTCACTACAATGGCTTCATGGTGACCGCCAAAGACATCATCGTTGAGCTTTCGTCCCCGACGGAGGCCGACAAAGCGCT
>CAZKFF010000007.1:0-73510 GCA_964552045.1 uncultured Candidatus Saccharibacteria bacterium | reverse complement strand
CCACCGTATGCGCAGAGCGCATCATCCGTAAGTGCCTGGCGTGGTATTCTGTATGTATATATTGTCTATGCGCCGCCTGTTCATATACCTTCTGTTGCTCATATGCGCACCGAATCTGAGTTTCGCGCAGAGTAGTGTTCCGTTGACGCTTGAGGTGCTGCCGGCATTTCCTGAAGCGGGAGAATCATATACGGTAGCACTAAAGAATCTCTCCAGCTTTGGTACCCGTTCAAATATAGAATGGTTCATAAACGGTGCAGAAAAAGCGCAGGAAGCAGGGCAGACACAGATCACACTTCAGGCAGAAAAGACGCCGACACGCATCACTGCCCGAGTGCTTACCGCAACGGGCGGAGTATACGAAGTAACCAAAACGGTCTCTCCATACCGAATCGACCTGATCATAGAGTCCGATACGTACGTGCCATGGTTCTACAAAGGCCGGAGTCTTCCCGCAAACGGAAGTGCAGTAACGGCAAAAGCACTGGTATTCAAAGACGCGGCGCGGCTGCAGTCCGGTCTCTCGTACCTGTGGAAGCTCGGCAACGCGGTACAGCGCGACGGGGCAGTGGTGGGGGGCGATTCCTTCACCTTCACGCCGTCCTTTGAAGATGAGGTACTGCTGAGTGTTGAAGTGTTTGATGCACGCAACAATGTCATCGGCACAGAATCGCAGTACATTCCTGTTGTAGAGCCGGAAATGTATTTCTATGAAAAGAATCCGCTTCGCGGGATATTGCCTACAGCTCTCTTCGATCCGCATGTGCTTATTGGCGATGAGATGATCCTGCGGGCCGAGCCTTTTTATATCACCAAGGGATTGGCGCGAGACGGCGCAGTCCGCGAATGGGAGATAGACGGCGTCCCCACTGAAGCAGGCGACGACCCCCACGAGATCACACTCAGGAAGGAGGGCGGTGACGGGTCTGCGACGGTCTCCTTCCATATCCGAAATCTGAAAAATCTGCTGCAGGGAATCAAAAAAGAGATCACTATCACATATTAATTATGAAAGTTTTTATCCTTATCGCCGCGCTGTTGCTTATCGCAGGGAATGCAGACATTGTTTCTGCGCAGTCTGATTCGGTGTACAAGCCACTTGTGGAAATCCCCGGCCTTGATGCGGACAGCCAGTCAACCGGCGAGTACGTTGAGGCATTGTATATACTTTCGATCACCGTCGCCGCCTTCCTTGCAGTAGTGAAGATAATCTTCGGCGGCGTAAAGTGGATGCTTTCGGACGTCGTCACCGACAAGAGTGCGGCAAAAAAGGACATCTGGGGCGCGATCATCGGCCTCTTGATCGTCCTTTCTGCTGTACTCATCCTTAATACCATCAATCCGAATTTGACCCAGCTTGATTTTCTCCAGAACGCCGACCCGATCGGGGTGACTTTGAAAAAACAGCCGCCTTCCTATCCTACGGTCAAAATCGGTGACTTCCATGGCATGTGGTGCGGAAATATCTTCACCATTGTATGCAGTAAGGAATCTGAAGAGAGTTTGGAATTTTTCAAAAAAAGCTGTAAAGAAGATGCCGGCGGCATTATACAGACAAGATTTCTTGATGGGTATCTCTGTGTTGAAGATCAGCAGAAACTAGTCAATTCGCTTCAAGACTCTGGAGAAATAATCACTACGGACGAGTCTCAGAATGCGCGCGAGGTTTTTGACGATATAAAAGCCCAAGCGATCGCTTCTGATAAGGAGGTGGTGTATGAATCACAGGGTCCATACGATACTCAACGGTTCCGGCAGTCCCGCATTATTGAATGCGCTGAATTGGGTGCCACAGGATACTCGATCGTGACGCCATATTCCGGAGGAAGTGAAATGATACTATGTTACAAGTAAGAAGAATATGAACCGCCACATCCTCATTACCGCAGGCATCGTCATCATTCTCTTGGTCTTTTCTATATGGCTGTATCTATTAGTCTTTGGCGCACCAAAAGAAACTCAGGAAGTGTTCACCAATCTCGGCATCATGCCAGCGCCTGGAGAGGAAGTGATTGTCGTGCCTCAGGCAACAAGCTCTACGCAGCTCGCGCTTGGCGGATCGCCGTTGCAGCAGCTCGGAACCCGTTCTGTGGCAGGATTTGCATTTGCTTCAAGCACCGACAATCGCATACGATATGTCGAGCGGGGAACTGGGTACGTATACGAAATCGACACTACCACTGGTGCGGAGACGCAGATCTCACGAACCACATTTCCGCAAACAGCAGAAGCGATCTTTTCACCGCAAGCAACTGTTGTGGCCCTGGTTTCGTATAATGAAAATGTCCGTAATGTTCTCATTGGCAGGATTGTGAAAGACGAAGAAATGAAGGTCTCTCATCTTCCTGAAGATGCGCAAAACATTGTTTTCAGCAATGAGGATACCGTGCTGTTCTCAATTTCAGATGCTACCGGTACAAAAGGATACAAGTACAATATTACAACACTTGAAAAATCGATGGTATTCAGCATCGATCTCACCAATGCGCGTGTGCTCTGGGGTCCAACGGTGTACATACAGCCTCAACCGTCAGAACAACTTTTTGGAGCCCTCTATGCCATATCGGACATTTCTTTTTCGCCCATTTCATCGACTGGATCATATGGTTTTGTCGCATTCGCAAATGCCCAGAATATCGTCACTACGCATATAGCTGACGGCAGGTACATATCAGAGGCGGTGTACCCAACGGAGATAGTACAGCATGGTTTAGCCATGATTCCTGAAAAATGCGTTTTTGACACTCTCTATCCAAATCAGACGTGGTGTGCAGTGCCGCTCGGTGCAGTGGAGTCTGATTACCTTAACGCTTGGTACAAAGGGACACGTATATCGAAAGACCTTATCTGGCACACCGATCTCCATGAAGACGGCTCGACGCTTATTGCTGACCTGTCTGAACTATCAGGACGAACGATTGATGTTTCAGGCATTAGGATCAATCAAAGCGGGGATCACCTTCTCTTCAAGAACAAGATTGATCAAACGCTCTGGTTATATCTTTTGCAGAGATAGAGCGTATATATAAATGATCCCATGCAAAAATGCAGGATCTTTTATCGGTGTTTTCGGATGACAAGCTCTTGGAGGATTGATGTGATACTGCTCACAGTAAAATAGAGAGCGATCGACGCCGATATGGTGTATGCAACAATGGTTATGAATATGGGCATGATGTACTTCATCTGTATCTGCATGTTGCGTGCAAAGTCATCCTTCATACTTGGCGCTGCTTTGGGATCGCGTGCAGGCAGCTTGGGGAAGGAAAGCTGACCCTGGACGAACTGTCCAAGTCCAGCAAGGAGCGCGAGCGGCAGACTCTTCTGTGTGATATCAAGAAATCCGAGAAAGAACATGGTGATGGTCTCCGGAGCGGGGACAAACGAGTACAGCAGGGCAGTATTGACCTCAGGAAGCGGTACGCCGCCGCCATTGGATACAGACAGATACAGCGCGATAATGATGGGGATCTGAAGAAACATCAGGAGAATGCTTGCAAACGGATTGATCCCGGAATCCTTATAGAGTGCCATTATCTGCTGGGCTTGTTCCTGCGGGTCCTTCACCTTTTCCTTGATCTCCTTAATTTTGGGATCGACCTCCTTCATGACCTTCTGCGTTTTTGCGGCTTTTATGGACAGCGGGAGCAGAATGGCCTTGACCACGATGGTGATGAGTATGATGGCGATGCCCACATCGCCGCCGGGAATGCGGTCGATGAAATAGATGAGTCCGTTATAAATGGGGTCAAAGAAGAGCGTGTGCCAAATCGTACTGAACATATATGTGAATTAAATGGAATAGCCCATTGTAGCGTGATTCCTGGAGGCTGTCTAAAAGGCGGATCAGGCTTTTACGCCTGTGGAAGCCGCGACAGCAACTGGCGCACTGCATCAGCGGCTTCCGCGCGGGAAAGCGAGGCGAACGGGGGTTTTGCGATGATAATGAGCGTCAGCTGAAGGTCTCTGTCTTGTGCGAACGCATAGACGATCGCATAAATGCGCCGGCGCATCCTGTTGCGGTCTACAGCCTTTTTTGCGACTTTTTTACCCACCACAACTGAGCCGTGGAATTGCCTGCCTGCTTCGTAGACCAGCTGCAAAAACGGGGAATGGATGCGTTTCCCAACAGAAAAAGAACGATCAAACTCTTTTCTGGTCAATCGTTCTTTTTTCTTGAGCATACTCAAACAGTATACCGCCTCCTTAAAGGAGTAATTATTTGCTCTTCTTTACCGCAAGCACAGCGCGTCCTTTTCGACGGCGGGCCTGAAGTACCTTTGCCCCTGACTTTGTGCCCGTACGCACCAAGAAACCATGAGTGGTCATGCGCTTCTGCTTGCTTGGCTGATATGTTCGTTTTGTCATACTGTTTAGTACAAAAATGAATGTGGATGCACTGTACACTAGTTATGCTTCATTTTCAAGGGTGGCGAAGGCGGCAGTATTCAGGCATTATTTTGCTATACACAGGTTATGCACATAACCTGCATGTTGCAAAAATTATCATTCGAAATAGCAGGAGAAAATGAAAAAGTATTTACAGTTTTTGTATCGGACGTATAATGCTTTCTACCTAAGTTCTGCATCTTAAGTTATGAATCCACTCTCTCATCCTACTGTTAACAACATTGTTCATACTGAACAAGTTGATGTTAAAAAGTTGTGGGATGACGCCTTGGTGACCATAGAACTTTCGATCACTCCCGCAAACTTCAAGACCTGGTTCCGCGATACGCATATCGTCTCGCTCGAGGACGGAACCGTGACGCTCGGCGTACCAAGCGTATTTGTCCGCGACTGGCTTTCTGACAAGTTCCAGTCGATGATCCTGAAGACCCTGCGTGAACTTACGCCGTATGTCCGCAGCATCGAGTATGCAGTGGTGCAGCGAAGCGACAAAAAGCCTGAGACTTCCCGGCCGCAAACCATCAATGCAGCACTGCCGCTTGAAGAGTATTACATCAACAAAAGCGACAATCTCAACCCAAAATACATTTTTGAAACCTTTGTTATTGGCCCTTTTAATGCACTTGCTCATGCTGCGGCAAAAACAGTGAGCGAAAAGCCGGGCATTGCATACAATCCGCTGTTCATTTACGGTAAGACGGGCCACGGTAAGACGCATCTCATTCAGGCAGTGGGGAACCAGCTGAAGCGGTCAGGCAAAAAGGTGTTCTATGTCACGAGCGAGCGTTTTACCGTTGACTATTTCAATAGTCTGCAGAACGGTACTGCCAACAATTTCAAAGACAAATACCGGCAGTATGATGCCCTCATCATGGATGACGTGCAGTTTCTCGCCAATAAGGAGAAGACGCAGGAGGAGCTCTTCCATCTGTTCAATGCGCTCCATGACAACAACAAACAGATCGTCTTCTCAAGCGATGTGCATCCTGCACTGCTCTCCGGGCTTGAGGAACGCCTCCAATCGCGATTTGCGCAGGGAATGATCGTTGATATACCTGCGCCTGATATGGAGTCGCGCGCGGCAATCCTGCGCGCGAAGACTGCGCAGCATGGCCTCACACTTATTGATGAGGTGATCGACCATCTCGCGCACACTATCGAGGGCAATATCCGCGAACTTGAGGGTGCCTTGAACACCATCATGTGCCAGTCGCAGCTTTTGGGACGTACACTGTCACTTGACGAGGTCAAGCAGATCATCAAAAACAGCACTCGTCCGCGAAAGACGCTCGCTGTTTCGGACGTTGTTGATAAGATCGCCCGTTACTTTGATGTTGAGCCGTCCTCGATCTACGAGAAGACCAGACGCAAGGAGATCGTAAAGCCGCGGCAGCTCATCATGTACATCCTCCGCGAAGATTTCCAAGTATCATACCCGGCAATAGGACAGAAACTGGGGGGGAGGGACCACACCACAGTCATACACTCTTGTGAGAAGATCAAAAACGACCTCAAGAGCAATTCTGAACTTGAAGAAGAGATCACACAGATACGGCTGCTTCTCAAGTAAAAAACTGGCCCTTCTTTGGGCCAGTTTTTTACTGACAGAGAGCTGTGTATACTCGTGTGGGTATCCTAACAATAGGAAAGGTTGAACACGGTGTATAAATAAAACAAGGGTGTATACAAGAATGAGTACAGATGTGCATAAGTGGGAGTAATCCCCAGCAGTGAAAAATAGATGAGGTTATCCCCGGGTCTATGCAAAGAAAAACAATACCGTATCAACAGCTCTGCACACCAATCTGTTTTAAAAAAGTTAAGAAGCAGGCCATAGATTTTAGATTTCCACAAATCCACAGGGCTAATAATAAGGAGTACTATAATTAATAAAAAAATAAGATATGCACGTCACTATAGAAAAAGAACAGTTGCTTGACCGGTTGGAACTTGTGTCACGAGTGAGTACCAAGCACATCACTCTACCAGTACTTCAGTGTGTATTAATTTCAGCATCCGGCAACTCCCTCTCCCTCCATGCGACCAATCTTGAGATTGGTATTGAGTCGACGCTTGCTGCTTCAGTAAAAGAGGAAGGAAGTATAGCTGTTCCGGCGTCGACACTCACACAGACAGTGCAATGTATGTCCGTAAAGGATGTGACGCTTCGTACTGAAGAAGGATCATTAGTGATCGAAGGAACAGGATCGGAGACATATATCAAAACAATTCCACATGATGAGTTTCCGCATATCCCAAAAATAGACGGCACGGGCCAAAAAGTACAGCGCGAACTTTTTTCTCTTGGTATCAAGACCGCATCGTTTGCTGCGAGTGTCTCTTCCATCAAGCCGGAACTTGGAAGCGTGTATATACTCCAAAAAAAAGAACATTCGCTCACTTTTGTGGCTACAGACTCATTCCGGCTCATGGAAAAAACAGTCCCGCAGAAGGGATTTGTCCTGCAGGACCCGGTCCTTATTCCACAAAAGAATGCTATAGAACTCTCACGGGTGTGTGATATGCGGTCAAGTGATCCGGAATTCAAGGTAAATGAGAATCAGTGCGCGCTGCAGTTCGAGGACGGGGTATACATCACCTCGCGTCTCACATCCGGATCATTCCCTGATTATGAGCAGATCATCCCCAAGGAGTACAGCACCCACGCGACGTTGTTGAAGAACGACCTTGCTTCCGCATTCAAGAAGACGAACATATTCCTCAACAAGTTTCAGCAGGTGGGTCTGTATATAACAGATAAATCACTCACCGTCTCGGCAAACAGCGGAGACGTAGGCACAACAACGGAATCTATAAAGGCGCAATCGACAGGAGACGAACTGCAGCTTAACTTCAATCAGCGATACCTTTCCGAACCGCTGCAGCACATCGTTGATGACAGTATCCTCATGCATTTTGCCGGCATTGGGCGGCCGCTCGTGATCGAGGGTTTGAATGATAAATCGCTCCGCTATCTGGTAATGCCAATGAATAAGTAGCCTATGCGCAAAGGAAGAGGCGAGATTACGAAGATCAGTGCTCTTTTTGAAAAGTACAAAAATACCCTGCAGGCGCCGGAGAAAACCGTCGTTGACTGCTTCACCGAAGTGGTAGAGGACGTCATCGGTCTGCGTGTGCCGCACAAAGCAGTAAAGTATACCGTTTACTCGCAAACGCTCTCCGTAAGCGTTTCTGGGCCGCTTAAGAGCGAAATAAAGTTACGCAAGAGTGAGATCCTCACACACATGAAAGGAAGGATAGGGGAAAAGAATGCCCCTAAGGAAATTATTTAATCGTCATCGCGATTTCCCCTGCGGTCAGTATCCTCATCTTCGTTCTCGTCATCGGTATCGTCTGCATTTTCTGAAAGTTCCGGAATGATCGGCGCGTACGTCTGCTGCTTCCATTTCTGAACCGCGTATTCCCAGTTATTGTACTGCGAATCATTTGTCGGGTTGGAAGGATATGGTCCGAGCGGATCGCTCCTGTCGACATAGTGCAGGATGTTGTGGATGCTTGAGGCGACCCCCGCAAGGTCAAGCGTCGTGCTGCCCGACTGTATGTTCTGTATGAGTGTCGTTGTATCGAATATTTCTCCGCGCAGGATCGGCTTGATGGTCGGATCGGTCGCAGGAGGTTCGCCGAAGCTCTTCTCATCGATCTTCGGGAGCGCGATGTCCATGAATGACCGCCACATCGGCGTGGCGATAAGTCCGGAAAGCCCGTTCATTGGGCTGTTGTCGTTGTTTCCTGCCCATACGCCCACCACAAGGTTAGGCGCGTAGCCCATAAGCCATGCGTCACGCGAGTTGTTGGTACTACCTGATTTGATAGCAACATCCCGGTTCGGGAAATACACTGCTGAGTTATAGCCCCACAACGGAGCGCGTGCATTGTTGTCGCTGAGGACATCGCTGATCTGGAGAGCGACATTGCGGTCGAGAACGCGATGTTCCTCCACGTCCATTTCCTCAATGACCGTGCCCTGAGCGTCTTCGATGCGGAGTATCGGCCGAAGGTCGGCTTTGACGCCCTCGTTGGCGAATACGGCATACGCACTGGCATGCTCCAAAAGCTTGACCTCGCCGCCTCCGAGCACCATGGTGAGTCCGAGCCGATCAGGGTCATTGAGTGTAGAGATACCCATGTCTGAAGCGAGCTTCATCGCATCCTTGATGCCGGTGAGGTAGAGCACTTTCACCGCAGGGATGTTCAACGACTGTGCGAGCGCATTGCGCAGGCTGATCGGCCCTACAAACTTGTGATTGTAATTGTTTGGCGAGTAGCATGGCGTCTCGCTGCTGAGGTCCCATGGCTCACAGACTGAACTGAATTGCGTCTTCACGTCGAATACTTTCGTATCAGGCGTGTATCCTTTGCTGAAGGCTGAGGCGTACACGATCGGCTTGATCGACGAGCCCGGCTGCCGTGGCGCAAGCGTGGTATTGAAATTGCCGTCGATCTCTTCGTCGAAATAATTGCGTGAGCCCACCATGACGAGTATGTCGCCTGTCTGCGGATCGAGCGCGACCATACCAGCGTTGGAGGCATTGAATGTCTCTTCATTATGCTTCGCTTTTTCAGCGACGATACGTTCGGCCTCCTGTTGAAGTTCCCAGTCGAGCGAGGTGATCACACGCAGTCCCTTTTCTGAAAGCGCTTCCTCGCCGTACTTCTCAACAAGAAGCTCACGGATGTACATGACAAAATGCGGGGCGCGGATGCCGGTCACCGCCTGCGGCTGGAACTGCACTTCGGTCGCAATTGCAGCATCATACTCCTCCTGCGTTATGAACTTATTGACGAGCATACGCTCGAGCACGAGCTTTTGCCGGGCATCAAGCGCATCGCGGTTGTTTCCGTACGGTGAGAGGTAGGTCGGCGCCTGCGGCAGAGCCGCAAGGTACGCCGCTTCCGGCAAAGTTACATCCGCCGCTGATTTTGCAAAAAACGCCTGCGATGCTTCTTCAACACCGTAGATGGTGCCGCCGTACGGAGATTCATTGAGGTAGTGCGAGAGAATCTCCTCTTTGGTGAGCACGCGCTCGATCTTAATGGCAAGAATGGCCTCCTTGATCTTTCGGGTCAGACGCTTCTCCTGCTCAAGGATCGAGTTCTTGATCACCTGCTGGGTGATGGTTGACCCTCCTGCGCCGTCGAACGGTCCGCCGCCGCGGCTTACGTTGTTGATCATTGAACGGATGATCGCGAGCGGATCGATCCCATAGTGCTTGTAGAACTGGTCATCCTCAATAGCAACCGTAGCATTTTTGATGTGGTAGGAGATGTCTTCGAAAGGGACAATGGTCCGTTTCACATCCTGGTGGAGGTCGTAAAGGAGCACCTCACCGGTCTTGTCGTATATCTTCGTCGACTGCTGGATACGGCGCTGCTCAAAAGCTGAGAGGTCGGGGATCTCGAGTGTCGAGACCCAGATAAACAGTCCGCCGGCGGCGATCAGACCCACAACAAAAAATCCAATGGCTGCATCAATGGCAATGTCCTTATAGTGCCGCTTTACCCAGGTTTTGATCTTCATGTGATTGCTTAATATGGCCATATTAGCACGTTTTGTCCATATATAGATACAACAGAGTGATATGCTAGAGTTATCTGCATATGGACGTGAATACCGATCCCAAAAAGATAGAGGAGCTTCTGACCCGCGGAGTGGAGGAGGTCATTCACATTGATGATCTTCGGAAAAAACTCTCAAGCGGTACGCAGCTGCGTATCAAGCTCGGCATCGACCCAACAAGTCCCAATATACATATTGGCCGTTCAATTCCGCTTTTGAAGCTGCGGGATTTCCAGGAACTCGGGCATAAGATCGTCTTCATTGTCGGCGATTTCACGAGTGTTATCGGCGATACGTCCGACAAGGACAGCGAGCGCCCCATGCTCAGCAAGGAAGTTGTTGATGAGAACAAGCAGAACTACTACGCGCAGGTGGCGAAAGTCCTTGATATCGATACAGTCGAGTTCCACCATAACTCCGAATGGCTCGAAGGATTGACGTACCGGGAGATAGGCGAGCACGCTGATCTGTTCTCGGTTGCCGACTTTATCGCGCGCGACAATATCAAGCGCCGGCTTGATGCAGGCAAGCGTGTGTCGCTCCGCGAAGTCTTGTATCCGTTAATGCAGGGTTATGACAGCGTGGCTATCAAGGCTGATGTCGAGATAGGCGGCACCGATCAGCGCTTCAATCTGCTGGCGGGACGAACGCTGCAGCCGCACTTTCTTCAGGAGCCGCAGAGTATCCTCATGAATCCCTTGATCAACGGCACTGACGGCCGGAAGATGAGTTCAAGCTGGGGCAATACCATCAATCTTCTTGCGGAACCGGCGGACATGTACGGAAAGGTCATGAGCATGCAGGACAGCGAGATCGTGCCATATTTCACTATCTGCACCCGCGTGCCGCTTGCGGAGGTGCATGAACTGGAATCCGCGCTCAACTCCGGCGGCAATCCCCGGGATGCGAAGATGCGTCTTGCGTTTGAGATCGTCTCTCTCTACCATGGTGCAGATGAGGCCCGGCATGCTCAGGAGCTGTTTATCGAAACTTTCCAGAAAGGCGTGATACCGGAAGATATTGCGGAGATCCGTCCTGACTACACTGAGCATCTGCTTGCACTGCAGATCGTCGCATCCAAGACAGAATTACGACGCCTGCTCGAAGCGGGAGGAGTGAAAGACGCGCATACCGGAGAGAAGCTTACAGCGCTTCCGGAGTCTGTCGATGCGCCAGTGACACTGAAGGTTGGCAAACGCCGGTTCGTGCGGCTTATGCCATAACAAAAGCACCGGGCGATCGCTCGGTGCTTTTGTTATGGCAAGACGCTAACAGATGTTCTTCAAAAGATCGAAAATACGAAACGTTTGTATAAGAAAAATATTGTCGCGCTGACGCCCTCTACATTTCCCTAAAACTCATCGACATCATCGAAGGTGTCGTAATCCACGTCCTCAGCGTCCTCCTCGAGGTCTTCGTCCTCATCATCGCTGTCATCGGTCTCTTGCGCAGCCTTCTCGATTGCCTTCTCCTCTTCGTCGGGAACTTCTCCGAACCCTTCTGCGAGCGGGTCATCCTCTGCATCGTCTTCAAGGGGGTCGAGTTCGGCAAGAAGGTCGTCATCAAGCGAAGCATCTTCCTCATCATCAATTTCTTCTTCCTCCTCTGGGTTCATATGTTCTCACTTAAAATTTAATTACTAACGTTGTATCAAAGTCTGCACTTTTTGCAACATGTCAGAGCCATGTTTCGGAGAGAGATTTTACTAAGCGCCTCGATAATGCGCAAGGCAGGTTATGCCGACCGCCACAGCGTCATACTCATCGTCATGAGCCTCCTCTTTTACGCTTGGTACGAGCCGTTTTACCATATCGGTGACCGCTTTTTTGTCGCTTTTCCCGTAGCCGGTCACCGCAACCTTTATTTCCTGGGGGCCGAACTCATATACGGCGCAGCCGGATTGTCGCGCAAGGAACAGGATGACCCCGCGCGCCTGCGCGACGCCGATGGCGGTTGTCCTGTTGGCATTGAAAAAGAGCGTCTCAATGCCCAGTGCATTGGGTTTATATGTATCAATGAGCTTCTGTATTTCCGTTCCGATATGCACGAGCCGCACCGAAAGTTCATCGGAGGGTTGCGTCTCAATGCAGGCGGAATAGAGAAGCACTTCCGCACCGTGTTCTTTTTCAAGTATGGCAACCCCAAGGCGGTCGTATCCGGGATCAATCGCGAGTACTCTCATGGTAGCGCCATTATAGCGCAGAATAGAACAGACCGGCTTCAGGCCGGTCTGTTCTATTCTGCGCTGTCTGCGGTGGTAAACACGTCCTGCACGTCGTCATTCTCCTCAAGCGCGTCGATGAGATTCGCGAGTTTCTCGCCATCGGCATCCGAAAGTTCCACGGGGCTTGTTGGGGTATATCCCTCTGCAGTTTTGGTGAACGCCCATGATGCCGAGCCGGGGGTGCCGAGCTGCAGCCCTGCTTTGCTGAAGATATGGCGGATCTCCGGCGCAGTGCGGTTGTTGTTGTCGGTCACTGCCGTGATGACCATTGCGACGCCACCCGGTCCGAATGCCTCGTAGGTGACCTCCTCGAGTTTTGCACCGTCGCCGCCTGCGCCTTTTGCCACTGCACGGTCGATATTCTCTTTAGGCATCGAATCCTTCTTCGCCCGGTCAATTGCCGCGGCTAATCCCGCAGACGCGAGGTTGCCGTTCGCCTTCCGCGATTCCATTGCGATCAGTGCAGCATGTTTGCTGAACACCTTGCTTTTCGCTGCATCACCGGCGGCTTTTTTGTGCTTGATCTTTGACCATTTATTATGTCCTGACATAGTTTTGTTTTATTGGGCTTCTATATAGTATGGTTCTTTCTAAATCTTTCAAGTATCGCAATGGCGTTCTCCCAGATATCTTCTTCACGGGTTGCTGCGAGAAGAAGGGTAGTGATGAGTACGTCCGCAAGTTCGCTATCGAGGTCGCACTGCTCTTTGCTGTTCCGCTGTTCGCCTGCTTCCTGGAGCACCGCCTCACTCACTTCGCCAACCTCTTCAGTCAGTTTGACCATGCGGGAGAACAATCGCTCGTTCGCTGACTGGCCCGGCCGTGTGTCTCTGAAGTAGCGGTCAATGGCACGGATGTGTTCGTTGATGATATCTGTTTTGTTCATGTGTACTGGATGTGCGAGTAGGCGCTCGCGCTTGCAATACGACCCCGAGGGGTCCGCTCGAGCAGTCCTTGGCGGATGAGGTAGGGCTCGATGACATCTTCAATGGTGGATTGCTCCTCGCCGGTTGCTGCGGCGATGGTATTGAGTCCTACCGGACCACCGTTGAACTTGTTGATGATGACCTCGAGCACTGCTCTATCGGGGCTGCCGAGTCCGAGTGCATCGATCTCCAAAAGCGTGAACGTGCGGTCGACGATGTCTCGATTCAGTTCAGAGCCTTCAAGCTGGGCGAGATCCCGGCATCGCTTCAGGAGATAGTTTGCAGTGCGCGGCGTGGCTCTGCAGCGGGACGCGATGGTGTTCATGATACCGTTGTCTGCTTCAATACCGAGGATGTGTGACGAACGGTGGAGGATGTCCGCTATCTCCTCATTGCTGTAGAATTCAAGCCGGAATGTGCCGCCTGAGAACCGCGAGCGCAAAGGTGCAGATAGAAGCGATATTCGTGTGGTTGCGGCAACGAGTGTGAACGGTGGAAGCTCAAGCTGGACGGTCCGCGCGGACGGCCCCTTGCCGATGATGATGTCGAGCACGCCCGATTCCATTGCGGGGTAGAGCACTTCCTCGATGGATTTCGAAAGTCGATGTATCTCGTCAATGAAGAGCACATCTCCCGGCGAGAGATTGGTGAGTATGGCCGCGAGGTCACCCACCCGTTCTATAGCGGGCCCGGAGGTTGTGCGCATATTGGTGCCGAGCGTCTTGGAGATCAGGTGGGCAAGCGTGGTTTTCCCGAGCCCTGGGGGACCGTACAAGAGCACGTGCTCGGCGGCGTGGCCGCGCTCCTTTGCTGCGGTGAGCAGAATGCGCAGATTCTCCTTCGTTTTCGGCTGGCCGATATACTCTTCCCAGCTCTGTGGGCGCAGGGTTTGGTCGAGGTTTGAGGCATTTTCCCTTGTAAAGCCTTGTTTTTGTGTGGAGAGGTCGCTCATAGGTAGTTCTATTGTATACGAAAATTCAAGAGTACGCTTGGCCCAGCGATTTACCCCGGGATAGGGCAAATCGGGGCAGAAGTTCGCAATAGTCGCATACGCTCGCTTGCTCACTTGACAATGCTTCATATTGTGCTAGTATTGTGCACATACAGTTCCCGCGCAGAGATGCGCTGATCCTCACACAGAGAATACAAAAACCAAATGCGCCTCATGCGCGGCGTTTTGTTTTTGGTGTTCCAAGCTATAACCCTCTAAACAACAAAAGGTTGCTTTGCGAGGATACGGTGGTACTCACCTTCGAGTGAGAGCACTGCGGTACCCCTTAGTTCTGTAACCTCTTCATCCCTGAAGTTCTTGCTTAGAGGGTTATATACTGGAACGTCGAAGTGCTCTCTTCAAACTGATGCGACTATAGCATAACGCATACGAAAACGTCCCTTGACCGAGGGACGTTTTCGTATTTTGGAAAATGGAGTTTTCACACAACGTGCGAAAGGAAGTCATCGTCAGTGTGCGGGTCTGTTGCCGCTTCTGTGCCGATCGTATGCCGTCCTGAGGCGAGGTCGACAACGCGCTGCAGTTCTGCGAATGATGTCTTTCCTTGGAGTACTTTCTCAACGCCGTCCTCTGCCATGGTTGGTATACCTTGCTTCATTGCCGCCTGCAGGATGATATGTTCGCGGGGATCGTTGATGACCGCTTCCTCGACCGCTTCATCGACGCGGATAGCCTCATAGACTCCCTGCCTGCCTTTGAATCCTGTGTGGTTGCATTTGTCGCAGCCGACCGCATCAAACAGCTGTATGGGATCGGGCACAGTGGGCGGTTTCGGATGGGTGGCGAGTATCTTCCGTATCTGTTCCGCTTCCTGCACGGTTGCTTCGCGCTGTTTCTTGCAGTGTTCGCACAGAACGCGCACGAGGCGCTGGCCGAGCACGATATTGACCGAGCTGCCAATCATCCGGTAATCGACGCCGAGATCGATCATGCGAGGGAAAGCGCCCACCGCGCTGTTGGTGTGAAGCGTGGTGAAGACGAGATGCCCGGTCTGCGCCGCATGGATCGCGGTTTCGGCGACCTCACGGTCGCGGATCTCGCCGACCATGATGATGTCAGGATCCTGACGCAGTATCGCCCGTAGTCCGGATTCAAAGGTGTAATCATCGCTCACCTGCGTCTGCACGATGTCGTCTATTTTGTATTCAACCGGGTTTTCGATCGTGATGATCTTCACCTCCGGCGTATGCGCTTTGCGCAGGAAGGCGTACAGCGCAGTAGTCTTTCCGGAACCGGTGGGACCGGTGGTGACGATAAGCCCGTTGGGGCGCTTGATCTCTTCGATCATGATCCCGTACAGGATCTCGTTGAGTCCGAGCTGTTCGAGATTGAAGCTCGCCACTGTCGGGTCGAGCAGACGCATGACCATGGCTTCTCCTGAAGCTCCGGGAATGATCGACGAACGTACCTCGACCTCTTTGTCGCTTGTAGTGAAGGTGAAGCGCCCATCCTGTGCCTCGTCTTTGCGGTTGAGAATCATCCCTGAGAGCAATTTCAGGCGGGACATCAGCCGCGCATACAGATCGCGCTCTAAATCCATGACGTCGTGCAGAACGCCGTCGAGGCGGTAGCGCAGTCGCACGCCCGTTTGCTCCGGCTCGATATGGATGTCCGATGCGCCAAGTGCGATCGCGCCTGCGAAGATCGACTCGAGCGTTTCAGAGACGCGGCGCACATTATTGAGCGTGCGCGTCTGCTCGATGTGTTCCGCAACCGATTCGGGCGTCTTGAATTTCTGTATCTGTGCGGTTATGTTCTCCGCATTGATGTCCATCACGCCGTGCACTACTGCTGACGTATTCTTCTGGTCGCTGTAGCGTTCCCAGCCGTGCTCAAGGCTTGCAGTCGGGGTCATAAAAACGGTAACGGTGTAGCCGCGCTCCTGAAGATTGCCGATCGCGGCCTTCGTCTCTGCTTTGTTGGGGTTTCGCACCGCAACGGAGATGCGCTTGCGGACCGTCTCGAACGCGACAATGCCGCCTTCCCGCGCTTCTTCTTCGGGAATGATTAGAAGCGCTGAGGGGTTGATGGTGACCCCGCGCAGGTCGATATAGCCGTAGCCGTTTTGGGACGCGAGCGCGCTGATGAGGTGCTCCTCTTCCTTGCGGCGGATCTCGTCCATGCGTCCTTCGGCGAATGTGTCATCGAACTGGGGCATATATGGGTAATTGTAGCATCAGTGGTAGAATGCATCCTATGGAACAGCTGGAAATCAGAAAGGAATCAGAACTCAGTATCGCCGCACACACAGCTCTCCGCAGGCTTGCGGAGCAAACTCCGCACAGTGCTGCGGCTGTTCTTGGGCTTTCCGGGAACCTCGGAGCGGGGAAGACTGCTTTCACGAAAGCGCTTGCCTTCGCACTCGGCGTACAGGAGGACGTAACGAGTCCGACGTTCGTCATCCTGAAGTCATACGCATGCACACAAGGGCCCTATGAGAAGCTGGTGCATATTGATGCGTACCGCATTGAGGATATTGATGAGATGCGGCCGCTACGCTTTCAAGAACTGCTGTCCGACGCGGGGACGCTTATCTGCATTGAGTGGGCGGAGCATATACAGGCGCTTCTGCCCGCACACACGGTCTTTCTGCGCCTGGAGATCAAGGATGCGGATGTCCGCAGCATAACCATTTCGTAACCATGCCTAAAAAGACTGCAACAGAAAAAGACAACGGAAAGACACTGGTGCTTCTTGATGCGCACGCGATCCTTCATCGGGCATTCCATGCGCTCCCGGATTTCTCCTCGCCTTCAGGCGAGCCTACCGGTGCACTTTACGGTGTGGTCGCCATGCTGCTGAAGATCATCGAGGAACTGAAGCCCGACTACATCACAGCCTGCTATGACCTGCCTGAGCCGACGTACCGGCATGAGGTCTTCAAGGAATACAAGAGCGGCCGCAAAAAAACAGACGACGGCCTGGTAGTGCAGATAGAGCGCTCGCGGGATATTTTTGAAGCTATGGGCATACCTATATATGAGCACGTCGGGTTCGAAGCAGACGACATGCTCGGCACTATCGCACATCAGACAAAGGGGCAGAAAGACCTCACGGTCATAATCGCCTCAGGCGATATGGACACTATGCAGTGCATCGACAAGAAGCGCGTACAGGTATATACGCTCCGCAAAGGCATCAAGGATACGGTTCTCTATGACGAGAAGGCGGTTGTGGAACGCTATGGATTTGGGCCCAAATCCGTTCCGGACTATAAAGGGCTGCGGGGAGACCCCTCCGACAATATCCCCGGTATCGCGGGCATCGGGGAGAAGACAGCAACCGAGCTCATCAGAGAGTTCGGCACCATTGAAAAGCTCTATGCGACTCTGGGAAAAGGAGCGAAAGGCGAACAGAAGCTCCTCGATATCGGTATCAAGCCGCGCATCATCAATCTGCTGAAGGAAAATAAGGAAGAGGCTGAGTTCTCGAAGATGATCGCAGTCATACGCACTGATGCACCCATCACGTATACAGCGCCGACAGTGCACTGGAAGGAAGCGGTTGATGTCGAGAAACTGCTTTCTCTGTTCACTGCGCTCGGTTTCCGGACGCTCACGTCCCGTATCAAGTATCTGTTCGAGGTTGCTGATGAAGTTGCCGTCGACCAGAAGGAAAGCGGGATCGACAACAGACAGGTGCACGAGGCGAGCGTCATGCTGTGGCTTTTGGAATCCGACCGCACCAACGCATCGTATGACGACATCATCGACTATGGCCGGTCATATTACGACACCACTGATTTTGCTGCCATCGTCGAGCGGTTCAGACAGGAACTGCAGGCACAGGATCTCATGCAGCTTTATCAGGAGATAGAGGTTCCGCTCATGGACGTCCTTTCCTATATGAATGCGCTCGGCATCCGGCTCGACACGCGCTACCTGCAGAAGCTTTCGAAGAAAATGCACACGGAGCTTGATGCGCTGCAGACACAGATCTATGCGCTTGCAGGCACGGAGTTCAACATCAACTCGCCCAAGCAGATGGGAGATATTCTGTACGATACGCTCGGATTAAAGCCCAAGCAGCAAAAGAAGACCGCAGGCGGGCAGCGCTCAACGCGTGAGTCGGAGCTCGAGAAGATGAGGGATGATCATGAGATCATAGACGCGATACTGCGTTACCGCGAACTGCAAAAACTCCTCTCCACATATATAGATAACCTGCCCACGATGGTGGGTAAGGACGGCCGTATCCGTACGACATTCCTTCAAACGGGTGCGGTGACCGGACGCATGGCCTCCAAAGACCCGGGGCTGCAGAACATTCCGATCCGCACCGAAGAAGGCCGCGCCATACGCAACGCGTTTATTGCGGAAGATGGATATGACATCGTCTCCATCGACTACTCACAGATAGAGCTGCGCATAGCTGCTGTCCTCTCGGGCGATGCGAAGCTTATCGAGATCTTCAGAAACGGGGAGGACGTCCATAGCGGCGTTGCCTCGCGTGTGTTCGGCGTTCCCGAAGATGCGGTGACCAAGGACATGCGAAGGAAAGCGAAGGTCATCAATTTTGGCATTCTCTACGGCATGGGAGTCACCGCGCTGCGCGCGAACCTCGGGGAGGGCACGTCGCGCGAAGAGGCACAGGAATTCCTCAACGCCTACTTCAATACGTTCACGCGGCTTGCGGAATATCTCGAAGAGATCAAGACCTTTGCGCGCAATCGCGGCTACACACAGACGCTCTTCGGAAGAAAGCGTCATTTCCCGGGCATCCGCTCATCGGCTCCGTTCATCCGCGCACAGGCTGAGCGCATGGCTATCAATGCGCCCGTACAGGGAACCGCAGCAGACATCATGCGTATTGCGATGAACGAAGTGTACGCATACATCAAAAAGGAGAAGCTCGAGGACGAGGTGCATATGCTCCTGCAGGTGCACGACGAGCTCGTGTTCGAGATCGCAGAAAAAAATCGTGACAAGCACATTGCACAGATACGGAAGATCATGGAGGGCGTGCTGAAGGATATGTCCGCAAACGACGTACCGATCGAAGCGAGCGTCGGAGTGGGCGACAGCTGGGGGAATCTCAGCCCGCTGCAGCGGTAAGGCTTTTTCCTCCTCTTTTCTCACAACCGGCGTAATACGCTACAATCAAAGCATGATCCACCTTTTCTATGGCAATGATACGGTTCTGGTTCGCACACAAGCGTATGCGTTCTTCGCTCCCTTCGAGGAGAAGGGAATAAGGATACAGCGTATTGACGCCGATTCCTTCCAGGAAGGCGTGCTGCAGGATGCAGCCGGAGCGGTATCGCTTTTCGGCGATGAGACCGCGTATCTGCTCGATACGCCGTCCGCATCTGCAGCATTCATGCAGGAGGTGCAGGACCTTCTTCCCGCACTGGGTGAATCGCCGAATCTGTTTGTCATCATCGAAGGGCCGCTCCTTACCGCACCCAAAAAAACATACGGGAAGCACGCTGTGTCCATGACGGAACTATCGGTGGACAAGGCACGCAGTTTCAATGTGTTTGCGCTTGCAGACAGCCTCGCGCGGAAGGACAAGAAGACGCTGTGGCTCGGTTTGTGGGAGGCTAAACAGGCCGGGCTTTCCTCCGAGGAGATCATCGGCACCTTGTGGTGGCAGTTGAAGACGCTTCGTCTGGCTGCGCGCACGCATACTGCTGCGGAAGCAGGTATGAAGGATTTTCCATACAACAAGGCGAAGCGCGCATTGTCGTCCTTCAAGGAGGGCGACATCGAACGTCTCTCGCGGAGTCTGCTTGCGGTATACCATAAAGGTCATCTGGGAGAATCGGATATCGATCTTGCGCTCGAGCAGTGGACGCTCAACGTATAAAACAAAACGCCCGGCAATTGCCGGGCGTTTTGTTTTATACCTTAGCGCAGCATTAGTATCGTCGCCATGCGCGCGTCGTCTTCCGTACCCTCTTTTTTTGCCCGGTGGTAGGAGAAGTAGTCTGCCGATGCAGTGTCTTCGCGCGAAACAGTGATCTGTGCATCAGAAATGCCGAGCTCACGCAGCTGTTGCGTGTGGGCACCGATGAGGTCTATGTGCGCGTATCCGTCTTTTTCTTGTATATATCCCTCAAGAAGCGGATGGATCTGTGCAAGGGGAAGCGGAAATGAGTAGGAATCTTTTTGTATAGAAGGGCCGATGGTCACCAGCAGGTCAGTGGGATTGGTGCCGAACGTGTCCTGCAGGAAGCGCACAGTCTTTTCGGACAGCCTGTTGCAGAGCGTCTTGCGGCTTATGTGGGCAAGCGCGATGGTTTGCGACACGGGATCAAAAAAGCTCGTCGGCTGGCAGTCTGCAGTAAGAAGCAGCAATGCAAGATTCCTCTCCTGTGTTACCAGTACCTCACTGTGTATCTGGTCCTCCTGGCTTGTCGCGCCTGCTTCAGGGCTGAAGGAGGTGACAAGCGAAATGATGTCCCCGTGGTCGCAGCGCATGGCGATATGGTCCTCGTAGAGAATGCCATGCTTTTCCAAAAAGTGAGTGCGGTTGGCGATCACCGTTTCTTTTTCGCCGAAACGGAAATCCATATTGCCGTCCTGCGCAGTTGAAGTGATGCATACAACCTCGGGGGGAAACGCTGCCATAGTAACTTCCATAATACCAGAGAATGGAGGTTTTGTGGGCGGTGTTTGCCCTTGCGTTTTCTGCTGAGCGTACAATAATAGACACGCTATGAAGCTCGTAAGTCTCAATCTGTGGGGAGGCCGCATGCGGAACGAACTCATGGAATTCTTCAGGCGCAGGAACGATATTGATGTATTCTGTCTGCAGGAGGTGTACCATAACGCCCACGGAAAAGACACCATCTGGAAGATGGCGAATCTCGATACGCTCGACGACATCAGGAATGTGCTTCCTGACCATGCCGTTTTCTACCATCCGCATCTGGGCGACTGGTGGGGTCTGGCGCTCCTTGCAGAAAAGAGCATCGCATTCCATGAGGTCGGAGAGTCGTACGTGCATCTGTATAAAGGGCACGACATGGAGCGCGAAGTTCTGGGGCATACTGCGAAGAACCTCCAATACGGACATATGACGTTCAACGGAGTTCCGCTTACCATCATCAACTTCCACGGACTGTGGAACGGCAAAGGAAAGACGGACTGCTCCGAGCGGATAGAGCAGTCCAGGAAGATCGCCGCGTTTATTGCGGAGGTCGAAGGAGAGGTCATCTTCTGCGGCGACTTCAACCTGCTGCCGGATACGCAGAGCATGAAGATCATCGAAGACACCGGACTGCGCAACCTGGTTGCAGAGTACGGCATCACTTCAACCCGCACCTCCTTCTATGACAAGCCGGAGAAATTTGCGGACTACATGTTCGTCTCAAAGGGCCTGCGCGTAAAGGAATTTGCAGTGCTCCCCGATGTGGTTTCTGACCACGCTCCGCTCCTTTTGGAGGTGGAATGAGCCCCGTTAAACGGAGGTTCATCAGTTTCATGCCATCTTCATGTGTCTGTGGCTTACTGTATGTGAAATTGTTATTTATTAGTTCTTTCCTGAGACACCAATAGACAAGCGCTCATCCGCTTGTTGTAAAATACTTAAGTAGCCCGCTCCAGTAAGATGGAGTGTCAGCTGCGGCGAAAAGCACCTTCGGGTGCTTTTTGTCTGGCGATCATTGGAATTGATGGCACCCGACGATCACAGAGATGTCGGTGTACGGTGTTATGGCTTCGCAGGCGGCCTTACGAGTATAGGAAGCTGAAGGGACCGTCGCAAAACACATGGTCCGTTCCTCGCCCTGAAGCAGGTCTGATCTGCAGAAATCAATACCGAGCAGATAGCCGGTTTCAGGCGTGCCATACCCCATGAGTCGTGTGACGAAGCCGGTGATGCAGCTTTTACGCAGATCCTTCTCAAGCGTATGACATGCGTTTATGATCGTGTCGTAATCGGCTTTGTCCATACGGTTTCGTGCAAACGTCGCTATGACCGTGCTCATTGCCGCTCCGCGGTATGCCGGCTCGGAAATATTTTTGACAAGATCAAACGTTTTCTGTATGTCGCCTTCTCCGAAATAGGCGGCAAGCGGATTCATCTGCCGGTAGCAGCCTTCCTTGTAGTGGGGGTTCTCCACTTCAGCGCAGAGCGTGTAGAAGTCTTCGGGGATCTCGCTGAAGCCGAAGCTCTGTTCACTGTACGCGGTCACAAGACCGTCGAACACGCCGCTTCCGCACTGCACTTCCTCAAGCGTATTGACGGTGATCCTGTCGCACAGCTGCAAGGCCGGCTGGATGACCGCGTAGGCATCTCCCCACGTGCGCGGGTCGCCGCCGTCAACTGCTCCGTGTCCGATGCCGTGGTAGCAGGCGTCGCGCGCATCCTCTTTCGCCTGGCCGAGCGCGTCATTGACATACGCGCAGAAATCGAGCGCCTCCTGCAGGTCTCCGGTTGTGGTCAGAAGAGTCTCCATGAACCCATGGTAGAACCCATATCCGCAGTATGTGGTCTTCTGGCTGATCTCGAATTGTTCGCCGCTGGAGAAAAGAGTGTACGCGGATTCGCCGATGAGGTGTACGAGCGCATGGCAGTTCTGCAGAAAGTACGGTTCTTCCTCCTGTTGCGCCATGTAGTCGAAGGCGCCTTCGACGTCTCCCTTGTCCAAAAGCGCGGTTATGTCCTTTTCCCAGCAGCGGAGCTTATTCGATGCGATCGTACAGTCGTTTGGGTCTACTGTGTCCCCGTTCTCGTCACGCACGCGCACCACGCCGCCTAGGGTAGGAGCGATGTGGTCATGGTATCCCCAGTTGCCTGCTTTCGTGAAGGTGAAGCTCCAGCTTTCCCCTGCGGCTATGGGTTCTTTCGGGTCGAACTCTGACCACTGCAGATGCGACGGATGCAGATTCGACGCGGGCCAGAAGGGCTGCCCACTTTTGTTTTTGAATATCACGGTTTCGCCGAGCGAAACCGTGAGCGTTTCCGGAGTGAAAGACGAACCGTCATAGACGATCACGTTCCCTAAAAAAGCGTCTGTGTGAAAGACCACGGAAGCTCCGAGAATAACCGCAAGTATGAAAGAAAGTACCAGTACAGGTATGAGGATGGGGACACGACGCACCATTGATTTGAGTGTATCACAGTTCAGGTACCGGCAATGCGCTCAATGTAAAATCCATGGAATCTTCATTGCTGTTGTGTATGATGCTCTGTATGGACACATCACTACAGAGCGATTCGAAAGTGAAGCTCGAAAACGGTCTTTGTATGCCTGTTATCGGCCTGGGGGTATGGCAGGCTGCGGATGGCGAAGAGGTGAAGCAGGCTATCGCCTGGGCGCTGCAGGCCGGGTACCGGCTTATTGATACTGCGAAGATCTACGGCAATGAAGCTGGCGTGGGCAGCGCGCTTGCTGAGGCGGCTGTACCCCGGCAGGATATCTTCCTCACCACCAAGCTGTGGAACGCCGATCAAGGGTATGAGAGCGCACACGAAGCGATCGACCAGTCGCTCTCTAGACTGCAGCAGGAGTATGTTGACCTCTATCTCGTGCATTGGCCAAGCGAAGACAAAGACATCCGTCAGGCGTCATGGAAGGCCATGGAGGAAATACATGCCTCAGGGAAGGCGAAGGCCATCGGTGTTTCCAACTACTCCATAGAGAACCTCGAAGAGATGAAGAACTACGCGAACCTCATGCCGGCGGTCAATCAGGTGGAGTTCCATCCGTTCAAGTACAATGCGCGTCTCTTAAACTACTGCAGGGAACACAGCATTGTGCTCGAGGCATACAGTCCGCTTGCCCGCGGGTGGAAGCTCAATGACCAGCGCATAGACGAGGTATCGGTGAAATACGACAAGACCAACGCCCAAGTACTCATACGCTGGAGCCTGCAGCACGGCTGCGTGCCGATTCCGAAGTCGGTTCACAAGGAGCGCATTCAGGAAAATATCGACGTCTTCGACTTTGAGCTTGCGCTTGAGGACATGGACGCGCTTGATGCACTCAATGAAAACAAATCGGTGTTATAGTGCTGTTCAGGATATATAATGAAAAGACATGGAACTGATCTTCTCGTTACTCTTTTGGCTTCTCATCCTGATGTTTGTGGTTCTGTGGTTCCGCAAGAAAATCAGACGGATGATAGAAGCCGAAACTGCTCTCGCCGAAGAAGAAAAAGAGATACGAATACTTCCTGAGTACCGAATAAAGCGGCGTGTACTGAACGCCAGTGAGGCGTCTTTTTACTATCTTCTTGAGAAGGAACTGGGAGATGACTTTTTTATTTTTCCAAACATGCGGATTGCGGACGTTCTGGAGACTGTAAAAGGCGACGGATATAAAGTTCGGAGAAACAAAATTCTACCCAAGCATATTGATTTTCTTATTTGCGATCTGCAGTTCAGGCCTCTACTCGCTATTGAGCTTGATGGAAAGTACCACAACAATGATGCCCAAATAGAAAAAGACAGGCGAAAGGATGAGATATTTAAAAAAGCCGGTTTGCCGCTCCGAAGGGTGGTGGTTGGGAGCGATTTTCAGGAAGAGGTTGAGAAGATAAGCACAGTTCTTCAATTGTAAAGCCTCTTGTTTTGTTAATATTGAGTAATGGTACCCTCCTAATAACTTCTCTTCCCACCCCACACCCTCAGGGTGTACAATAAAATTCTGACGTTTGTTCGTATTTTTATCTGATATGCCGACTTTAAATATTATTGAATCTGAAAGGGATATTGAAACAAAATTAGTCTACCCCCTCTTCAAAGATACTCTAGGGTATCCAGAAGAGAGTATTCAAACTGACTATCCAGTTAAACTTACTTTCGGTAGGCAGAAAACAACCAAAAAAGCTGATCTGGTTGCATTTCATAATGGTAAACCAGTTCTAGTTGTTGAGGCAAAGAAGCCAACTGAAACACTTCAGTCAGGAATTGACCAAGTTGACTCCTACGCGTTTGCTCTCCAGACTCCTTATAGTATTGTCACAAATGGCCGTCGGTTTATCCTACGAGGGTACTACTCTTTCAATAGTCGTATAAACATTCTTGAGGAAAGCGTCGAGGAGCTCAAAAAGAATAACTGGAAGAAACTGAAAGAGCTGATCTCGTTTGCAAATGTCTTGTCTGCCATGAGTGAGCAAGAAAACAAGGTTGAGAGACCTGACGAGCAAAAGATAAAAGATTATCGCAGATTTTTCAGAAGCATTCATAACATTATTCGAGATGGAGATAAGTTGGATCCTGCAGGTTCTTTTGATGAAATGAGTAAAATATTATTCCTCAAAGCAGCAGAAGATGAGTGGAAAAAACAGAAGGGGGGACAATCAGTTTTGACACCAGAACGTATTGAGGAGCTCGAGACATTGGGTACCGGCAGGGACCACGTAAATATGTGGTTCAGTAAAGTAACTCGAGAATTTTATTCAGATATTTTTGAAGAGAACACTAAAATAAATCTCTCACTTCAAACTCTTAAGCAAGTCTTAAGTGCGATGCAGGGATTTCACGTTCGGAGTGGGGAAGTTGACGTAAAGGGGCGAGCTTTTGAGGAGTTCTTGCCAACACAATTGCGAGGCAAAGGGCTGGGCCAGTTCTTCACACCTCGCCCCGTCGTCAACTTTATGGTAGATCTCGCTGAAATATCAATACATGATGTTGTTGTTGATTTTGCATGCGGCTCTGGTGGTTTTTTGATCAAAGCATTCGAAAGGATGCAACGTTTGGTTGATCAATTGCCAGATGGTACTTGGGATCGACTGGGTGTAAACAAGGACGAATTCATGGATGACATACGAGTAGGCCAGTTGCATGGGATAGATGCTGAACCACGAGCAGCGCGTACAGCAAAAATGAACATGCTTATGTGGGGGGATGGGAAAAATGTGGTTCGAGGTAATGCCCTTGATGACGTTGATTTTAATGGAAAAGCCTACGAGCCGACCGAATATGATCCTGAGGTAAAAAATAGTGGGTGCAGTGTCATTTTAGCCAATCCTCCTTTCGGTAGTGCAGAAAAGAAACCGGAAGTTCTCCGTCGTTATGAACTCGGTAGCAAGCAGGCGGAGCGTGGGTCACAGAAAACTGAGATACTTTTCCTTGAAAAAGGAATAAAGTTGCTTCGCCCCCAAGGGAAAATGCTTATAGTAATTCCGCAGGGTATTTTGAGCAACGAAAGTTATCAATATGTAAGAGATTATCTGCACAGTGAAGTTGAGGTTCGGGGTATAATTTCGCTACCCACGCACACCTTTGTCCAGTCTGGAGTACAGACTGTAAAGACCTGTGTACTCTACGTGCAGAAGTTTACTGAAGAAAAAAGGAAACTCTACGAAGAGCAAACAAAAGGTAAAAATGTAGACCAAATCAGAAAGTTACTAGCTACTAATCCAGATTTCAATTATCCGATTTTCATGGCATCTGCCGAGTTCGTGGGATATGAACCCAGCGGGCGTTTGATCGTAAAAAAAGATGAAAAAACAGATCTTGATTTGATCCTTGAGGACTTTGTTAAACAACAGGTTATCTCAACGCCAGATATTGATGTGATTGAATTTGCAAAAAATCACTACGACGAGAAACCTCTGCGACGTGTCGAACAAACTATAAGGGGTACTCAAAAAGGACTAAAGACTTCATTTGTCGTCAATTTCAGTGAGATTGAGAATAGATTAGATCCACCATTTTATTTTTTGCGCTACCAAGTTGGAGATATACTCAATTCTTTTGAACCGCTGGCTGGAGTTATCAAGGAACATAGTGAACGATTCCGTCCAAGAACTGATGAGGAAATGGATGCTGAGTATCCGATACTTTCAGTCACAAATGATGGAAAAATCTCTCTTAATAATTATCTTAAAGGGGAGGATTTTACGCAGTCATACAAGCGGGTAAGCAAAGGTGACATTGCTTATAATCCATATCGTATAAATATTGGAAGTATAGGGGTAGTATCTGAAGAGTACGATGGTGCATATGTTAGTCCTGCGTATGTTGTGTTTCGTTCAACCCAATATGATCCACAATTTTTAGTACATTTGCTTCGATCACCATTCTATAAGATGTATATGGATGTTGTTTCGACAGGTTCAATACGCGATTCTTTGAGTTTTGATACTCTCGGAACAATTCGAACTCCCCAAATTAAGCAATCAAAGCAGCAAAAAATTAATCAAGAATTTAATAAGATTGAAGGGGGGATTGGTGAACTCCTCCAAAGTGTAGATACACAGAAGGAGAAGCTGATCTCATCACTACATACTATCCTGAGTCCAACGTTGTAGGACAAGAAAAGGTGTATGTCAAAATATCAACACCTTGTGTCTAAAAATTGACATAACGGGTGTATCATATGCGTATATGAGTACAGTATACGCATCATTTATAAAACGGCTGCGCGAGGAGAAGCAGCTCTCGCAGGCAGAGGTGGCAGAGAACGCGCACATGTCGCGCCCGTCGTACGTGGCGGTGGAGAAAGGAACAAAGGAACTCACACTCGCAGAGGCTGCGGCCATTGCGAATCTCTTCGGCATCACCGTTGACGAGCTCTCGCGCACGCAGATACCCAATGTGCTGAAGTACAAGCAGATGCTTCTGGCCTTTTTGCGCGAAGCGAAGGCAAGCGGGAAGGTCCTGAAGAAGACGAAGCTTGCGAAGCTTTTGTATCTGGCAGACTTCTCCTGGTACTACGAGCACGGGGAGAGCATGAGCGGACTTTCATACCGCAAGATCGCCTTCGGTCCGGTCTCGGACGCGTACTTCCGGCTTGTTGAGGAGATGGAGGAGAAGGGCGAGCTCAACATCAGACAGGTTTTGCGCGAGGACTACCACATGTACGAGATAGAGGAGACACGTGCATCGCAGGGGCGCAAGCTCGATCTTCTTTCAAAGGCGGAGCTCTCGCACATCCGCAAGGTCTGGAAGAAATGGGAGGATGCGAAGACCAACGAGATCGTCGGGTTCACGCACAACCAGCTGCCGTATTTCTTAAGCAAAGAAGGCGAGGTGATCCCCTACGAGCTCATCAAGCAGGTTGAAAAAACAGAAGTGTACTAGCCATGAAAGCGAAACCAATTTCATACGCCGCTTTCTTACGCGGCATCGGGCCGGGCGACCCGAGAAAATCCAATGAAAGCCTGCGGAAGGTGTTTGAATCCTGCGGCTTCGAAAATGTCCGTTCGTTCATCTCAAGCGGGAACATGCTCTTCGAGTCGGCAGAGAAGAATACTGCGAAGCTCGAGAAGCAGGTGGAGCAGGCATTCCGCGATACGCACGGCATAGACGTGGCGACATTCATCCGCACAAAAGGGGAGCTTGAAACTTTCTTGAAAACTGTACCCTTTGGGACGCTGAAGCACTCGAAAGAGACGTACCTCATTATCACCTTTCTGAAAGCTGGCGCATACACCACGGCGCTTGCGCCGCTTCTGAAGGACAAGCAGTCAGGGAGTATCAGCTATGACACAGAGCTCAATGCCCTGTGCAGTGTGGTTGATACCACTGTCGCAAAGACGCCGGACTTCATGCTGAAGCTCGAGAAACTGCTTGGGAAAGATATCACCACACGGACGCTTAATACTGTGGAGCGCATCACAAAACGGTTTTGAGCAGCAAAACAAAAAGCCGCCTATGGCGGCGGCTTTGGAGTTGTGATCAGACATCAGGCGATCGTGAGGTTCCTGATCTGTGCTTCGAGGCTCGCCACTTCGTAGGCGAACTCGAGGTCGGAGTAGATGAGCGTTCGTATCTTTTTGATGGCCTGCACGACCGTCGTGTGGTCCCGCCCGCCGAAATGGCGGCCGATCTCGTGAAGCGAACGGTCGGTCATGTACTTGGAAAGGAACATCCCGATCTGGCGCGGCAGGGAGATATCGCGTGGACGTTCGCGTGAAAGCAAACGTGTGCGGGCGATCTTGTACTTTCGGCCCGTGCCCTGCTGTATCTCTTCGATGTGGATGCGGCGATCGGATCCCTGTTGCGGAAGCACAGGCGGATCGTCAGATTCCAGATCCTCCTGCTTTTCATACATCGGCTGTGTCTCTGCGACCATCCGAGTATAGCTGAAGCGCTGCGGCCCCTGCTGCGGGGCTTCGGTCTCCTCGTGCTGCTCCCCGATAATAATCGGGACGCCGATGCTCCGCCTGAGGACATACACCGTGGTGGTGTCTGGCCATTCCTGCACAGCGGCGGCAAGAAGCTCTTCCGCATAGTGGTCTTTGATCCATTTCTTGAGGAATGGCGACGGGACCGAGCAGTACAGCTTCGCTTCGTCGATCTCCTCCAGGCGCAAAGACACAAGAAAGGAAGCGTATGCATCTTCTCCGACGACGGCACGCAGACGTGCTTGCACGAGGGGCCATTTTTCCTTGTCGGCATCAGTGATGGGCATGATCTTCTCCCGTTGTGTTGGAACAGAGTGGTCTGTACCTACTTAAGCACGCACATGTGCTTTTTGCAAAATATGCTTTTGAAATAAAGATACACTGGAGCGTGTGGAACACGGCTGCGGGGTCACACCCCCGCAGCCGTGTATTGTGTGCACTATTCAGCAGGCTTGTTGTTGAGCGTCTCCCAGAGTATCAGGCAGGCGTAGCTGCGGTACGGCGCCCAGGCTTTTGCGATCTTCGCGGATGCTTCCGGAGAGGGGAGGTTTCGTTTCTTATAGAGCTTCATGATCGCCATGCGCAGGCCGTAATCGCCCGGGGAGAACACGTCTTCGCGGCCGAGATAGAAGATGAGAAACATCTCCGCACTCCATGGCCCAATGCCGCGTGCCTGTACAAGCATGGCGATGACCTCTTCATTGCTTCTGTTCTCAATGCCTTTGAGTATGATCTCCTTGTTCTGGATGCCGGTGGCGATGTCTTTGATCGACAGCGCCTTTGAACGGGAGAGTCCTGCCGAGCGCAGAGCTTCTTCGCTTAAGGCGAGCACTCCCTGCATGGTCGGTTTCTTGCGGGGAAAGAGCGTGCGAAATTTTTCGTAGATAGATGCCGCTGCTTTGGTCGAGACCTGCTGTCCGATGACAATGCGGCACAGTCCGGCGAAGTGGTCGTGCGTACGCGTGAGAGCATGCCAGCCTTCTCCCGCGATAGCGGCATAGAGAACGGGGTCGGCTTTCTTGAAATGCTTCCTGATGTGTTCCATTGCCACAGAGTATACACATACCGTATGCGGTGCACCACAGAGCAAGCCGCATCAGGCTTTAAAGGGAGGGTATTGACTCAAAAAATTTTTGTGTCATTATATCGACGGACAAAAAACGTCCTGATCACCTCAAGAGGAGCACTCAATGAACGCACACGCTGCCATCTCGGCCGCTTCCTCCATCCAGGGTCTGCTGGATATACTCGCAACAATCGAGGTCGGCGAGACCTACGCACCTGGCGCGCAGAAATTCAGCCACTTCAAGGCGTTCGGCATGCCGGACGACTTCACCAAACGGATCATCATCCACCTCTCCGACCTCAAAGGCGAGTGCGATCGGTTCGTGCGGGATTTCAAGAAGAAAGACCTGCACGACAAGGTCGACACGATCTTCGCCGAGAACGAAGCGGATACCAAGGCTGGCGTCGAGTCGGTGAAGGAGCAGCAGAAGCTGTTCGACGCACAGCTCGACACGCGGATGCGGCGCATCAGCTATGTGATGACCCTCCTCCACGAGGAGGTCGTCCGGCAGTTTCCCGAAGCCGGCGACAACAAGATCGACCATCTGTACGTCGACGAGGACTGGACCATCGGCTGGGTTGATCACACCACGCTCTACGAAGAGTACTTCAAGGAGATGTTTGGCGGCGATCGGTCCGATCCCCTCGACGGGATCATGGCCCTCGGCCCAGACGGCCGGCCGATGTCGGTCGACGAAGCCCTGAAGGACCTCCCGCCGGGCATGGCGGAAGCCATCAAGGGCGACCTTGCGGAGATCGTGGGTACGGTTCGTGCGCGTTCCGTGCCGGGCGCTTCGCGCGACGGCAAGGGCCTCTCTGAGATGCTCGCTGGCGTCGCTTCCGCCATTGCCCGGCGTTCTCGTCGGCCCGGACAGTGATCCCCCAGCATCTGTGTTCATTCTGAGTTCCCGCCCCGCGCAGTAATGCGCGGGGCATTTCTATTGGGCATATGAGTTGTATGTGAAGCGTTGTTTCACATCACATTAATATGTGCGGTGTAGCATGGACACGTATGAAACTAACGTATCTGATAATAGGAGTGTTGCTCATCGGCTCGCTTGCACTGGTCTGGTTCAGTCTCAATCTGCCTGACCTCGAGATCGTTGAGGTACAATCGCGTGCATCGACGTCGGCAGAGTGACACACGCACCGCGTTATTGTCCTCTTCCGTACAGCTGTTTCAGAAGCGCCACATGTTCCTCGTAGGTTGCTGTGCAGTGGAAACCCCCGTTGCGATCATGAAAATAGAAGAGACAGTCTGTCTTCTTCGGATTGAGCGCCGCAAGTATCGCCTCAGGAGAAGGATTAGCGATCGGCGCGGGAGGAAGTCCCGCATGTTCGTACGTATTGAACGGCGACTCTATGTATTTGTCTGCAGGCACTACCGAGGGCCACCACTGTGAGTCTGAGTGCGTGCCTTTCGCGTATTGGAGGCTCGCGTCTATCTGTAGGTGCATGTCAATAAAAAGGCGGTTCCAGATCACGCCGGAGATATAGCGCATGTCTTCGAAATCGTACGCCTCGCGTTCAAGAAGGGATGCGATGATGAGCGCATTCTCAAGCGGTACCACCTCGTCTATTTCCTCGGGGTAGCGGGAGACGATGTTCGTATTGAACCGGTCGGTGACGAGTGTTGCAATATCCTCCGGGCTCGCGTCTGTGTATGCTGCATAGTTCCCCGGATAGAACTTCCCTTCGGAGAGTTCTGGGGACGAGCTTGCAACGAGCGCCACAAAACGCGCGCGCTGCTGCTCGTCCCACTGGAGTATGGAACCGAAATGTGACGCGACCTCCTCTTTTCGTTCTCCGGAGTCGATTATGAGGAGCCTGCTTACCGGCGAGGCGAGATTCTGGTACCACTCAAAAAGCGCGAGCTTGGAGGTGAGGGTGTGCAGCCAGGAGAGCTTTCCCGCAGGCGTGCGCCGTTGGGTGATGTTCGTCTTCAGGAATGTTTCAACTGCGGGGTCTTCAACGATCACTTCGCGCAAAGGATCGACCCCGAGCGGGAAAGCGACGATCTCCCCGGCAGCTTGTTCGGTATGTGCGACATGGCGTGTGCTGTGCACTGCCGCGTCGAACGCGATCTGCTGGGTCTTCAAAAGGAAGATGAGCACGCCGCTGCATCCCACCAGCACACAGAAAAGAAGCCACACAGCTATACGCGCAAACAGCACGCTGTAGAGAATGCTGTTTTTGCGGCCTTTGGGCATTACCCATAATTATGGCACACAACTTAACAGATAAATTTCCTGGACTATAATGGATGAATCGTTGGTTCATTATTTATTCATCTGTAAGGAACATACTGAAATCCTATGAAAAGTATCATTGGCATCGTCGTGATCGCCGCTCTGGCCGGCATCGTTTTTTGGCTTGTGAACAGAAGCACAGACACCATATACAACAATACCGCGTCTGATACTGCGGGCACCGAAGCAGGGGAGGCGGTCTTCACCTTTACGCCTATCGAACATGCCTCGATGGTATTGGAGTGGGGAGGGCAGACCATCTATGTCGATCCTGTGGGAGAAAAAGCGAAGTATCCGACATCAACTCCTGACATCATTCTGATAACCGACATCCATGGCGATCATTTCAGTACGAGCACGCTTGAGGCGCTTGCTGTGCCGCAGACACGCCTGGTTGTCCCGCAGGCTGTGGCCGATCTGCTTCCTTCTGCGCTGCAGGAACAGGCAACGGTTCTGGTAAACGGTGCCTCAACCACGCTTGAGGGCTTCGTTATTGAAGCGGTGCCGATGTACAACCTGCCGGAGTCTCCGGACAGCCGCCATGTCAAAGGAAGAGGCAACGGGTACATAGTGGAGCGCATCGATACCCGGGTATATATCGCGGGCGACACTGCGGATACCCCGGAAATGCGCGCACTGCGCAATATCAATGTCGCGTTCGTTCCGATGAATCCTCCGTACACCATGGATGTGGAGACTGCAGCCGACGCGGTTCTGGCGTTCGCGCCGTCGGTTGTGTATCCGTACCATTATCGTGGACAGGACGGCCTCAGCGACGTGGAAAAATTCAAGGCGCTTGTCGAAGCGGGAGGAAAGGATATTGACGTCGTGCTTCTGGACTGGTATCCGGATGAGGAAGGAGGCTAGGCTTGAACAAAGGAGCTTTTGAAAGGAGATCGCCGCATCTTTCGATGCGGCGATCGGAGCACAGGCAGCTAGCTGCCTGTGCTCCAGTGCGTATTAGGGGGCGATATTAGAACCTTTATTGAGGAAAATAGAAAGACCACATATGAAGTGCGGTCTTTCTCTTACCAGTGCGCCCACTAGGGCTCGAACCTAGGACCATCTCCTTAAAAGGGAGCCGCTCTACCAACTGAGCTATGGGCGCATGTGTTTTTGTGCGAAAACTATACCATGTTGAAATGGTAAATCAACCGACGAGTGGCTGTACTATAGTGCCATGCAATATGAAAAACAGGTCATCGTAGACAATGTGCGCAGCGCGCACAATGTTGGTTCGATCTTCAGGACTGGCGACGGCGCGGGTGTTTCGCGCATCGTGCTGTGCGGATACACGCCTGCGCCGATTGACCGTTTCGGAAGAGTGCGAGAAGAGATCAGGAAGACGTCGCTCGGCGCAAGCGATATGGTAGCGTGGCAGCAGAAAGAAACGATGGAGGAGGTGCTCGCATATATGCGTGCGTTGCAGGGAGAGGGGTTCTCTGTTGTCGCGGTCGAACAGACACCGTCGGCTGTTTCGCTGTATGATTTTACGGTTCCGAAGAAGGTCGCCTATATCCTGGGGAATGAGGTCGAGGGTGTTTCGCAGGAGCTTCTGCAGGCTGCTGACATATGCGTGCACATACCCATGCACGGGCAGAAAGAGTCGCTTAATGTAAGTGTTGCTGCGGGAATCGTATTGTTCTGGGAAAAATAAAAAGGCGCGCCTGCAGGCGCGCCTTTTTTATTTTTTATACGAGTTTCGCTAATTCCTCCTCTACCACCTCTGCGTCGCTCCACACCTGTCGGGTATTGTGCGGCCCCATGATGTACGGGTCGGTTCCTTTGCCGCTGATGAGCACATACCCGCCTGGGGCGGCTGCCTGCAGCGCGGTCTGTATCGCCAGACGCCGGTCCATGATGATCTCAAGTTTCGACTGGTTTGTGATGCCCTTGCTCATCTCCTCGACGATCTTCCGGGGATCCTCGTCATATGGGTCTTCGTTGGTGAGGATGATGTGGTCGCAGTAGCGTTCGGCGATGGAGGCCATCTCAGGACGCTTCCATGTGTCGCGTCCGCCGCCGGTGTTCCCGAGCACGCACACCTTCGGCACATCCTTGAAGGCCTTATAGAGCTGCTCGAGCGAATCGGGCGTGTGCGCGTAGTCGACGATCGCTGTGACCTGTTTTGATGCGGTTTTCGGAGCATAAAAATGTTCAACTCTGCCACGGATCGGCGGAAGCGACCGAAGCGCGCTTTCAATGATCGTAAGCGGGACGCCGAGCGCGCGGGTGAGCGTGATCGCTGCAAGCGTGTTGTAGACATTGAACAGTCCCACAAGCGGCACGCGGATGGTCATCTCCTCGTCGCCGTCTTTGAATATCAATCCGATACCGTCCTTATGAAGAGTATAGAGCTTGAGACTTGCAAGGCCATAGGGGAGCCTTTCCTCAACTTTTGCCTTGAGAAAATCAGCGCCATGCGGGTCGTCGCTGTTGGCTACTATGTACCGAGGCTGTTTGGCAGATGCCTCAAGCTGGTGCATGATCTGCAGCTTCGCCTCCTTATACTTTTCAAAAGAACCATGCGATTCGATATGCTCTGGGGAGAGGTTGGTGAACACAAGCGCGTCAAGCTCAATGAACCGGTGGCGGAACTGCCGCGCTCCTTCAGAGGTCATTTCAACAACCGCATGTGTGCATTTCTCATCAACTGCTTCACGCAGAAAGTGCTGCACAAAGAACCGCCCAGGCAATGTCATCTTGAAGAGGTTTCGCCTGACATCCTGTCCGATCTTGAACTGAATGGTCGAAAGGGAAGCAACTTTGTATCCATTGGCTTCGAGTATGGCAGCAATAAGCTCAGTTACTGTGGACTTGCCTTTAGTACCGGTTACGGCGATGACGGTGATGTTGCGCGATGGGTGTTTGTAAATGATGCTTCCGAAGTAGGCAAGCATGAAGTGATACGCTGGCCGGATCTTGTTAAGCAGAATAGGGGGGATAAAACGTTTGATCCAGTAAAGCGCCGTGTTCATGTTGTTAGTATAGCGCATGAACTTAAAACAAAAAATAAGTGGTGTATTGATCACCGAATTATTTTTTCTGCAGTCTGTACCTCAACATGAATATGAGATGTCGCAACCCGTCTCTCCATGGTCGCAGATGAGGTGGGCGATTGCGACCATCGGGGTACAATGTTATCGGAACTTCGCCTATCTTGAGTTTGTGCCGCGCCGCCTTGATTATCATTTCAGTTGCAAACTCCATGCCTGTACATGAGAGGTTAAGGGAGAGGAGCGAATTTCTCCGTCCTGCTCGGAGGCCGCAGTGGAAATCACCACAGACATTTCCATACAGGAGTCTACCAATGAAACTCAAGACGGGATTTCCAAGATAACGATTCAGAAATGGCATCGCTCCGGGCAGTATGGTCCCAATAAATCTATTGCCGATTACCAAGTCGCAGGAATCTTTCTGCAGTTTTTCAATAAAGAGAGGTATGACAGAGAAATCGTAGCTTTCGTCCGCGTCACCTATAACTATATAGGTGCCGCTTGCTGCTGTAATGCCTCCCATGATTGCACTTCCGTATCCTCGTTCTTTCACATGCACGACACGGGCACCGAGCGAGCGAGCGATAAATACAGAATTATCGATACTGCCATTGTCTGCAACGATAATTTCGCTCGTGTCTTCAAAAACCTGTAGGCCTGTATGGGCTTTACATATACATGCTTCGATCGTCCTCTCTTCATTGAGGCAGGGAATAATGACGGAGACATGCATGGTGCAGAAATAATTGTGACTATATTATAATATGGATGCGTTAAGAATGCATAACATAGTCTATTAAAATTCTAGGAATGTCCGAAGACTCTCCCAAAAAGAAAAGTAAAAATCCACTGCTCCGCTATTTCTTGTGGGGTTTTTTATCGTTAGTAACTGCTTATAATTTCAGTCTTTCACTCTTGTTTATTTTTAACAAGCCATTCTATCCAGATGAATTCCAACATACACATATCGTCTGGAATATGTTCCACAATGCCAAGCTCATCTATGCAGATTTTTGGGAACATCATGGTGTCGTTTATCCTGTAGTTAACTACGTACTGTTTTCCGTCTTTGATCTCGATGCTGATTTCTCTACATTCACGTTCCTGCGTTGCGTTAGTTTTTTTTATATGGTGATTCTCGCCTATATTACTTTCCAGTTGGCGCAACTGCTATTCAGATCTCATCTTCTCTCCTTTCTTTCTGTTGCGATACTTTCAAGCATTTATTATTTCCATCTCAACGGGATTGAGATCAGACCTGATCAGCTTCAAAATATTTTCTGGCTTTTAGGCTTGTATGTCATTATCGCTCATCTCCGTAAAGATACGCCGCGTGCATTTTATGTATCGGGCATACTCTTCGGTCTGGCTATTGCTGCAAACACAAAAGCAATATTGGGGATTGCTTTTGTGTTTCTTTTTCTCTTCCTCAATCTTATCCTCCAAAAGGCTCAATTTCGAGCTAACCTCTTTAAGTTGGTTGCAATCTGTTTAGGCATTGTGAGCGTGCTTGGATTCATCGTTCTTTGTTTCTATGCGCTTGGCGGCGGCGAAGCGTATCTGCGCAGTAATTACTACTACAACTGGGTACTGCTGGGTATGGATAAAGAGCTTGGAATGCTCCCTTTCTATTGGAAGGAGATATACACACATCAGCTGCCGTTGCTCATTCTAACCTGCCTGAGTTTCTTGCTTCTTCTGTGGGAAGTGGCAACTAAACGTTGTGCTGAACACGTTTTATTCTTGTGGGTTACTGCTGGTTCCACCTCTACAATACTCCTCGGTATGTATTCACAATCATTTTTGGTCTTTCTCCCGCTTTTAGCGATACTCTGTGCCTATGGCGCTACTAGGGTATTTCGGCTCCTGAAAATAAACACCGGTGAACTATTAGTATTTTCTCCAATCCTACTCTTACTTTTCTTTGTACCAATGGAGGATTATCTTGTTGAAAGATTGAACAGTATAGATCGGGAGCCGGTACTCTTGCAGGAGCAGAAGGATTTATCACGTTTTATGCTTAAGCATACGCAACGTTCAGAACCAGTTTTTTTCTTTTGGAATGTATGTGGCGGGTACGTTTTTAACGAAGACGTGCAATATTATTGGTCTTATAATCTGCTGCACGGGGAAACCGCAAGAGCAATTGCCGGGTATGATGTGTATGGTGACGATCTCATTCGCGCACTTGAGGATAAAAAAGTCAGATTTATCATTGCTGATCCAGGAGAACATAGGGACCTCCTCTCACCACGAAGTCGTCAGTACATAGAAAACAATTATATAAGACTCAACAAGTGCCTTCTTAAGAGGAAATAGGCATGTTATGCAAGTACTTTCAAAGCTTCTTTTATTGCGTCGTTTACGGAGTCTATCTGGGGTTTATCTGAAAGCAATTGCTGGACTGTCTTGCGCGCATCAGCCTGAGGATATCCTAAAGTCACCAAAGCATCGATAGTATCACTGAGCAAAGCATTGTATTCAGGTGAGGAATCAGGCGAACTTCCATCATAGGTATAATGCTGAGCGTCAAATAAGTCCTTCAGCCCGAGTACGATCTTTTCTGCAGTTTTCCTGCTGATGCCAGACATCTTGGACAAGTGAGCTGGGTCTTGAGATATGATTGCATTTTGTATGAGAGAGACATCAGCCTGCGAGAGTATCTGGATTGCTGACTTCGGCCCGATCTTTGGCAGCGTCAAAAGCTGTTCAAAAAAGGCGAGCTCGTGCATAGAGGTAAAGCCATACAGGTCAAGTGCATTCTCACGCACAGCCAGGTGCGTAAAGAGCGTCACCTCGCTTCCTTCTCCGAACGCGCTCCGTGCTGTCGTGTAGACCAGATACCCCACTCCCTGCACATCAATAACCACATAGGTCGGATGCACATCAACAGCGATGCCGTGGATTCTGCGGATCATGGCACTACTATACTATATATATGTAGCGGATGTGATAGCGCACGAGGCGCGGTATCTGTTTGCTATACTTAACTCGCATGAAGTTGCATTTACAGTCTGTTTCCGGGGAGCTGCTGCTGGCAATTGGCGGCGCCTGCCTCTTCTTCACTTTTGGCGTGTGGCTTTTGTTTTCGTCTGTGATGCAAGCGCAGCAGGCGCAGGCTCTGGAACTCCAGAACAGGACCTATTTTGAGATCGGCCAATACTACTTCAACCATGACGAGGATCCCGAAGGCCCGTACGATATTCAAAAGGCGCGGCATTATTTCGAGCTTGAGATCGCTGCGCGCCCCAGTGAGAACAAATACGTGTACTATCAGCTCGGCCGCATCGATTTCATCGAAGGCAAGTTCGATGCCGCCCTCGAGAATTTCAATACGCAGATACGTCTGTTCGGTGACAGCGTCCCCAATGTCTATTACATGATCGGACTGACCTACGGATATCAGGCGCGCGTGGGAGGAAACCAAGACGACTGGGTCCGCGCCGAGGAGGCATTCACACATTTCATAACATTTGCGCCGCAGGCGCCGTGGTCGCGTGTCGATCTCGCATGGATATATTTTGCGCAGGGAAAATACGAATCCATGCTCCCCGTGCTTGAAGAGGGCCTCGAATACGAGCCGGACAATGCGTGGCTCCTCAATATGTACGGCCTGGCGGTCATGAATACGCGCGATGCAGATGCGGCGCTGCCGTACCTGCAACGGGCAAAAGAAGCAGCAGCGCTCCTGAGCGTACAGGACTGGGGACGCTCGTATCCGGGAAATGATCCGCAGGCATGGTCGCAGGGTCTCGCTGAGTTTCGGGCGATCATACAGAAGAATATCGACATTGCTTCACAGTAGTTCACACGTGGCATACCCGGCTATTTGCAGGGTATGGAATAATAGAAGGGTATGGAAACTTTAATTAATATAGTCGCTTCCGCCGTCCTCTTTGTTGGGAGCATCGTGGGCCTGGGTTCTGATGCCACCCCGCTTGTTGCTACGCTGCAGCAGCCTTCGGTGGAGTTCGGTCTGAGCGAAGTCTCTCCACGGGGCGAAGCGGGAGGATTTGCCATGCCCGCAAGCGGTTGCAGCGACACGTCGCATGGACCGATACATGACTGCGCGCTCGTGCCTGAGATCAATGTCAACAAGTCCATCATACGGCTCGGCGATCCGGTCATCGTGTCGTGGGATCCGCGGTCAAACACCAATTGTGTCCTTTCTGACAACGTTATGGCTCTTCCGCCTGCGACTCCCGACGGCAATGTTGCTGATTCACGCTCGTCGATCCCGTCGGGAGAGACCACGTACACCATTACCTGCGACGGCGCAGGAAACGAGGATTCCGCGTCGGTGAAGGTGCTTCCGCGCATCCAGGAAACATAAAAACTCGTATTGTATTGCTTTTTTGGAGTGAGTAGGGTATAGTTTGCGCCACATAAACGTAACATATGCCAATTACCAAAGGAGCACACAAAGCACTTCGTTCATCGCAGAAAAAGCACGTTTTCAATGTGCGCCGCAAGACCGCAATGAACGATACGGTCAAAAAACTGCGCAAGCTCGCTGAGTCAGGGAAGAAGGATGAAGCGCAAAACATGCTTCCGCAGGCCTACAAAGCTATCGACAAGGCGGCAAAAAGGGGAGTGATCAAAGACAATACCGCTGCCCGCAAAAAGTCACGGCTGGTTGCCGCGATCAAGCGCGTGAAATAAACTGAAGAGCTGCACGTAATAAAGCACAGCACGCACGCTGTGCTTTATTCGTATAGGTAGCTTTGTGCTACACTGTGCACAATGAGACAAATAAACCTTCCATATAAAGCCATCGCATTGGGCATCCTTGGGATATGTGCTGTATCCGTACTCGGGTATCTACTGTATGCCGGCACGATCAATAGTAATCTTGATGCTGGTCCGAAGCAGGCAGTGCAGTTCAGTGAAGCCGCTTTCGCAGAGGATCTGCAGAAACTCGAAACCGTAGACGACGATTTTGCTTCCATTCGGGCATTTTTTGTCGATCTCGCGCAGGAAAAAGGCGGAGTATACTCTTTTGAGGTACTCAAACGCGCCATTCTTCCGCCTAATATGGACCTCCATCTTCTCGGACATGCGGTTGGCGACGAGCTTTATAAGCAGGAAAATCTCGAGGGCATGCAGTACTGCACGCATGATTTCCGCAATGCATGCTCCCACTCCATTGTCGTCGGCGCGCTTTTAGCTGACGGTCTCGCCGTCTTCGACAAGGTGAATGAGGTGTGCAAGAAGGCTCCAGGCGGCCCGGGGGCGTATACCATGTGCTTCCACGGTTTCGGCCACGGCGTGCTCGCCTATACTGAGTACGAAATACCCGATGCCATTGAGCTGTGTAAAAAGGTCGGAACCGCACAGTATCACAACGAGGAGGCATACCAGTGCATGGGCGGCATTGTCATGGAAATGCATCAGGGAGTGCATGATCCGGAGATCTGGGCGCAGAAGCGCGACAAATACCTGACGCCGGACGATCCGCTTCGACTGTGCAAGGAGGACTATATGCCAGAGGAGGCGAAAGTGCTCTGCTATTCATATATCACACCGTACATCTTTGATGCAGCAGGAGCGGTCAATGGTAATCCTACCCCTGACATTTATCCGAAGAGCTTTGCATTCTGTGACGAGGTGCAGAACGATGTGCAGCGTGAGGCATGCTACGCAGGTCTCGGCAAGGAGTTCATTGTGCTTGCGCAGGATCGTGATATCCGCCGCATAGAAGATACGCCGAATGACAAGCTCGAACTTGCTGCAAGCTGGTGTATGCTCGCGCATAAGGAAGAAGCGCAGGTTGCGTGCCTCATTGAGATACTCGACTCGTTGTATTGGGGAGGAGAGAACGACCCCGAGGTTTCCATCCGGTACTGCTCGCTTCTTGATGACAGTGTTGCACAAGAGTGCTTTGACCATCTCTTTGAGATTACAACGTATTACCGGCCTGATTTCAGCGCGCGGCAGTCAATCTGCAATGCGGTGCCGGAAGCATACAAACAGGAGTGCACCGACGTACTCTTGCAATAAACCATGCTGCGTACTGCCCGATTCATCATTCCAGGAGTTCTCATCGCTGCGCTTTTGTGCGGCGGCATTCTCTGGTATTTTTTGGGCGAAAAACAAAAAGAAGATAACCTCGGCGACACGTTTCCTGCGGTAGCAAGCGAGCTTCGTGAACTGAAGGAACACTGGAAGGCAACCATAGAAGCGATCGGTCCGGAAAAGGCATATGCGGATTTTCTCGAAGAAGCGCCGCGCAGCTCGCTTGCGACGCACTCCCAAGCCCATGCATTCGGTGAGGCTCTCTATGAGGCGGAGGGCATAAGCGGACTGCGCTACTGCGACAGTTCATTTGAATTCGGCTGTTACCACAGTTTCTTCGGCGTCGCGGTGAACGCCGAAGGGATCGGCACGTTGCCGCGCTTCAGCGAAGCATGCAAGGACAAGTTCGGTGACAAGGATTTACCATGCCAGCACGGCATCGGACACGGTCTTTTGGTCTATACCGATTACGATAATCTCCTGCAGGCGCTTGAACTGTGCGAGACCATCTCAACACTTCCAACCGGCGGCTGCTCAAGTGGCGTCTTCATGGAGTACAACTTTCACACCATGGACGACAGCACTGATTTTGTCCGCGAGGCCGGAGACGATCTCTATGCGCCGTGCAATGTCCTTCCGCAGCGTTTCCAGGCGTCTTGTTATTTTGAACAGGTCCAATGGTGGCAATCAGTGGTCGGGAAGGATTATGCACGCATAGGAGCGCTGTGCGCGAAGCTGCCGAGCAACAGTGCTGAATATCAAGCGTGTTACAATGGCACCGGCAATTACATCGCCGCTGATGCGAAATTCGATGTTGACCAGATCATTGCATGGTGCGCCCTGATGCCAAATGGCGCTTCACAGGGGCTCTGCCACGAAGGAGCGACATGGCTGGTGCGGGCTGAAGAGGGGGGAGATGTTTTGGCGGCACAACTGTGCGACGTATTACAAGAACCATATAAAGCACAATGTTTTCAAAAATTGCAATGAAGAATATGAAGCCGGTCTATGCGATGTATGGCATCATCATCGTTCTCTTGCTTACAGCAGGCACGTATCTGCAGCTGAAGCCTGACGTTGAAAAACTTGACGTCGCAGCAGTTGTGGCAGGGATGGGCGAGGGTGAAGAGGTCTTTGTGACCATACGCGATACGTTGCCTGACATCATCAACAAGTGGGGGGTGCAGGGGGCCATTGATATCAATGAATATGCCTTTACGCACAACAAGTACGGTATCTACAACTGTCATGTGCTCTCCCACATGACGGGTCATGAGGCAGTGGTGTATTATGGCGAGGATTACGATAAGGTCGTCTCACATGATACGCATTTCTGCGAACTTGGGTACCGCCACGGGGCGGAAGCACAGGTCGCATTAAGCGGCGGTGACTATAAGAACAATCTGTACCGCATGTGCGATGCCATCAAGCGGAAGAATCCTGACGCTGCCTGTTACCACGGAGCTGGACATGCTTTTATGAACGAGTCGCTCGACGTCGACGCCTCGCTTAAGATGTGCGATGACCTGATCAATGAAACGCACACTGTTGAGGACGTAACTCCGTGCTACAACGCTGTCTTTGCTGAGCTGACCAACCTCGTGGGTGGCACCGACGGCGGTACGGGGATCGTCTACACGGGCGGCCCGCCGCTTACTATGGATGAGAAGACCCCGCTTGAATATTGTTCGAAGTTCGGCGATCGTTACCGCATTCAGTGCGTGTTTGAGTTCAGCGGTCTGGGAGTAAGCGAAGCGTCGACGCCTGAAGACATCGAAAAGAAGCTGATTGCGTGTTCGAACGAAGAGTATGATGCTGAGCTCGAAGAAGCGTGCATCCGTAGCGTGTCTGCGGTCGGTACGCAGCATGAGCTTGCAGCCAAGCACACGATCATCGTGCCGCAGCACATATTGGGCTTAAGCGACGAACTCCGCCGGGCGTATATCATCGGCGCAGGTACTGAAATGAAACAGTATCTCATAAGTGGCACCGGACGCGACTGGCAATCGTTCTGCGGTGAGTTCACAGAACAGGAAGATACGCAGCTGTGCGAAAGCATCTTCAGCGATGTGTAAAGGCGAACCATGCATATCGGATTAAACATGAACAGAAGAATCAGTATCATTGCCGCAGTGCTCGCCTGTGCCGTATGTGCGGCTGCTGCGGCTTTGCTGCTTATGTCGCAACAAGGGGCAACTGCGGAAGAGACCATGCCCGAAGGAGCCCATCATTCCGTGGTCTTGTACGACTCTGGTTTTGAGCCCAAAGAGCTGACCATCAAGAAAGGGGATGTGGTGGAATGGAGTTCTGTGCGTGCATACCCATTCTGGCCTGCCTCCGACCAGCATCCGACCCATTCGCAGTACCGTGCGTTTGATCCGCTCCAGCCGGTCCCGCAGGACCAGACCTGGTCGTTCCAGTTCACTCGCGTTGGGCAGTGGGATTACCATGACCATCTGAACTCAACCCTGCAGGGCACTATCATCGTCACCGAATAATGCAGTTTTTGAAATACAAAAGAATATGGATAGCGGGGACGCTCGTGGGCATTGTCACAGCTGGCGCTGCTGCAGCGCTCTTCTTTGACCTGATCCCAATCCCGGATCTCTTTAATAAGACCCGCTACGAGGTGGTCCTCAAAGACGACGGCTTCCATCCGCAGAAGCTCACCATTCAGGCAGGGGATACGGTGGTCTTCAGGGCTACAGTGAACAGGCCGTTCTGGCCGGCATCAAACGTGCATCCAACGCATACCGCATTTCCCGCATTCGATCCGAAGCAGCCGGTACCTGCAGATGAGACGTGGGAATTCACGTTCGATAAACCGGGCACCTACCTCTACCACGACCATATCGCTTCGAATTTCGAGGGGGAGATACTCGTTGAACGACAAGACGGCACGCATGTTGTTGTCGATTGCACGCAGGAACGGACGGTTCAGTGCTGGGAAAAGATGATGCTTGATACGCTTGACCGCGATGGCGTTGAGGCAGCACTCAACCAGGTGCTTTACCTCTCGGAGACCGAGCCGTTGTTCCTCAACGATTGCCATGGGTACAGTCACCTCATCGGAGAAAAAGCCTATGAGCTCTATGCCGAACATCGTAATTTCGACCTCACCCCTGCCACAGCACTATGCGGATATGGTTTTTATCACGGCTTCATGGAGCAGCTTCTCCTCACTACCGGCGACATTGATGAGGCGCGCGAATTCTGCAGGGTGGTTGACGAGAAACTCCGCGGCAAAGCATCAGCAGCGGCAACTGCCTGCTTCCATGGGACGGGGCATGGAGCCATTGACGGCAGTGATCCGACCACATGGGGGAATCCCAATGCCATGATGGAACCCGGTTTCAAGGTGTGCGGCCTTTTGGCGCAGAATGAGCTAGAGACGTATCTCTGCGAAACGGGGGTGTTCAACGCCATCGAGATACTTGCAATGGACCCGAAGTACCAAATAACGGAGCTGCGGCAGCATCCGTTTGAATTCTGCAATAAGCAGACGCTCGCCCGGCGTGAAGCATGCTACAGCAATATGATCCCGGTGGTGCTCGACCTCACCGATGACGACTTCAAAAAGGCTGCTGCGTACATAAACGAACACATGATCGACAACAATGAGACAGCAATCGACGGCCACACCATCAACGACATGGTCACGCTCGGCCTCATGTTCGAGTACATCCGCGTGTATGGCGAGAAGCCTGACTATGCGCAGACGGGCATAGCACTCTGCCGGTCATTCCCGCAGGAGGACCACCTGCCGTGCATTGAGGGGCTTTCAGGGGGACACATCAAGTACGGGGAGCCGGGCATTGAGTACATCCAGAATCTTGCTTTCTGCGAACTGCCTGAGCTTACCCCAGAAGAGCGCGACAGCTGCTACAGCTACACGCTGCCGCGGATGGGTTCGCGCTACGATCAGGAGACTACACAAATGATCTGCGACCAGGTTGCAGCAGAATACAGAAATAAGTATTGTTTACTATAACCAGGCATATATGGCATACACTCATAAATTAATCATCAGTGCAATAGTCCTCGCAGTTCTCATCGCAGCCGGGGTCTTCAGCTATAACTACTTCAAGAGCACCGGACACACACAGTCGTCGCAGAGTATTGAAGCGTATGCGCACATGATGGTGGAGAAGTGCGCAGATGCACCATACCGCCCGACGTGCTATGAGACCGAGGTGCCGAAACTCGTCAGTGAGATGCCCACCGAGAGAATATTCGATGTGGTGCGGCAAATACGCCGCGATGATCCGGAATATCTGTACTGCCATGTGCTCGCGCATGAGCTCGGGAACTATGAAGTATCGCTTGATCCAGACAAATGGCTTGACGTGGTCGCTAAAGGGCCGACCGACGGTCTGTGCTCCAACGGCTATGCGCATGGAGCGTTGGTCGCCCGTTTTAACGATGAAGATTTAAGCGACGAAGAGTTCGAGTATGCGCTTGGAGACCTTTCCATCGCCTGCGAGGAACGCGAAGGCTGGAATCCTACCGACCTCACCAAAGCGATCTGCTACCACGGGATAGGGCATGTGCTCATCCATATGACGCTCGCTGACGTGCAGCAGTCGCTTGAAGGATGCGAGGTGGTCGGCCTGAAAGCAGACGGCCGCGACTATCGCAAGCTGTGCACTGAAGGCGTATATATGCAGCTTTTCCAGCCGCTCGAACCAGAAGATTTTGCTCTGGTGGATATGCTTCCTGACGGTGCGCCGACCCGCGAAACTCTTGAGACATTCTGTACGGAGAACAGCGCGACCGATCAACAATACGGCGCCTGCTGGCGGGAAGCCTGGCCGCTGTTCGGCAATGATATCTATACAAGCGAGGGTGTCATCAATTACTGTTCGGCTCTGAGCGAAAACCAAGATCGGTCGCTGTGCTTCGTGTCCGCATTCACGATAAATGGACGGCACAACCTCGGCGATGCAGACAAGATGGCCGCAACCTGCAACGGCCTGCCAAGCGAATATATGGGCACGTGTTTCGCGCGCAGTGCGAATGCCTTCCCTGAAGAAGACCCGGGTCTGGTCAGCGCGGCGGTGGATATGTGCAGCCGGGCGCAGGAAAAAGCGGCACAGGATGAATGTTACAGCTTCCTTGCGCGGGTTGCTTCATTCAACTTCCATCCTAATTCCCCCGCATTTGAGGAACTGTGTTCCACATTGCCGACAGCATGGGGACAGACGTGCCGTGCAGGACATTAACAGTGCTATAATCCCGATATGAAGCATATAATTATCAGTTTGTTCGTCAGTGTTCTCGCCGTTAGCGTCCCTTTTTTTGCAGGCGCACACGGCTCGAGCTTTTCGCATGAAGAGATCAAGGACGGATACAAGATCGACATCGGATACGATGAGTTCATCGCGGAGAACGAATCAGTGCGGTTCGATTTTGCCATCTATCCCGAGAATACTGATGCTGTGGAAGGAGAGGTATTCGAGGATGTCTGGGTGACGCTGACCAAGGATAAGAAAATATTCTTTGCAGGTGGCATCAGCAAGCCGGTGTTCGGCGCAACCGGATTCACTTTCGTGTTTCCCGAGCAGGGAAGTTACGTACTTACTGCACGCTTCCAAAAAGAAGGTGAAGCTGTAGTGGCAACAGAATTTCCGATCGAGATATTGCCGCCACTAGAGGAGAAAAGCGGCGTCGACCCGAGGATACTCTATGCGTTGTTTGGCCTCTCGGGTCTCATGATTGGCATCGCTGTGGCACTTTTTATTCCCCGAAAAAATAAGAACATATAACATATGGACAAAAAGCTCATTATCGCTGCACTTATTATTGCTGCTGTTCTCGCCGGAGGAGCGCTCTATCTGCTACTCCAGAATCGGGACGCCGAAGTTGCTCCAGTAGTGCAAAACCTAGGGGAGCCTGCGGTTGTCATAACCCGAACTGAATCAGGATATGAGCCGAAGGAAGTGACCATACATCAGGGAGACGTGGTCACCTGGGTGAATGAGTCCGGGGAATTCCACTGGCCGGCTTCTGATCTGCATCCTACGCATGGCGTCTATCCTGAGTTCGATCCGCTGACTCCTATAGCGCCCGGCGATGAGTGGTCATTCAAATTCGACAAGGTAGGCGTATGGAAGTATCACGACCACATCCGCGCAAACAAGACGGGAACCATAACCGTAACCGGTTCATAACACGCACGTGATGTTCAGGAGCATGCAGAGAAAAACCATATCATTACTTTTTCTGGGAGGGACTGCAGCGCTCGTGCTGTGCGGGGCTTTGTTGTTGACCTTCGCGCCACAGGGCTGGCGGTCTGATCCGGCGTACGAAGAGGCGCAACGCGATCTGAGTCAGCTCCGCAATCTTGAATATCAGCGCTATTTTGAAAAAAAGATCGATGTGCTCTTCAAGCATGATGGGATAAATGGAATGATTGATCAGGTCACCCAGGCGCTGGTCGAGGGCCAGATCGATATGTTCGACTGCCATTCGCTCGCTCATGTGATCGGACACTATGGCGGCTATGGCGAGAATTACGGACAAGTGCATGATTTTCTTTCCAAAGAGAATCTTGATTTCTGCGGAAGCGGCTTCATGCATGGGGTGGAAGGCCAGCTTGCCAATGAGCCGTACCCACAGAACGTTGAAAAGCTCTATGAGTTCTGCAAGCTTGCCATGCCTCTGGATCCGTACTATCAGGGCTGCTATCACGGCGCTGGGCACTCGTTCATGGAAAATACGCGCGATCCGCTCGAAGCGCTCAAGCAGTGCGATCTGCTTACCTATGACGATACAATTACTCACGCAAGCTGTTATCGGGGAGTATTCAGCGAGCACGCAGACCAACAACACAAGGCAGGAAGCAGTGCTGGAGACCTCCTTTCTTTCTGCAGCTCATTGGCAGAAGAACTGCAGGGATATTGCGCGAAGGAGCTCAATGGCTTGGGTCTGAGCACAACAGCGCAGGAAAGTGAGATCGAGGAGGCACTTGCGCTGTGTATCGCGCCGGCTATCGCTTCGACCGTGCAGAAAGGCTGTGTAGAAAGCGTAGCAACTGCTGCTGCAGACTTTATGCTTGGAAAAGGCGAAGACGTAACTCCGCTGCCTATTGTCCGGTCATTCTCGGACGAACTGACCAGGACATATATCCGTTCATTCCATGACAGTTTCTTCAAAACACAGATGCATGACCATTCGGTCTCCTTCGATCCGTTCTGTTCGTGGTTTGATAATGAGGAACATAAGGCCTATTGCTTTGAGATTGCCGCGCTCTAGCGCTGATGCGGCGCACCGTGTTTTTCGGACATGCAGCGCACTCCCACAAACTTGTCAACACCCTTGCACCAAGCGGAAGAGCCAATGAATATATAATCATACATATGTTTACGGTACTGAACGTATCACGTGCGTTCGATTATGTGTCCAGGAACAAACTGCAGCTTTTGCTCCTCGCTGTTGGGTATGTCTATTCGACCCTTTTGGGGGACACCGAAAGCGTCTCAACGATCCTGCAGTCCGTGTTCCTGATGCTCTACGGCTACAGCCAGGGTTCATACTACTCACAGGGTTCGTACTACAGCCAAGGCAGCTATTATTCTCAAGGTTCATACTACTCGCAGGGTTCATACTACTCACAGGGTTCCTACTATTCCCAGAGTTCATACTACTCACAGGGTTCGTACTATTCCCAAGGTTCATACTACTCACAGGGTTCCTACTATTCCCAGGGTTCATATTCCTACTACAGCCAGGGTTCTTATTATGCACAGGGAAGCTACTATTCCCAGGGTTCATATTCCTACTACAGCCAGGGTTCGTATTACTCGCAAGGCAGCTACTACGCGCAGGGAAGCTACTACGCGCAGGGAAGCTACTATTCTCAGAGCTCATACTACAGCCAAAGCTCGTACTACTCCCAGGGTTCCTATACATATGGTTATGCGCAGGGTTCATATTACGCGCAGGGAAGCTACACCTACTACGCGCAGAGCTCCTACTATGCGCAGGGAAGTTACGGCTATGGATATTCACAGGGCAGTTATTATTCACAAAGTTCCTACTACAGCCAAGGTAGTTATACATATGGTTACTCGCAAAGTAGCTATTATGCGCAGGGAAGCTACACCTACGGGTATTCACAGAGCTCCTATTACGCACAGGGAAGCTATACATACGGTTACTCGCAGAGTTCCTATGCCTATGCACAGGGAAGCTACACCTACGGATATTCGCAGAGTTCCTATGCCTATGCGCAGGGAAGCTATGGGTATGCCTATGCGCAGGGTTCGTATAGTGCCACGCAAGCGGCGGATGATCTTTATCTTGAGTCAGACAGCGGGGATGACGGATTGATCATTATTGATAACTCTTTACAACTCGGTGATGCTACCCTCGCTCTGGTAAACGGTGATATTGAAGTCTTCAATCGAATGGACGAAGAGGATCAGGCACAGTATGAGGCGATCATTGCCGAAGGTGGTGTTCCGGTCTATGAAGTTGACTGCACCAACTACGCTGGTCATTGGGAAAAATCGGAGAATGTAACCATGAATGCCGAAGGGTACTACGAATTGGTATACGAGGATCCGACTCCGACATACAGCGAAGCGAGCTATGATCCGATATACAACCAGAGCGGATATTACGAGCAGGGTTCATACTCGACTCCGACCTCCACACCGTTCCTGAAGGTATGGAACGGCCGCGAATACGTCTTTGAAAATGACTTCCTGTTCGGAAAACCGAACACCGCTTTCGACACCGAGCATGAGGGAAGAAAGGCATATGCGCAGGGCATCGGTGGTGATACCTACCTCCTCAAACACGAGCCGCACAGTGAAAATGGCCTTATACGCATGCAGATAAAGGAGGTTGAGCCAGAAGAGAGTTATATAGACTCGTTTGCTCTTATTGCTATTGACACCCCCGCTTCTCATCACCCCGTAACTGATGGCAATCTCAAAGATACCTATATTTTTGATACACAAAAAGCAGAGGTGCATCCATCCCAGAGCACTTACTATTTCGATACGCGTACTGCGCGACTTACGCCGACCTCTGTGGCATACACACAGCTTGGACCGACACAGGACGGGAAGGATATCACCCTCAATACCGGTGATGAGCTTCTCATCAAGATTCCGGTACAGGATATCCCAACCGAGGATATGTGGCTTCTGGTCGATGCTCATTTCCGTGACTGGACGCTCGGTAATCAGGTGCCATTCTCAGCCCTTGAACAGCTTCACATACATTCCCAGACGCTGCTGAAGAATGCACCGGCTGCAGCAATGGGTTTGCTCTTCGCATCTGGTCTCGCCTTAGGGCAGACTGCCTATGCGGATACGCCATACACGCAAAGCGCGTATGGATATACCCAGAGCGGGTATTACACGCAAAGCAGTTACGATCCTATATATAGCCAGGGCAGTTATCCGCCAATATATGTGCAATCGGGTTATTACAGCCAGAGCTCGTACTACAGCCAGAGTTCCTATTACTCCCAGAGCTCGTATTATGCTCAGGGCAGCTACTCATCAAAGTCCCTCGTAATAAGTGCAGAGGCAGGAGGCGAGATCACCTATCTGCAGACACTCTTCCCGCGCTATGTGCAGGCGTCTCAGGAAGTGGTCCGTATACCAAAAGAAGTGCTCAAGCGCGCACAGGGGGCGTTCCTTACCATGCGCATCCGCGCAACAAAGAAACACAAGGTGCGCACAGCGTTCCTCTTTACGGCAGACCCGGTAGAGTCCAAGGATGTGACGTTTACCCCGCTTGCAGTGAAGCGCATGTATCACGAGCGCGAGAACAGGGAAGTGTCACGCGAGCTCGCCGAGCAGAACCACACGTTCGTCCACACTCAGCCGGGAGACACGATTGCTGTTGAGATGGAGGATGCACCCCGACGCGACGGTTACACGCGGCAGTATCAGCTGAAGGCACACGGGTTCTATACGAAGCTGTCGCCTGCACTGCGTACAAAACTGGGAGCCTCTTGGTATAAGACTCTGGACAAGGACAGCCGCACGCTGCTTAAAAATTTGAGAGTATACAAATCGTAGTATGGAAACACACGGCACTTTTAAGGATCAGGTTCAAGGACGTACAGCGATCAATTGGATGGTGGTCGTTGCTGTTGTGATCGTCGCTGTCTGCGCGGGCGTATATACTGCGCTCGTAGACAACGATGCTGCTCCGTCAGGCCCGCAGGAGTATCAGCCTACAGAAGCAGACATGGCTCTGATCAAAGTGCTTCATTCCGAGGCCGTGCCTGCGGGCAGTGATGCGGGCGGTTTGCAGGACGAGGTCATGCTGGACACGCCGCCTGCAGGAAAAATAATCTTCAGCGGAAGAAAAACAAATTCCACATCATCCATACAGGTACATGCGTTGGATGTAAGTACCTCATCAGAACCTGAGCTCTTTGAGACGTTCTTCGCTATCAGCGCACTTGCAGAGTTCAAGGATCCGCTCGATCCGAGCGAATTCTTTGTCTCGGCTGTTTCAAAGTTCCCGCTCGTCTATGAGGATAGTTTTGGCATCCATGCAGTTGATGCAGAAGCGAAAACAGTCAAATACCTCAAAAGCGCATCAAGCACCGGTGAACGCTATCTCGCATGGTCTCCCGAAGCAGCATTGCTCGCGTTCAGCCGGACATCGAACAGTCATGCTCGAAGCGTCGACAATATTCAGATACAGAACTGGGAAACGGTCATAGTTGACCCAGAGACAGACGAGATCGTGAAGGTTATCCCCGATGCATCACAGCCAAAGTGGTCTCCGGATGGGACAACACTCATCTATATAAAGCATGACGGGCTGTACGCAGCCCCGCTCGGAGAAGGCGAGGAAGTCAAGGTGCTTGGCTCAGAGGGCGAAGGACAGTTCCTCGTGAATGCCATGATGGAGGTTTCTCCTGACAAGAAACACCTGATATGGACCATTCCAGGAAACGGAGTCATCGCGGTCTATGACATCGAATCGTGGGAGACCTTTGCTTTGAAAGAGATCGGAAGAATTGAACAGGACAATATCCAGTTCTATTGGCCGGTATTCTCTCCTGACGGCGCCTACTATGCGGTTCAGGCGATCAACGACCCGGAACGGCAAGGCGAAGGAAGAAAGAATCCGCGTCTTGAGGTACGGCCGCTTCTTGGGAAAAATGTCGTATTCCAATACTCGTTCGCCGGTTACAATTTCAATGCACTCTTCTTGGACAGCTGGATCGCCGATTCTAATTAAGACTGCAAACAACCTTACAAGAGAGACAGCAGAAAGACACGCGTGCTTGGGCACGCGTGTCTTTGCATCAGTGAATAAAAGCAGTACTGATGTCGGATTATGCTCGTCTACAGTGCGCAACGGCCGTATCGCTCAGACGGGGCAAGCGTGCTGCACGCCTGTGCGATCCGTTCAGGAGAATAGGAGGAGACAAGCAGATCAGGCATCTGGGTAAAACAGGTTGTCCGTTCTGCCGGCGTCAGGTAATCACTCCGGCAGAAGGCAAAGGCCTTTTCGTGCATATTGTCCGGCTCGCCGTGCTGTACAAAGCCGATACCGATACCGAGGAAGCACTCAGCGAAGAGCTCACCCTGTACCGTGCGGCACGCTTCGACGTTTGCTTGGTGTTCACCGGTGGCAAGGTCATGTTCTACCCATGCGGCAGACACTTTCAGAAGCGAGTAGGCAGTAACCGCGTCGTTTGGAATATGCTCGTTGACGATATAGGCCACTGCCTGTTTCACATCGCCGTTGAAAACATCCCAGAACATGCTTGCGAAATCGGAATAGCAGGCCCGATGGTATTTCTCGTCGAGATCACGGCAGTAGTAGTACGGGTCTTTTTGATTGATCACAATGTCAAAGTTCATCCCGTGTATATTGTTGCGCATGCTGAACCTGATGCCATGAATGACCCCGCCGTAGCATTCATTTATGAGCGGATCGTCGCCGAACAGATCATCGCACTGTTTGAATCCCGCCTTAGCTATTTTATTGAAATCACCCCAATACGCCGGATCGTCGAAGAACAAGTCTACTCCAGCGTGCCCAGTGCCATGGAAACAATTGCTTTTGATCTGCGGCAGGGCATCACCGTATTTCGCGACCGCAGTATTGCAAAAGTCCATAACCTTTTCGAGGCTTCCGGTGTCCCAGATGAGGCCATTGATGAAGCCGTGATAGTAGCCGTAGCTGCACCATGAAGTCTCCGCTCGCAGTTGGACCTCTCCGCCTTGGGCATAGATCTCGTATGCGGCCTCTCCGAGCGCATGTATCCATTCGTGGCAGGATTTTTCCACACCTTCCTCTTCGTCATAGAGCGAAATGAAGAAATCAAAAGCGGCATCAAGTCCCTGCGTACGTGCGACTTCACGAATATGTTCATCCCAGCACATGGTGCGTTCATTGCCATCAAGTGTCGTACAGTCGGCTTTGGCGTAATCGATCGCCGCTATGCTTTCTTTGCCTGTTTCCAATACATAGATAACCCCGGTAAGTGTGTGTGCGATATGGTCGTGGTACGACCATACTCCCGGCTTGTCGAAGACAAACTCGTAGTTCTCCGGAGGAACAATCGGTTTCTTCGCATCGAATTCAGGGTAGGCCTCATGTGTCGGGTGCACATCCGAGGCAGGCCAGTAGGGTCTGTCTTCGGCGCTCTCGAAGATAACCTGATCGCCCTTCCGAATAATGAGCCGTTCCGGTTTGAAGCCCTTTGCGGTGAGCGTAACGACATGTACGGAAGAATCAGGATCGGTCAGTTTGTAGGTTCCTGCTTCGGATACCTGGTTTGTGTACAGATATGCACCGAGTCCAAGCAGACACACACCCAAAAAAATAAAAATAAGAATCTGTATTCTTTTTCGTGTCATGAATGCGATCGTGCGTTTACCCTAGTGTACCACAGCGAAGTCTCACGCTGAGTGCGATTTTTGAGAGGGAAATCCGGTTAGGTCTGCTGTTTCTTGGAGGCACGCAGAAGTTTGTGCGCAAAACAAAACCCAGAGGGTCTTCATTGTGTGCTCTCACCAGGAATCGAACCTGGAGTGCCGGTACCGCAAACCGGAGTTTTATCCATTGAACTATGAGAGCGTGCAGCGATAATACCACAAGAACATATTAATGGAAGCGCTTCAGACGCGGTCGTTAGAATCCGATGAATTCAAGCATTTTGTGGCCGAACGGCTCTTCGAGATGTTGTTCAGGGAGTTTTGCCCCGATAATGTCCTCTATGTCGTCGGTGTATTCCTCCGGGACAGGGATCACCAGAAGCGGCATGAACATTTTTTCGGACATTACCAACAGCTGCGGACCGAGCACATTCTCTTCATCAATATGATATGCCTCAAGTGTCGAGTAGGGAAAGAGCTGCTGGTCGATACGCAACCCCCGCTGAGTGACTGCATAGGAGACAATCTTCGGCTCCCGCGCGGCCAGGATAAGCATCACTGCTCCGCCGGTGAAGATAGCGATGCCGAGAAGGACATTGCCGAGCAGGATCGCGCCGAGCGCACAGGCAATGACGAGTATGCCGACGACCCAGTACCAGTCGCTTTTTTTCTCCACGTGGTGGTGCTCATATGCTTCCCACGTCACTCCTCTGAGTTCTTCTGCCATGCCAAAATTGTAGCACGGAAGAGGACGCGCCATGCGCATGCTCACGTATTTTCGGGAGTAAATATGGTTTACAGCACATACTGAAAAGGGTATGGTATACAGTGAGTATGTCTACTGACATGATCAAAAACGCATTCTCCATCGCCTGTGCGATCATCGTCATCTGTTCTTTGGGTCTCCATGCGATCCAGGCGAAGCATGCGCACTATGGCATCGCGCACGCGTCTGTGCTGCCGTTTGAAAAGCATGTACATGCCAAGGAAGCTCCCGTTGTTCCCGTACAGGCGTCTGAGTCACTTGCGGATAAGATGCACATGGCGGAGAAGAAATTCCTCTTTTCCATTCCGACTGCGCCGCTTTTCATCCTTATTTTCTCGCTTTCGCTGGCGGCAGCATGCCGGAACATGATCACGCGCTCCCTCATACGCTGCAGGTATCTCCAGAAGCTTCGTCCTCCGCAACCCAATGCGTATATCGGTCTTCTGTATGCTGCAGGAATATTGAATCCAAAACTGCACTAATTGCGTCTGCTTTCGTACACACAGTATTAAACATTTAGATTATATTTCACCTATGACAGTACAATTGAATATGCGACTAATGGTTTTGCTGACGATAGCTACGCTCGTTTTCGGAGCTTCCTACAGCTTCGCTTCAGCTCATGGCGACGAAGCACACGAGACCGAAATTGCATCGGATCCGCAGCTTGCGCGCATGCAGCAGTTGATCACTGTGCTTACGCAGCTCATCGACCTCTTGGAACAAAAGGCAGCGTTGTCAGGAGACGCTGTAGCCGATATGCATGTCCATCATCATGATGAGACAGATCACGGCACTGCAGAGGAACTGAAGATCTGGGTAGAGGTGCACAGCTATAAGCCGCATGCCCATGTGCAGCGCCCGGGCAAGGAACTCGAAGAGTTCTTCCTTGAGGGAGTCTCATACACAGACAAGGCGGCAGTAGCGAAGGCGATCGCGGAGAAGACTGAATTTTCTGAAGCTGAGGTTGCAGCGATCCTCACTTTGCCTGAAGGAGAACTCAATGAGAAGGGTGATTCCGTTGATGAAGATGCTGCGACATCAGCTGCTGAAGATGTGTCTGGAATCCATATCATGAGCGACGGCATGATCATGTGGGGAGACGGGGATGAGGTTGAAGGAGCGACCATTACCGCTGACGGCAAAGTGAAGCTCTCTGACGGAAGGATTATCGAACCTAAATTTGATCTCCGCTAACGTATGTCTCAAAAATACCAGATACTAGCCGGGATTGCAGCCATCATTCTTTTGGTGGGCGGGTATCTTGCGTTCAATAGCCTCAAAGGAGTTGGGATGATACCCGCTCCCGAGGTCGTGAATCTAAAGCAGGAGAACACCAACATCCAAACCGGGCAAGATACAGCTGAGAATGCCACAATGCCTGTGTCAATGGACCAGTCCGACGCTCCTTCGTCTTCTTCAAACGCTGAAAATTATGAGGGAGTCCACATCATGCCTGACGGTACGGTGATGAAGAAAAACGGCGATACGATTCCTGACGCGGTCATTCTCGCAAACGGCACCATACAGATGAGTGACGGAACAATAGTGACCCCGGCAATCGATATGCGCGAGAAGTCAGACGCAGCAGTCTCCGTTTCGCAACAGCATCATGTCGAATTCGACGTGGAGGGAAAAGACTACGAATACAATCTCAACCAGATCAAGGTGAAGAAGGGCGACACGGTCACTATCAACTTCAAGAGTACTCAAGGTTTCCACGACTGGGTCATTGATGAGCTGGGTGTGGCAACCGAACGCGTGAACGACGGGGAACATACCTCAATTACCTTTACTGCTGACAAAACAGGAACATTCCAATATTATTGTTCGGTGATGAATCATCGCCAGAAAGGAATGATCGGATACCTGGTAGTGGAATAGTTGCGCTCAAAAAATCGTGATTACACTTACTAAAACCGGGATCACCTACACGCTACTGTGTCTTGGAAGCGTGCTTCTGCTCGCTGTCTGTGCAGCGGTATACACCTTGTACGGAAATGCGCTGCTGCAGAATAGTGCGACGCGAGAGATCCGCGTGCCTGACAACTTCGTCGGCGGACTCACCGCCGTGCATGAAGATGTCGACCGCATACAGCCCACGCAGATCGTTGAATTGCACGACGGCGACACATTCAATCTCGAGGCAAAGATCGTAACGCAGGAGGTCGGCAATAAGCTCGTTAAGCGCCTTGCGTATAACGATCAGATACCAGGTCCGGTACTGAAGGTGGAAAAAGGAGCAAAGGTGACCGTCAATTTCAAGAACAGCATTGATATGGAGACAACCCTTCATTCCCATGGGTTGCGCGGAGATTGGCATTTCGACGGGTCAGCGCCGCTTGCTCAGGACCCGATTCCTGTAGGAGGAACATTCACCTATGAGCTTACATTCCCTGACGCGGGCGTCTACTGGTATCACCCGCACATCCGTGAAGATTACCAGCAGGGACTCGGTCTGTTCGGGAATATCATCGTGTCAGAACCGGGGTATTGGAATGAAGTTGATCAGGAGTCCTATCTTATCTTCGATGATTTCCTTGAGAATGCGGATTTCGACCCTGAGATAGTAACCCACGCCCTGATGGGCAGATATGGGAACAGCATCCGCATCAATGACTCGGAGGATTTCCAGATCACGGTCAAACAGGGGGAGATCTCGCGGTTCTTCATGACCGATGTGGCAAATACCCGTACATTCGACCTGAGCTTCTCGGGAGCACAGATGAAGCAGGTCGGAGGAGATAATGGCAGGGCTGAAAAGGAGGTAATGGTCGATAATACGGTCATCGCCCCGTCAGAACGGTCGGTGGTCGAGCTTCTGTATGAGGATGCAGGGACGTTCGATATCCTCAACCGCGGCCAGAAGATCGGTGAGGTGATCGTAGAAGAAAATGATGGTTCACGGATCGCGGAGTTCCGGAACCTCCGTTCCAATGCATCCGATTATGCGAGTATCCGGGAGAATATCATCGAGCTCCTAAAACAGAAGCCGGATAAAAGCCTGCGACTTGATGTCGCGTTGAAAACGGCATCAACCGAAGGCGAGGGTCTGATAGATGCGGACGGAAATGTGACTCTGATGGGGGTGAAGATGACCAAGGAGCAAGGGGTCGAACACTGCAAGATAATGCCGCAGATGGCGGAATGTGATGCGCTGAGGCAACTGGATAACGCAGACATGGTTGTCTTGGATGGTACAGAAATGACCCGGGCACAGGCAGAGCAGCACTGCCAGCTCATGCCGGACACCAATGGCTGTGACGCCTACACAATAGAAGGTATGAGTGCGATGCAGATGCATTCACATCCCGATGGCATCGAGTGGGAAGATGGAATGGTGGAGATAAATGAGCTCAGTACTGATCAGACCATAGAGTGGATCATCGAAGATCAGGATACCGGCAAGAGAAACGGCGACATTGATTGGTCCTTTACGCAGGGAGATATGGTAAAGGTGAGAATATTCAATGACGGTCGCGGACTCCATCCTATGCAGCATCCGATCCACTTCCACGGACAGCGCTTCGTGGTCCTCGGAAGGGACGGCGTCGTCAACGACAACCTCCAGTGGAAGGACACGGTGCTCATTCCGATGGGGCAGACTGTTGACCTTTTGGTCGATATGAGCAATCCGGGAAAGTGGATGGCGCACTGCCACATTGCAGAGCATCTGCACTCAGGAATGATGTTCCACTTCGCAGTCGAGGAGAAGAAGGACTGAACCGAAGAACTGAACCAATGTCGGATCATGCAAAGAGCCGCCGTATGGGGGCTCTTTTGCGAATGCGACAAAAAGCAGGATGGATGGAAAGGCGCAGGCACGTACGGGCTACGGAGAGAGGGATTCGAACACTCCATGTTCAGTACCCGTTTTGGATATTTTGATTTGCTTCGCTCTCGAACTATCTCAAAACAGCTTCGAATCCTCTCCATTTCGTATGAAGCAATCAGCCCGATGCTTGGTCGCATTGGGCTTCCACGTCGTATGCGGAGGGAGAGGGATTCGAACCCTCGAGAGACTTTCATCCCTAACGGTTTTCAAGACCGCCGCCTTCAACCACTCAGCCATCCCTCCGTAATATTTATGTCCACAGCTGTTCGAACACAGCAATGTGACCTGGATAGTAGCAGAAAAGTATGAATTTTCCAACTATGCTACTCTATAGCAATGAGAAAAATGGGAATAGATTATGGGAAGCGGCGGATCGGTATCGCGTTCACAGACGAGGCGGGCAGTATGGCGTTTCCCGACCAGGTGGTGGAGAATACTGATGACGCACTCCAAAAGATCATTGCGCTTGCGCAGGAAAAGCATGTCGGAGAGATCGTTGTTGGTCATTCTCTTGGTAGGAACGGCAAGCCCAATGAGATACAGGAGCGTATCACTGAACTGGTGACCGACCTGACGCTCCACACAGGCTTGCCGGTGTATCTCGAGCCCGAGCAGTACTCAACACAGGAGGCCATCCGCCTCCAGGGGAGGAACGCGAAAACCGACGCCTCGGCTGCAGCAATAATCCTTAACAGTTTCATAACACGGAAAAAATAACATGAAAGAGATCATCTCATACGACGATTTTGCGAAGCTCGATATAGCACTCGGAACGATCACGGAAGTTGCGTACGTGGAAGGAGCAGATAAGCTCCTGAAGCTTACCGTCGATGTCGGCGAGGAAGCGCCCCGGCAGATCATCTCAGGCATCCGGGAGTATTTTGAAGACATATCCGTGCTGGTGGGGAAGCAGTGCCCCTTTATTCTCAATCTGCAGGTGCGGGTCATCAGAGGCCTCGAGAGTCAGGGCATGATCCTGGCTGCCGACCATGAGGCGACGTTCGCGCTGCTTCATCCGAGCGCAGCGCTCCCTGCGGGGACACGTGTACACTAAACGTGTGAGTTGCATCCGTGAATTGAAGTGCCCAACAGCGTATAATGCTTACTATATGAAAGTTCTTCAGACGCTCGGCAAGATCATACCGCCGCCTTCATATATTCAGCTTCCGAGTGCCGGGGTGGATGTCTCTGACACGTCGCTCAAATATATCCAATTCAAGAGCGACAGCCGCAGCGGCATACAGCTGCAGCTCCTGTACTGGGGCGATATCGACATCGCACAAGGGGCGCTTTCGCGTGGCGTCGTGCACGACGGGAAAAAGCTCTCAGAGGCGCTTCGGGAGGTCAAAGACCGCATTGGCATAGATAATGTGCGCGTATCACTTCCCGAAGAGCGGGCCTACCTGTTTGAAACCGAAATAAAGCGCGATACGCCGCAGAAGGAGGTGCGCGGTCTGCTTGAGTTCCGTCTCGAGGAAAACGTGCCCCTCAATCCACGGGATGCATTCTTCGACTACGACATCATTGAGGGTAGCAATGATGAGAATATGCTGCGGGTATCGGTAACCGCATACGCGAAGGATACGGTCATGAGCTATTACGATGCCTGCCGCGCAGCCGGTGTCGTCCCGGTCTCGTTTGAGATCGAAGCACAGGCGATCGCCCGGGCGACCATTCCGCGCGGAGACACTGGCACGCACATGATCGTTGACTTCGGGAAAACGCGTACCGGTGTGGGTATTGTGCACCGGGGGATACTGATGTACACCTCCACCATTGATATCGGCGGAGCGGAACTGTCCGCAGCAATGCGCAAAAAACTGGGCGATCTGGAGGAATCGAAGCTCACGCAGATCAAGAACACCCAGGGGTTGATACAGGGGGTAAGTGACAGCAGCGTCTATGACGTGCTTCTTACCGCCATGTCGTCCATCTCAGAAGAGATCGGCATGCGCATTCAGTACTGGAACACCAAGGATATTGCGCATGAGGACCGGCAGATACAGTCGATCATTCTCTGCGGCGGCAGCGTCAATATGAAGGGACTCCCCGCGTATTTCACTGAGACGCTCGAGGTCGAAGCCAAGCGCGCTAATGTGTGGCAGAATGCCTTTTCAATAGAAGAGAAGGTCCCGCCCATCGGTCGGCGCTTCTCGTTCGGGTACGCGACAGCCATCGGCTTAGCCCTCGCGCCATTTATGTGACCTATGATTAATCTCATTCCTCCAACCGCACAGCATCAGGTCAAACGCGAATATTGGATACGCGTGGTATCAGTGTGGATGATGCTCCTTGCAACCGCATGCGTCATCACTGCACTTCTCAATGTGCCGGTATATGTGCTCATCCGCAGCCAGCTGAGCGCATTCCTGCCGGAATTCATGCAGGCGAATCTTGAAAGTAAATCTTTCCAGGAATCTGAACGGGAGGTTGTCCGTGCGAATGAAATAGCACAATTGCTTGCAGCAGAACAAAGAACGCCGCTTTTGGAGATCATCACAACGCTTGAGGGGCTGACGCACGCGGAAGTGACGATAACCGACTTTTCAGTGGCTGTTGAGAAAAAGGAATTGCAACCCATTGTCATACACGGCGTTGCGCAGACGCGTCTGGCGCTTACCACTTTCCGTGATGCGATCGAAGCGCATGAGATGTTCAAGACCGCCGATCTGCCGCTGTCAAACCTCGCCAAGGACAGTGATATTGAATTTTCCATAACCATAACCCCACAGCAGAGCGAATAATATGACACGCAAGACATTCATTATCGGCATACTTTCGTTGGTCTACCTTTTGGCAGCATCTGTTGTCATTGCATTGATGCTCTACGAGGTCTCGATCTCAGGTGCAACCCTGAAAGAGCGTATTGCCGCTATCGCCGACAATAACGCGCAGGTGAAAGCGTACACGGAACTGTCGCAGCTCATGGCGGACACTCAGGAGGAGCGGGCCCAGTTGCAGCAGTATGTACTCACTGAAGATCAGACGAGCCGGTTCCTTACTGATATGGAAGCCTTGGGTGCACAGCTCGGCGTCGCGTTGGATACGGTCTCGCTCGAAGTCGACGAGAAAAAAACGACATTCAGCAACCTCCTCATCTCATTTTCGGTGGAGGGGGAAGAGGAGCCGGTGAAGCGCATGTTGCGCATACTGGAGTCGCTGCCGTACCACAGTACCGTGCAGTCATTATCATTTTCCCGCGAAACGGATGGTTCAGTAAAAAGCACCATCGCCCTGAGTGTAGCGCTTCTCAATCATGATAAATAAAAAAAACATCCTCACACCGCTCTCAGCGTTGGCGCAATCGAATGTGTCATTTGACAAGCGTCTGATCTATCCGGTGCGAGATTGGCTTCTGGGGCTCTCCTTCTTTTGCATGCTTGTACTTCTGGGCGTCGCGCAGAGCGCCCACACATTTGTCACGTATAGAAACATCACTGTCGAGGGAGGAAGTTCGGAGGAGATCGGCACGCACTACAACCAGGAGCTTGTGCAGAAGACGCTTACAGCCTATGGCGAACGTGCGCGTGCGCTTGAGGAGCTCAGGGACAGCATCGTTCCGCCAGAGAATGTTCCCGATACGCAGACAGCGACTTCGTCTGAGGGGGACACGGGCGATGCAGAAGCAGGGCAGGAAATAGGCACTTCTTCAGCGGTATTGTCCCACTGATCGGCCCGGTTTCTTGTGAGAACACAATGGGCATCGCGCCAGTGACCTGTTTTGCAGGGAGATTCGTGCGCGACTTTTCATATGCGCATCACATACATGCATGCAGATGGTCATCATTGCAGATCTGATATCCAATATTGTAAATTGCTCCGTTTTCTATATAGTACGCTCCAGTACCATACCGCAGAGGTATGCATGTCCTTCAACAATAGAAAGGTACAATCACGATGCACACATACAGTGTCGGTGGTATTTCTCTGCCGTCTGCTCCGATCATGATCGGTGCAGGCGTCTGCAAGTCTCCCCAAGCGGCCAGAGAATGGCTTACTGTCGCTCCGGTGGTTTCAGGATCGTATACGCCTTTGAAGCGTGAGGGCAACAAGGGCGATCGGCTCTTCTATCCCGATACGCAGGAGGAGTTGCGTCGCATAGGGTACGGGCTCAACTCGTTCGGGATGCCGAACATGGGTTTTGCGCCGGCGGCATACGAACTCGCTGCATACCAGGGCGAACAGCCACTCATCGCTTCGGTTGCGGGCTTCAGCGTCGACGACTATGTCGCGGGCGCAGAGGTCTTCGCCATTAAGAGCGTCAAGGCCATTGAACTCAACTTCGGCTGTCCGAATACCGAGCACGGCAAGATCATGTCATTCGATCTTCGCTCGCTTGAGACGCTCTGTGCGCGCCTCAACACATCAGTCAGGGTGCCGATCTGGGTGAAGTTCTCACCGTACTCGGACCCCGGTCTGCTGAAGGAAGTTGCTGCGGTCGTCAATACGGCCGGAGCAGCAATCAGGGCGGTCGTATCCTGCAATACGTTCCCGAACGCATATGTCGGCACAGACGCGATCTCGCCGATGGGCGGCCTCGCCGGGCTTTCCGGTCCGGCACTCAAGCAGATCGCGCTCGGACAAGTTATTCAGTTCCGGCAACATCTGATTTCGCAGATCGACGTCATCGGCGTCGGCGGCATCACTACGGGCAACGATGTCGCCGACTTTCTCGACGCGGGAGCGAAGGCCGTGCAAATGACTTCGCTCCCGTTCTGGATGGGTCACCCGGGACATTTCTGGGAGACGCTGCTCGACCAGAATACCGGTAACCGTCTCGAAATCTACCTCAACTGACTAAGGAGAGCATTGTGTCAGCACAAGAAGAGATAACCATCGGTCGTCCAGATGATATGCACGTGCATTTTCGCCAGGACGGTAGACTCGCGTCAGTGGTGCCGTTCACCGCTCGGCAGTTTGGCCGCGCTATCGTGATGCCGAATACTATACCGTACATCCGTACAGTCGATGAGGCGGCACGGTACCGCGACCGGATCATGGCTGCAGTACCGAGCGGAGCGGATTTTACGCCGCTTATGACACTCTACCTCCAGACCACGATGAGCCCGGACACTATCAGGGAAGCGAAGCGATCCGGGTTCATTCACGGCATCAAGATGTATCCCGCTGGAGCTACCACCAACTCGGAAGGCGGCGTCGTGCGGGTGCAGGATGTAGAGGAGCAGCTGCGCGCCATGGAAGAAGTGGACATGCCGCTTCTCATTCATGGTGAATCTGCTGATACCAATGACGATGTATTCGAACGTGAGTCGATCTTTTACGGCGAAGCGTTCCTCTGGATCACATCGACGTTCTCGAGGCTCCGCGTGAGCTGCGAGCACATCACGACAAAGGCTGCCGTAGAAATGATCGAACGGGCGCCGAACCATCTGCGGCTCGGCGCCACTATGACTGCGCAGCATCTGCTTGTGAACCGGAACTATCTGCTCGGGGGACATCTGCGGCCGCATGCGTTCTGTAAGCCGATCCTGAAGGCCGAAGAAGACCGACAGGCTCTGCTTTCGGCAGCAGTCTCCGGCAACACCCGCTTCTTTCTGGGAACCGACTCTGCGCCGCATCCGCAACAGGGTGAGGCAGGGAAGGCGAAGGAGTGCGACTGCGGATGTGCCGGGTGCTTCACTGCTCACGCCGCGATCGAGCTCTATGCCGAGGCGTTCGATTCAGTCGACCGGCTCTACCGGCTTGATGGTTTCTCCTCGCGTTTCGGTGCCGAGTTTTACGAACTGCCTCGCAATGAGGGCAGCGTCAGGCTCGCCCGACACACCTGGTCGGCAGAATCGTCATATGACTTCGGTGATAATCAGGTCGTGCCGTTCCGGCAGGAAGTACCGATGCAGTGGCGTGTCCAATCAGTCTGATGCACACCCCTGCGCATTGCCCCGCTGGCTCTTATGCTGGCGGGGTTTTTCTTTAAGAAAGCCGCATGCCGTATCCGCGCTCTGGCGGTCTGCGTATCAGCCCCAAGGGTATTTGAGTGAATTGCGGCACAAGGCCAGCTCTTCAGTATCTGTGCCCCCGCGAGGAATCGAACCTCGAATAACGGCTTAGAAGTCCGCAGTTATATCCATTTAACTACAGGGGCAAACTCTGAACGCAGCGCCTGAACGAACACAGCGCCGTGTTCGGACCTACGATAGCAGATACCGGGGTTTATGGAAACTCTACAAAACTTTAGCGCAATTCCATAGCAAATCGAGCACCGGATTCCGGTGCTCGTGTGTGGGTAGTGCCTCTTTCTTATAGGAGCTGCATAGCGGTAGCTTGCTTTTGCAGCTCTTTGCGGGCGCGCTCCTTTTCGCGTCTCGCCTTTCGTTGCGCAAACAGGTGCTCAAGCAGTATGAGCTCATTCACCGTGCAATTCCGCCAAAAGCGCACGGCGTCGCCAAAAGTCATCTCTTCCTCCCCGTGTACAGATAACTGGCATCATCATAGCGCCTGATATGGCGAAAAGTAAAGAACAGAGCCTGCAAAACTAGTGGTGGGCGACGCGATGAGAGACTTGATTCTTACAGAGTCTGTACATCTTTTGAGTCTCTGGCTCAAATGTAAAATGCCACCAGTAGAAGCTGACGGCATTTCCCGTTGTGCGCGATGAGAGACTTGAACTCCCGACCTTCTCGGTGTAAACGAGCTGCTCTACCAACTGAGCTAATCGCGCATGGATTATGAAATTGTATCTGTAACTCCCGCGTGAGCAGCTCGTTTACAGGTGTAAACGTTTCGAAAGTCTCCCAGACTTCCTCACCTCCACCAACTGAGCTAATCGCGCAAGTACGCAACATAGTACCTGTTTTTAAAATATTTTCAATGGCGGTGCAGGGCGGGAGATTTGATGTATACTCACATACGATGATGGAAATCCACTGCATTGTAAGCGGTGCCGTTCAGAACGTCCGGTATCGGGATTATGTACAGACTGCTGCAACGCAGCTGGGCCTGACCGGGTGGGTGCGCAATCTTCCGGATGGTACGGTCGAGGTTTGCGCCCAAGGATTGCCGGATACGCTGAAGGAGTTGGTGGAACATCTTCACGAGGGATCGCTCCAGTCAAAAGTGGATGCGGTGTCGGTGGATTGGCGGACCGCCAGGAAAATTGCAGACGATTTTTCAATACTTTTCTAAATTGCGCACATACATATTATGGATATTCTTTTTGAGAATGAGCATGCAGTTGTCATCAATAAGCCCGAAGGCCTTATGGTGCATAACACCGGGCATTCAAACGAAACGACCGTGGTGGACTGGTTCTTGCAGCACTGTCCGGAGGCGAAGGGTGTCGGCGAGCCTCAGCTTTCGCAGAAAGGGGAGGAACTGGAGCGTTCGGGCGTAGTGCACCGTCTGGACAAAGAAACCTCGGGGGTAATGATCCTCGCGAAAGATCAGGATACGTTCGCGCACCTCAAACGCCAATTCCATGACCGTTTGGCCAAAAAAGAATACCGCGCGTTTGTGTATGGCGCAGTGCGGGAGCGGTGGGGGACCATAGACCGCCCGATCGGCCGCAGTACAAAAGATTTCCGTCTCCGGTCGGCGCAGCACGGCGCACGCGGACTTTTGCGTGAATCGGTGACCAACTGGGAATGCATCGGTACCGGACGTTTCGAAGGGGAGGCATTCTCATATATGAAGCTCACACCGAAAACCGGCCGTACGCATCAGATCCGGGTCCATCTGCAGGCCATCGGTCGGCCGATTGTCGGAGACGCGCTTTACGCGAAAGCGGAGATGTCGCGGTCGAACAATTTGCAGTTCAACAGGCTTGCGCTCCACGCGCATGCGCTTGAAATTGAACTGCAGGAAGGTGGATTACAGCGCTTTATTGCGCCGTTGCCCCAGGCATTTGAAGAGGCTGCCGAACGTATTGCAGATGAATGAACCCTGTGGTAAAGTACGCGGGCTTAACAGCGCTATTTTTATTTATATGAACACAACACTCACGGGGATCAGTATTTCTCCAGTAAATATGAACGACCGCAAGGACCTTGGGCTTAAGGCCGGAGATACTGTGCGTGTTCACCAGAAGATCCAGGACAAGGGAAAGACCCGCATCCAGATCTTCGAAGGCACTGTCCTCGCCCGAAAGCACGGCTCTGAGGCAGGTGCCACATTCACGGTACGCAAGGTCGCAAGCGGCGTCGGCGTTGAGAAGATCTATCCGCTGTATTCTCCGAACATCGACAAGATCGAGATCGTCAAACGCGCGAAGGTACGTCGAGCAAAGCTGTACTACATCCGTGAGAAGGTTGCTCGTGAGATCAAGCGACAGATGCGCCGCATGAACCTCGTTTCAATGTCGACGGAATCAGGAATGGAAGAGGCAGCGAAAGCTGAAGCGGCTGCAAAAGCCGCCGAAGAGGCAGAAGCGAAGATTGCCGAAGAACGAGCACAGAAGGAGGCAGCCGAGGCTGAAGCGGCAGCGAAAGCTGCAGAAGCGGCAACACAGGCTGAAGCGGAAGCTCCGAAGGAAACAGAAAGCGCTCCTGAAGCTCCGGTTGCGGAAACTGCTGCAGAAGAGAAGAAAGACTAACTGGGAACAAAACACCGGCACAGCGTGCCGGTGTTTTGTTCTGCCGCTTGAATTAAGAGCGTACATCATGCATAATAGCGCGACCTCACAAAAGGTGATTGCCCAGGTGGCGAAATTGGTAGACGCACTACCTTGAGGTGGTAGCGCCCGCAAGGGCATGCTGGTTCAAATCCAGTCTTGGGCACCAACACAAAAAGTCCGGCATAAAGCCGGACTTTTTGTGTTGGTCTCTGAATTTGAAGAGGTCGTGGCTCCTTTTTCAAAAGAGCCACGACCTGTCCTGAAACTGTAAGTTTCAAATCCAGTCTTGGGAGTGCAGCGACTTAAAAACCTGCGCTTGATGGTACAGAGCAATCTATGCCCAAAGACCGGCGCTGGCCTCACGCATCCTTCTCCGAACCGGTCAATAGCTTGCGCATCATGGTGGCAACGAGAGTGAGCATGAGCCCCAGCAGAAGCGTGCTGCAGAAACGGGCGAGTATCTGGATGACCGCGCCTCCGGTAGTCTGCGGCTGGGGCATTGAGATGCCGCCGAGTATGGTCTTGAACACCCAGAACATCGCCGATGGGATATCCTGCGCGTATGCTTCAGTGCCTTCAAAGATATAGAACAGCGCGCCAAGGAACAATGTCGCCGTGAACAACGTGATCGCATAAATCTGGATATTGAGAAGGTAGAGCGACGACATCCCATCTTTTTTCCGTAATTTTGCCAGCTTCGCCAGACGGATCATCCGCAGCAGCCGGACAATACGCAAAGCGCGCGCGGTCTTCAAAAAAGTGAAGTTTCCTAATCCGAGGTAGGTCGGAAGAATCGCCAGCAGATCAATAATGCCGAAAAAGCTGAATATGTAGCCGGTTTTACGCTTAGCCCGATGCAGACGCAGGAAGTACTCACAGGTAAAGAGTCCGGTTGCGATGTACTCTATGCTTTGAAATACTGGGCCGTACGCAGAAAGTGACGGAACCGTTTCCAGAATTATCGAACCGACAGAGACAAGCGTTACGCATGCAAGGATGTCATTGGCTACGGTAAAGAATTTTGATCGGGGATCTTCCAGAGCGTCTTCGATCTCAAAAAATGCATTCTTCCTGTGCTTCCGCATGATGGAAATATTGTAGCATTCGCTCGTATCTGTGCGCGCTGTATACTAACGGTATGGAAACAAAAGATGATGTCTCATACGGTGTCATACCGGTGTTGAGGGATACACAGGGGTGGAGGGTATTCCTCATCAATCAGTACGGAAGCGCGGGCGATGTCTATTGGACGTTCCCCAAAGGGCATCCCGAAGAGGGCGAATCTCCACAGGAGACCGCAGTGCGTGAACTGCATGAAGAGACGGGTATGGAGCCAGCTGAGCTTCTTGCGGACCACATATATACGCAGGAGTATTCTTATGTCTATGGGGATCTCCTCATCAGAAAGCAGGTGCAGTATTATCTTGGTATTGTCCAAGATGCTGATTTCAGCATTCAAGAGGATGAAGTGCGGGAAGCGGGATGGTTCACCCCGGAAGAGGCCCAAAGGAAGCTCTCCTTTGCGCACGCCAGAGATATGTTCGCACACGTATGTACTGATCTGCAGGCGCGTGCGGACAAATTGTAATTTTCCGCAAGAAAAGCCACAATAGGGCGATGGAATCCATACTCACCAAAGTAATAGGAACTCTCCTGATGCTTGTCGGCAGTTTTGGCATGGGTCTGTTAGCTGTTGCGTACATGCTGGTTTTATTCTCGGCGGATACGCTGTTCCCGGATACTGTTCAGCGCTTTCTGCGCGATATGGTCTTCAATCCGGAAGGGGTGATCGCCGCAACAGCATTCTTCATCTTCATTTTCATACCGTTCTTTGTCTGCTTCCTCATCGGAAGGAGTCTCGTTGAAGGCAGGCATTTTCTGCGGCTTTCGCTCCTTCTGGTACTCGGTATAACGTGGATCACTGCATTTTTTCTCGCTGGTGTGGGGACGGTGCTGCAGGTGCAGCAGCTTATGGAACGTCTCGACCCGTTCACTGCACAGGAAAACACAGAAGTAAAACGTGCGATACCACAGAGCATCCGTTCGGCTTTCAGGACGACTCTCCAAAGCGAAGTAAACCGAACACAGGGTATGCCAATAGAGGGGTACGAACCAGCCATGTTCCTTGCTGCGTTTCCCGGGCTTTCAGAGACCGACTTTGAAGGAGTTGAAGCGAGCATCGGTCACTATACTGTCGAGAACGGCAGGATTGTTCATAAGCTCGATACGACGAAACTTATCCATAGCGCAGCAAAAGCGATAACAGACCGCGGCATGGATATGCTTTTGGCCAACACTTCGGTGCGCCTGCGCATTGATCTCCTCCATGGCGGCACGCTCACGCAGATCATGGATGCGCTCCTCCGTGCGCCACAGACACCTGATGCTCCCGAAGCAGTTTCGTGCACGCTTGAAGCAAAGATATGCCCCGATGGCACGGCAGTAGGAAGGCAGGGGCCGCTCTGCGAGTTTGCCCCATGTCCATAAATGATACGGCGGAGTAAGGATAAGGTAGTATAGACGTTATATGGATCAGAGCTCCATTAAAGAATCATTTCTGCAGACTTTTGATGCATACAGCGATGCGATCTTCCGTTTTTGCGTGCTCAAGACCTCCAGCAGGGAACTCGCCGAAGATCTTACCCAGGAGGTTTTCACGCGGTACTGGCAGGCGCTTGCACAAGGGAAGCAGATGACCAATGACCGTTCATTTTTGTACACCATCGCCCAGAACCTGGTCATAGACTGGTACCGGAAGAAAAAATCAGCCTCGCTTGATGCGCTTCAGGATTCCGGTTATGACCCGGCTGATACGCGTGAGATCTCCGCAGAGGATCAGGCCGCGTACACGCAGGTGCTTGCCGTCATAGGGGATCTCGAAGAGAAGGACAAGGAAGCGTTGCTTTTGCGGTACGTGGAGGGTCTTGATCCGAAAGATATTGCAGCGCTGTGGGGTGAGAGCGCCAATGCTGTCTCAGTGCGGATCAATCGGGCGCTGCGGAAAGTCAGGGACACATTAAACATATGACAGAGAAATCCACAACAGAATATCTTAAGCAACTCGAAACACTCAAGCTCAGTGAAAGCTCCAAAACGCGCATGCGGCAGGAACTGAGCGCTTTTGCTGATTTTCATGCCGTAAGAGTTGCTGAGGATGTCCGTTCTATAGAGAAGGTGCAGAGCAATTCTGTATTTACATTATTCACCACTACATATACCAGAATCATGAAAGCAACATTACTTATCGCACTGCTTGTCGGTACAGGAGGAACATCATTTGCTGCACAGGGTGCGGTGCCTGGTGACCTCCTCTATCCGGTAAAGGTGCATGTAAACGAAACAGTCCGCAGTGCATTTGCGGTCAGCGCAAACGCGGAGGCGGAGCTCCAGGCACAGCTGCTCGGCGAACGGCTTGAAGAAGCGCAAAAACTCGCTGCGCGCGGCGAACTCGAAGGGGAAGTCGCATCGGATGCCCAGATGCATATCACCGACCAGTTCCAGAAGACGCTTGCGGCCAATGCGGAGGCTGATGTGCAGACGCAGGCGGCGGTGCGTACGAGCGTCACACAGGCGCTGGCGACATTCAACGCCGACTTGCAGGCCATGCGATCCTCATCAGTGGAATCAGACGTCGTTGCAGATTACTCGTCTGCAATCACCGCGAAGATCAATGCACTTTTGGGTGCAGACGCAAACAGTTCGCTCGGTATTGAGATCGCAGGCGATGCTGATGCGGCGACCGTCATCAGTAATGCAGAGGCGCGGATCCAAGGACTGACAACGGCGCTTGCGGATACAGCAGCATTGAGCGCGCAGGCGAAAGCGGAGTTTGAAGCCGATGTGGAAACAGCGGTCACAAAGGTAACCGAGGCGCAGGCATCGCTTCAGGCGAATGCAGAGGCGCAGGCGAAGGCGCAGGCTGAGAATGCGCTTGAGATCATCGGAGAGATTGAGTCGGCGCTCAGTTCGTACGGCGAAGTGGAGATCGATTCCGCAACCGGGAGCATCATTGACATCAACGCAAGCGGCACATCTTCAGCAGAAGGTGAGGCAAGTGCGGCTGGAATTGAAGCTGCTGCCGAGGGTGCTGCCGGCGCATCACTGGAGAACGACATGATCGGCACACAACTTGAATCAGAATCAGGCGTTACCGGAAGTCTGGGGCTCTAAGACGCGGTATAGCGCAGCAAAAAACCGGCTCTGCCGGTTTTTTGCTGCGCAGAGCCTGATACACTAGACATGCACATGACATGAAAAGCCCACGACCATTACGCGCATCAATTATCATTTGTGCATTCACCTGTGCGGTCTTCGCGTGCGCATTGGCCATGTTTGTCTGGGGAAGTGTCACTGAAACGGGAAAGGTCTCGTTGGCACTGAGCGCCTCCTCCACCATTCCGTACGTGACCGACACTGAGCCATTCTTGGCATACCTGCGTACAGCGCTTGCGGGATCGGACCCGGAGACAGTGCAGATGTATCTAAAAGAATTGTATGCGGATGAACAGCATGGGGAACAGCACATGTCGCTCCACTATTTTGGCGAAGTGCTGTATCAGGACATGGGCGCCGATGCCTTGCCATTCTGCAAAGATTGGTACGGATATGGATGCTATCACGGTTTTCTCCTTTCGGCGATCGACACAGAAGGGTATCAGGTGGTACCTTCACTTGATGCGGCATGCATCCAAACGCATGGCAGAACCATGGAGACTGAAACGTGTCAGCACGGCATCGGCCATGGACTTGCTGAGTTTTCGGGGCGTGATCCCCATGAAGCCGTTGAAGCCTGTGATCTTGTCGATGATGTCTTTCCAAAGCTCGGCTGTGTATCAGGCGTGTTCATGGAGTACTTCGCACCGACACAGTCCGATAAGCATACTCTCATTGCGCTTCGGCCGGCCTTTGACGGGCTTGATCCGTTCAATGTCTGTGATGAGTTTTCAGGACTGAGTCTTTCGACATGTTTATTTGAGATACAGAGCTGGTGGCAGGACATTGCGCAGTTGCCGCCGCGCACAGTTGAGGCATTGTGCAATTCAGTTGAGGATGCGGAAGCGCGCGAGTTCTGTCTCATCGGATACGGCAACTTCAAAGGGCCAACTGTATCTGCAGCGCTTCCGTATTGCGACGAGTTCGTGGAACCCGAAAGCCACGCACTGTGCCGGGCCGGTATTCTGTGGGCGGGTGAGCATCATTATGACCCTCCCGATGCGGATGCGTGTGGCGGTCTTACCGATGAGTATCGCGCCTTGTGTCTCAAAAAAGGACGCTTTTCGTGCGAAGTGGAAAAGAATTGCAAACCGTGATCTTTCTACAATAAATATGTGCATAACAAAAGGCCGCCCCGATCAGAAGGGGCGGCAGTAGGCGGAGTTCATGGGATACCGTTGTCCTTCTTGTATCGCACGATGGCTTCGTCGGCGATCGCACGTTCTCTGCTACGCTCGGACTGGATTTGCATCGAAACGTATCCGACAGCGATAACAGCGAACATCAGGAAGTAAAGTACAACACTGAACTCCCTGATTGACTCCCCCCAGAGCATCAGTGCAATGAAACAGATGACACTGGGGATTGCCAGGACGTTGGCAAGACGCTTCATTTTCACCTCCAAGGTACATGTATTTTGGGTACTATGCACTAAAATATTTAAAAGTTCCACCATGTACAGCAGGCATACCACATTGCCAACAGAATACGTTGCAAACTATACCTCTAAAATTGGGCGACTATCGGGATGATCTTTCGTTACACGAACAGTATACCTTTTGGCTATATTATTTCGCTTCACTCACAATCTAGCTCAAAAGCTTTTCGATTCGCGCAACGCTTTTCTAGAGAATAGCTGCGCCCGATATCCGCCCCCCCATAGAAAAAGACTATTCTAGAAAGAATAGTCTTTTTCATCTTCAGGGCATCTTTATGATCGGGCTCGAACCTATTTCAAAGCGAAGCTTTGAATGCGCT
>CAZKFF010000006.1:0-100472 GCA_964552045.1 uncultured Candidatus Saccharibacteria bacterium | reverse complement strand
GCGCGGCACGATCATTGTGAAAAGTAAGTTCGAGCGCGGGTTAGTATTTCTTCACAAAACGAGACTTCGTCTCGACTAAGCTCGCGTGGCTTCGCCACGCGAGCAGAAGGAAGCGCAAAACGAGCTTTGCTCTGCAAGACAAAGTCAAAGGGTGACGGAACGGAAAAGCACGCGGTTTTGTCCTTGTTTCGTGCCTAAAATATACAAAGTATGTTCAAACCAAAATATTTTCTATACGCTCGTAAAAGTACCGAAGATGACGACAAGCAAGTCATGTCTATCGAATCTCAACTTTTTGAAATGAGGGAATTTGCGCGTAAAGAAAATCTTGAAATCCTAGCGGAGTTTCAAGAGTCAAAAAGCGCAAAGACACCAGGACGTCCAGTGTTTAATGAGATGATGGAGAAAGTGAGTGCTTTCGATGGGGTGGGTATTTTGGCGTGGCACCCTGATAGATTGGCAAGGAATAGTATAGATGGTGGTCGCATAGTGTACGCAGTAGATACCGAGAAAATTGTGTCTTTGCGCTTTCCGACATTTTGGTTTGAACCTACCCCACAGGGGCTCTTTATGCTTCAAGTGGCGTTTGGTCAGTCTAAATACTACTCAGACAATCTGACCCAAAATGTGAAGCGAGGCATGCGAGCTAAGTTAAGGCGTGGTGAGTGGCTGACGCGCGCTCCTTTTGGCTATGTGAACAATAGAGCGAAGAAAGTGATTGAACCACATCCTGTTCATAGCCAGATTATCGTGCGCGCTTATGAAGAGTATGCAAAGGGTACACACGGACTCGACTCGCTTTCACATTTTTTGTTTGATCTTGGACTCACTACCAAGCAAGGTACGCCACTTGGCAAAGCTTCCGTTAAACGGATTCTGACCAATCGTGCCTATATTGGCTTCACAAAGCACAATGGCGAATGGTTTAACGGAAGCTTTGCGCCAATCCTTTCCCCGAAATTGTTTGAAGCCGTACAGAAGATTGTGTCGGCTAACTCTCGCCCAAGAAAGAGAAAATTGAAACATGATTTTCCATTCACCAATCTTTTTCGTTGCGCCGAGTGCGGCTCGATGTTTACCGCTCAGTGGGCGACGGGAAAGTGTGGTGGTAGATACCGATACTATCGTTGCACTAAAAAGAAAGGTTCATGCTCACAGGGTTATGTTCGTGAAGAATCGTTAGCCGAACAAATCAAGGAACGGCTTCAAACCATTTCGCTGTGTGAGGCGTATACAGATTATATGTTGGAGAAAATTGAAGTTCTCCAACAGGAAGAGGATTTCGCCTCACACAGTGTTGTCGAAAAGATTTCAGAGGAGATCAAAGCCAGTGAAGCGCGCTTAGATAAGTTGGTTGAGTCTTATCTTGATGGAGACATACCAAAAGAGCTGTACCTTAAAAAGAAAGATGAGAATATGCGCGCAACACTGTCTTTGAAAGAGAAAAAGAAAGCTTTCCGACAACAGGGAAAGTATTGGGTCGAACCCCTGCGTGAGTGGATTTTAGACACGAAACAAGCCGATTTTTTGTCCTCTTCCTCTGATTTCTCCGGAATCAAGTCGTTCGTCCAAAAAATCGGAACGAACCCCACGGTTCGTGACAAAACCGCGTGCTTTTCCGTTCCGTCACCCTTTGACTTTGTCTTGCAGAGCAAAGCTCGTTTTGCGCTTCCTTCTGCTCGCGTGGCGAAGCCACGCGAGCTTAGTCGAGACGAAGTCTCGTTTTGTGATCCCACGGAGAATCGAACTCCGATTTCCAGGATGAAAACCTGGCGTCCTAGCCGTTAGACGATGGGACCAATGTTTGAAGGACTTCAAACGTGCGCCATATAGTACCAAAAAAACTGGAAAATGCTAGCGTTTGCCGCGCTATTGCACAGCGGTTATTTTCTCTGATTTGACGAATTCGATCACGTTCTTGCGGTGATCGATCATGAAGAGTACGCCTTTGGTCGTGCCATTCTTGCGCATGAGTTCGCTCGCCTGCTCTCTGTCCTCATAGAGGGCAACGTTGCGGTGCGCGCAGAGGATCACAACCGAAGAGATGATGTCATTGAACCGTTCAGGATCGACGGGGGCCAGAAATGCAACCTCGTCCGGCGCTGTCCGGTCGCGTATCGCTTCGCCCATATTGCAGTACTCGAACCGATCGGCAGTGAAGCGCGAGCGGAGATCCATAGCATAGATAGTAAGCGACCCGGCAATGACCACGAAGAACAGACAGGCTGCAATGACACGGATAAGCAGTTGCCGCGGGGTTTCTAAAAGCCAGAGTTTATACAGAAGAAGCGGGATGAGCACGCAGAACAGCGGGACGGTCTTCAAGACTGAGTAAAAATGTATCTCAAACGCAGACCAATCGAGGAATACTACGTGATGGAGGAGTACCGGCAGCGTAAAGAAATACAATACCGGCACGGCAAACCGCAGCGACATCACAGACTCCCTGTCTGCTTTTCTGCCGCCGATCCACAACAAGCCCACAAAAAGAAAGAGTGACGTCAGAAGCGGACTGAACCATTTCAGATAATTCTTTCCCAAAGCTGCAAGCAGGTGGGGGACGCTTCCTTCCGCAGTGTCTGCAGGCACATACCCGTGCAGATACCGGTCGGTCATCACTGAAAAGAAGGAGCCGAGATCTGCAACCGACGCGTACTGGAGCACAGTGACTGCGAGCACGACCACAGGTATACTCATGCTCATCAACAAAAAGGGACGAGCGTATCGTTCACGCGTGCGTGCGACCGCAAAGAAGAAGACCGCCGCGCACATGAAGAGACCGATCCATTCACTGTACACGGCCAGCGCCAGCGTAGCACCCAGAGCGATATACTTCCCTGTTTGCTCCTGTCCTTTGGCAGTCACAATCTCATAGAACAGGAGGCCCGCAAGCACGAACAGGACCTGCACGAACATGTCTGACATATAGTTCACTGTGTGCATATACAGCGATATGCCGGTGAAGAGGTAGAGACAGTAACCGATAAGTCCGACGTAAGGATTTTTGGTCATCCTGTAGAGCAGGAACAGAAGCAGACCTGCAGTTGCTATCTGCACGAGGATATTGAAGAGACGCAGCCCGACGATATTGGGTTCAATCCCGGTTGCGGCAAACAGTGCATACGGAGCCAGGTACGCAAAAGGAGGGTACGACACATAGTAGTAATTTCCCGCTCCGTCGCTGTAGCCCATACGCCCGACTTCGATTGAGGAATGATTGTTGATGTGCTTGTTCGCTGCTCCGGAATAAGTCACTGCCGGCACAAAATGATGCGTGAACCCGCCGTCCTCATACCATATCTCCAGATGCCGGAGCACCGTTGAAGTATGCCACTCGTAGTCGAATGCGCGCGGCGTTACGATGGATTCCCATCTGAAGCTCAGCGAAAACAGCGTCACGACAATGCATATGCCCAGAACGATCGCATTATTTCTCTTCATGATAATCCTCTTCCGTGTTTATATCCCAGACCTTTTCCTTGGGATAGGTTCCCAAGATGGCCTCCACTGAGGCCATGGCAGTGAGCATGGAATGGTCCTGGTTATTGTATCGGTGCATGCCGTTGCGGCCAATGGGATACAGATTGGCGATGCCGTTGAGATATTTTTTCACACTATCGAAATGTGAGTACGCTCCCGCATAGACCGGGTACGCCTTGGGTACCTTTTCCACGTGGTATGCAAGGGGCTTTTCTGTCGCAAGGCCTATATGCGCAAGCTCACGCGAGGCTAATGCGGCAATGGCTTCATCGGACATGTGCCACAGCGGATCAGTCTCATTGCAGAAATATTCCATGCCGAGCACGTGCGCGTCTTGGGTCTGTACCATGTACGGACTCCAGTTGCGGAACAGCTGGATGCGCCCCACCTGCACTTCCGGGTCATGGATATAGATCCAGTTGTCCGTAAGCTCGCGCAGACGGACATCCTCGAGCAGTACGCCGACGGTGACGAAATCACGGAAGGCCAGACGGCGCGCGACGTCGTACGCCTCCTGGCTCGGCGTGTGCGTGAACGCTGCGAACAGTTCAGGGATCGGCATGGTGGAGAAGAAATAATCAGCCTCAAGCGTGTGCTCCTCTCCCGTTGCGGTAGTACGGTAGGTAACGGAACTGACGCGTGCATCGCTATTTTCGACCTTCACCACCTCGGCGTTGGTGATGAGCGTGCCGCCCTTTTCCTTCACGGTACCGGCCACCACCTCCCAGAGATGCCCGGGGCCATATTTCGGGTATAAGAAATACTCAATGAGTGATGTCTCAACGTTCTTTTGACTAATGTTCGCTTTCCGAAACAGGCGGAGGAAGCTGTTAAGGACAGCTTTCCCGACCGAAAGGCTTTTGACCCGCTGCCTGCCCCAGTCAACGCCGAGCTGGGTGCACGGCAATCCCCACACTTTCTCAGTATAGGTCTTGAAGAAGGTCAGATAGAGTTCGTATCCGAAGCGGTTGATAAAAAAATCCTCGAGTGTCTTTTCCTCCCGTATGGGGAAAAGAAGGCTCTTGGCATAGCTGTATGCTATCTTCACCATTTTAATGAAGCCGAGATTCCGCAGTGTTGCCCACGAAAGCACAACCGGATAATCATAGAACTTGCCATCGTAGAAGATACGCGACTTTCTCCGGCGCACAAGCATGACATCGTCGGTATTCCCGTCTGCTGCTGTCGGAGCGTCTGCAAGTACATGCGTCCTGTTCTGATACGAAAGCGCACTGTTCTGGTCGCTTCCCTTCTGGAGCGGCAGCACATCAAGCCACCAGGACACCACTTTGTCTGACTTTGAGAAGAAACGGTGGCCGCCGATGTCCATCCGATTCTCCCCAAACTGCACGGTGCGGGAGATGCCGCCGAGCGAATCACTTTTTTCGAGAACGATAGGTACGATATCCGTATGACGGAGCAGCTCCAGTGCGGCAGTGAGTCCCGCGGGTCCGGCTCCGATGATCACCGCTTTTTTAGTTTTCGGGGTTTGTTCAGTCATTGTCTGTAGGGACATGCACGAAGCGCATACCCTAGTATATACTACATGGATGTCCAGATTGTTGCTGAGTTCGTTTGTCGCTTTTTGTATTGTCGGCGCTATCAGCTCTTCAATTGATGTGGGTATCCTCTATGTGCTCGTGGAATTCTTCCAGTTCCCCGTCTACCCGGCTGCTGCCGTATCGCTTATCGTTGCTTCGCTCAACGGCTACATACTCAACAAATGCTTCACCTTCAAAGACACATCGCGCAAAATAAAGCAACAGTATCTGTTCTTTCTTTTGGTGGCGCTCGTCGGCCTCATCCTCACGCTCGTGTTTTTGCGGCTCTTCATAGATTACTTCGGGCTCTACTACATCTATGCAAAAATGCTGACCCTCGTTATCGTCGTTTTCTGGAACTTCAGCGCCAACCGGACGTTCGTATTCACCGATAGGGTCAACTGACTATACCGCCAGGCGGTGCTACTCAACCGTGACGGATTTCGCGAGATTGCGCGGACGATCGACATTGAGCTCCCGAGCAGTCCCGACATAGTATGCAAAAAGATGGAGCAGCACGGTTGAAATAATCGGCTGGATGATCGGGTGCACCTTGGGCATGAAAATAGTATCTGATGCCAAAGACGACAGATGGGAATCGCCTACTGTGCCAAATGCTAAGACTGGCGCTTTGCGCGCTCTGACCTCCTCAATGTTCGAGATCATCTTTTCATAGACGTCATCTTGGGGAGCAAGCGCGACAACCGGAAAATCGGCATCAAGCATAGCGATCGGCCCATGCTTGAGCTCCCCGCCCGCGTATGCCTCAGCATGGATATACGCCACTTCCTTGAGTTTGAGCGATCCCTCATACGCGATCGGTGTATGAAACTTCCTCCCGATAAATATCATATCTTTGGAAGCTGCATACTTTACCGCCATGCTTCTGATCTCGTCTGCATGCGCAAGCACCCCCCGCAGCACATCAGGCAGCGATGCAAGCGCTTGGGCAATGTCCATTCCGTCCTGCTGTGACATGCCCCGTTCGCGTCCGATAAGGAGCGTCAAAAGGATGAAAACCGTCAACTGCGAGATGAATGCTTTTGTCGAGGCGACCGCAACCTCGGGCCCGGCATGATTGTACACACCAGCATCGGTTTCCCGGGCAATAGTCGATCCAACGGCGTTGATGATGCCGAGCGTTAGGAGTCCCTGCTTTTGCGCCGATCTGACCGAAGCGAGCGTGTCGGCTGTCTCGCCGGACTGTGACACGGCAAGGACCGCGCTCTTCTTGTCGGGCAGATTACGTTTATAGCGGTATTCGCTCGCAAGCTCGACCTCTGTGGGCAGTCCAGCGTATTCCTCAAGCAGATATCGTCCGACATGCCCGGCGTAATACGCAGAACCGCAGCCCACTATCTGCAGGCGGTTGAGCGAAGCAAGCGCATCGAGCACGCTTTCGAGGCCTCCGAGCTTTGCCCGGCCCTTGTCTAAGAGGAGCCTCCCCCGGATGGTATTCTCGATGACCTCAGGCGCTTCAAATATCTCCTTCTGCATAAAGTGCTCATATCCCTGCTTTTGGGCCAATTCCAGATCCCACGCCACTTTTTCAGGAGCTTTCTGCCGCAGCTGTCCCTCCAGTGAGCTGATGCTGTACGCATCTTTGGTGATGACCGCAATTTCTCCGTCATCGAGGTACACAACGTCCTTGGTATGCGCAAGAAGCGCCGAAGGATCGGAAGAGACAAAATGACCCTCGGTGCCGATGCCGAGTACGATCGGACTGCCCATGCGTCCGACGACGATCACGCCGGGTTCGCGTTCGCTCATGACCGCAAGGCCATATGTGCCGCTGACCATGCGAAGTGCCGAGAGCACGGCTGCCTTAAGATCGCCTGAGTAGAGCGTTCCGATGAGCTTCACGAGCACCTCAGTATCAGTATCCGACTCAAACGAGATCCCCCGTGCGCGCAACCCTTCTTTCAATGTCCGGTAATTTTCAATAATGCCGTTGTGCACCATCCAGATCTGTCCGCTTGCGTCCCGATGCGGGTGCGCATTCTTTTGTGTCGGCTCCCCATGCGTGGCCCAGCGCGTATGCGCAATGCCTGAGGTGCCGCCGATGGTCTGTGTGATCGCTGCAACGAGATTGTCTATGGGCCCGACCGCCTTCACCGCCCCGTACCCGGGGACAAAGATACCCGCGGAGTCGTAGCCGCGGTATTCAAGCGTCCGCAATCCCTCCACCAGAAGAGGCTCCGCCGTCCGTTGTCCCACATATCCGAAGATGCCGCACATATTTCTTGAGTATTCTCCTATGATACTACGGAAGTACTACAGGAGTTACAAACTCAATCTATATGCTTACTCCTGCAAAAAACCTCCTGCCTGATGCTTCCACAAGCGTGCGTACGTGCCGTCTGCACGAGCGAGCGCAGCATGGTCGCCATCCTCGATAATCTTGCCCTCCTGGAGCACAATGATCCTGTCCATTTCCCGGAGCGTGGACAGACGATGCGCTATTGCAATCACCGTCTTTCCTTCCATGAGCGCATGGAGTGCCTTCTGAATCTCCACTTCGCTCTCACTGTCGAGTGCGGAGGTTGCCTCGTCGAGGACCAGAATCGGCGCATTCTTGAGCATGGCGCGCGCAATCGCTATGCGCTGCTTCTGTCCTCCGGAGAGCTTGATGCCCCGTTCGCCCACCATAGTGTCATACCCGTCCTGAAGTGACATGATGAATTCATGAGCCTGGGCATTTTGTGCGGCAATTTCTATTTGTTCCTGAGTCGCATCAATGTTCCCATAGACAATATTTTCCCGGATCGAACGGTGGAACAACATTGGCTCTTGCGGGACAACAGAAATATGTTCGCGCAGCGAATCCTGGGTCACTTCGGCAATATTCTGTCCGTCAATTGCGATTGAACCCCCCTGTACATCGTGCTGGCGCAACAGCAGCGATACAAACGTCGTCTTCCCTGCACCGCTGTGTCCCACCAGTCCGAGACGCTGTCCGGCGTCCACTTCCAGATTGAAATGTTCAAACACCGCTTTTCCACCGTATTCGAACTTCACGTCCTTCCAGGAGATGACTCCATTGGTCACTGCAAGTTTTTGGGCGTCCTCTTTGTCGACCACCTCATGAGTGATGAGTATTTCATCAAGTCCTTCTTCGACCTCCCCGTACAAACGGATGAAATGAGTCATGGCATTTCCTATAAATACGAGCGTACCCGAAAGACTCATCAAAAGGGTGAGCACGAGGATGAAATCTCCGGAAGTCACGAGCCCTTCGTCCCAGCGCTGATACATCACAACAAGCATCAGCGTGATGGACCCGCCGATGATGATATTGTTGAACAACAGTGCCAATTCGCTCAGCCTCCATTGTTTGAGATCAGCAAGACGCATCTTCTCTATAGAATCGCTGAGTGTTCCGAATTCAAACAGTCTGCGTGAAAATTGACGCATCGCACCTATGTTGGTGATGACATCAACTGCTCTGCCGCGCAGTGCGGTTTTTTGGGCGGCATACTCAACAACAAACGGACGACGGTATCTTGCCAGCCAGAGATTCGCTGGGATCAGCACCGCTATGAGAGCCACATAAATAACGCCCACCCAAAAGTTTGTCATGAAGATCAGCACACCCGAAGCAATCAAACTCAGGAATGCTCCGTAATGGCCCCACAAAAAACCTTCGATAAGACGGAATGTGCCTTCTGCTGCATGAGCCAGCTTATTGCTTACCGAACCTGCAAAACGGTTGCTGAAGTATGTATGACTATGCTGAGAAAGGTGTCCGAAGAGTATTTTATAGCTGAACGCTTCAGTACGGGTGAGCCATTGCATGCCGATAAAACCGCTCAGCCGGTAGAGAATGAACATCGCGAAGGTGAGCACCGGAAACATGATCACCCAAAAGAACACTCCCTCTGTTCCGCCCGCGGCAGGAGCATTCGCGGCATCGATGATCTTTTTGAGTACAAACGGCAAAAGCACTCCGCACAACTGTGCCAAGGTCACGCACAAAATCGCGAGAATACCTAAAAGACCGTTTTGCTTAACAGAAAAAAAAGCAAACCGAACTGGAGTATTCGGTATATGTTCCTTCCGGTACATATCGGAGGATATGAGTTCTTGCGGTCGTTCCATAGCTCGTACAATACACCAGATAACCGTAGACGTGTTGAAGACTCCTTTCTTACTCACGCAGTGCTTCGCGTATATCCTGTTCGGAAAGCGCACCCTCGCGCAGGATCGAGACATCGTCACCAATAATGCGGACAATGGTGGAGGCAAGACCTTTCCGCGGACCGTCATCGATCACTTTTTCGATCATGTGCGCATGTTCGCCAAATTGCTGCAGTATCTCACCTACCGTCGGCAGCGTCGGCGCACCGCTTATATTGGCGCTCGTACAGGTAAGCGGAGCATGGTGCGCTGCCATATAGTCTGCGATCAGATTTCGGGCAAACGGGTCACTCGATATCCTGAAACCCACCGTACGGTCTTTCGCAACACACTCATCTGAGATGTTCATATGGGCTTTCAGGACAAGCGTGAGCGACCCCGGAAGAAACCGCTCAGCGATCTTTTCTGCAAGCGGCGGCACATCAGCATAGCGTGCAATATCGTCAAGCGACCGCACGAGCCATGATGCCGCCTTGCTTCTGTTGCGGTCTTTAAGCTGAAACAGCCGTGAAAGTTCACCAGCATCAAGAGCGTTCACCCCAAGCGCATAGAGTGTTTCAGTGGGATACAGGATCATCGAAACACTGTACTCCTCCAATATAGAATTTCAACACATATAAAAAAGGATGACCCCGCCACAGATCATCCTTAAGTTATACAACCGGCTTTTCGAAGATGACGAACCGCATCCCTTCGTATTCGAACCGGAAGTATATGAGATTCTCATCGATCTCTCCTTCAGGCGCAACCATGAAGTCGGCCTTGTCCTCTATGGGAGCCATGGTCAGGTTTTCGGCAAGCAGCCGTGCGGCTGCCTTCCGTGCCGGATCAAGCAACGCGGGAAACAATCCCATTCGTTCGTTCATTCCATCCATAGTACTGTTACTCCTTAGTTCGTAAATACTCTGCGACCTTTCTTTTGAGTCCTTGGACTCCGGAAAGGTCTGACGCTAGCATGTATCTTCCCCCAGGAGTCAATTGGAAGACCTGCGGATCGTCGGTAGGATGCAGGGCCTTTATAGCCGACCCGAAATCAACGATCCATGGATTTCCCTCCTCATCAACCATGACATTTCCTGAATTATTTGTCAAGTCACGGTGATAATACCCCCGCTCGTTCATGAGCAGCACCGCGCGCTCGAGCTTATCGAAAAAGAGGTCAATGTCGAAACTCGCGGGCAGTTCAGCTTTGCCCTCGAATATCTGGAGCATAGAAGCCCCTTTGACCTTGTTCATCATGATCGCCATGACCTCAGGATGCTCAACAAAACCAAGAACCTCCGGTGCATGTGCGATATCAGACTCGGACTTGAGCACTTCATTGATATTATGTTGCAGTGTCGCTTCGCGGATTATATTGAGCTGCAGCTGCCGCGCCCGTTCGAGGAAGAGCACCTTATAGCAGGCAAAATCCTTCCTGACACTTTCATACACCCGTCCATTCATGCCTTCGCCGAGCAGATTCTCAGCGCCCTCTTCAGTTGAACGCTCGATGCTTGTGAGCACTCCAAGCGGGACATCGTGTGTGACCTCGACCATCTTAGAGAGATCCTCCAGACGCCATTCAACCAGCGCTTCGCGCCGGGCGATGAGCTTGTTCATAAGGAGATCCTCAGCGCCCTGCGCATCAAGACCTTCAATCTCCGTCTCGAGACGGGCCCGTAGTGGCTCTGGGAATTCACTGATAAGCACATCAATGACATCCTCGTTCTGTTTTTCCTCTAGTTTCGACCGGATACGTGCCTCGAACGGATTTTTCATGCCACTCATCATATCAGAATTGGCAAGACGATATATCTTTCCTCAACTGCTCCAATCTGGTATAGTGGCCCACGCACGCGCGCGGTTAGCTCAGCTGGTAGAGCATCACATTGACATTGTGGGGGTCACAGGTTCAAGTCCTGTATCGCGCACCAATATAGAACTCATCGGTTTTTGACCGACGGACGCATGGGCGGCACAAAGTGCCGCCCATTGTGTTTGCCTCGTTTTTTCAACACGGTTTTGGTCGTCGCCGCAGGCGACGCAGAAGAAAATGGCTCTAGTTCAGTCACATCAGCATGGGCAGCCCTGCGGGCTGCCCATGCTGAAATCGGTCAAAGACCGTTACGTTGTGTTTTGGTGTGTTTATTCAACTCGCTCCGGCGCTCTGATGAGACGCCTCCGCTCACCTCGTGCGCCGCAAACCCAAAAATCCCTTTCAACTTTTTGGCGGCTCCCCCCTGCACCCCCCATCCGCTTTTTGAAGGTAAGGGATTTTTGGGTTTGCGGCGTGCGGAGCGTTAGCGGAGCACGCACCCGAGGCGCAATCAATCTCCAATGCGTACGCAGAAAGTTAGTATCACCACGCGCGCTGCGCGTGGCAGGTCAATCGCTTCGCGATTGAAAATAGGTGCGAGTTGCAGCGATATGTATGAGCGAGGCGGGGTCGCGAGTACTTATTATTTAAGGAATACTTGGACTTAAATAATTAGTAACTTGTGACTACTTCATAATCGCCGTGAATCAAGCCCTGAAATGCTATACTTCTTTCCATGCAAAATTTAAAGAAGATCGTGGTCATCTACCATGACCAGTGCCGCGACGGATTTGGCGCAGCCTACGCAGCCTGGAAGAAATTTGGCGATGCCGCGAGCTATATCCCCCGCAAGACCCAGGATCCGGTTCCCGAAGGACTCCAGGGCAAAGAAATATACATCGTCGATTACAGCTACAAGAAGCCTGATCTCGAGCTACTCCGGCATCACAACAAGTCCGTTGTCGTCATTGATCATCACGAAACTGCAAGAGAAGCGGTGACCTCGTTTGAGGGCAATGTCTTTGACATGAACCATTCCGGGGCGGTGCTTGCATGGCAGTATTTCCATCCGGAAACCGAAGTGCCGAAGCTGTTGCTGTACATCGAGGACCACGACCTCTGGAGATTCAGGATGGAATTCAACCGGGAGTTCGGCGCGGCACTCGGAGAATATACCCAGGATTTTGAAACGTGGGATCAGCTTAATAAAAATCTCGAGGACCGGGAGCTTTTTAATAAGTTCATATCGCACGGAGCTGCCATTGCCGGGTTTGAGGACAAGCTCGTGCAGAAACTTCTCGGATTCCGCGAGAAGGTGCTGTTTGAAGGGCATGAGATATATGCAGTGAACTGCGCGCGCATATACCGTTCGATAGTCGCACACGAACTGTCAAACCTTAACGGCACGGAGGGCGGTATCGAAATGGCCATCGTATACTACCGCTACGACGGGCAGGTGCACTGCTCGCTGCGGAGCAACGGGGATGTTGATGTACGAGCAATGGCCGAAAAGTACGGCGGCGGCGGACATAAGAACGCTTCAAGTATACGTGTAGAGTCGTTTAGCGATCTTCCATTCACTTTTCTCTAAAATAAGGTAGAGTGCTTTTTATGCGTATTTTGAGCATAGAGACATCCTGCGATGAGACAGCAGTGAGCGTTGTTGAGGCAACGGGTGAATTTCCTGACGCCACCTACGAAATCATCGGCAATGCGCTCTATTCACAAATTGAAACCCATAAGGAATACGGGGGTGTGTTCCCTGCGCTCGCTAAGCGCGAGCACATCAAAACTGTCGTACCCATGTTGAAGCAGGCACTGCAAGAGGCGGAACTTTTATCAGCGACCGAGCAATCGCTTGATGCGCCGCTCAGAGAAAAACTCGAAAAGACTCTTGAACGTGAAGAAGGGCTGGCCGTGGAGCTTATAGAGTTTTTTGAGACATACGAGATACCGAGGATCGACCTTATTGCAGTCACTTCAGGACCAGGGCTTGAACCGGCCTTATGGGTTGGAATCAACTTCGCCAAAGCGCTCGGCGCGATCCTGAAGGCACCGGTGGTGCCCATCAATCACATGGAAGGCCATATCCTGGCTTCTCTTTTCGACGTTGTCGAGGACAATGCGCTTGCACCCGTTTCATTTCCCGCGCTCGCGCTCCTTATTTCAGGTGGACACACGGAACTGGTTCTGCTCAAAGATTGGGTGGCGTATGAAAAAGTCGGACAGACCAAAGACGATGCGGTCGGCGAAGCATTTGACAAGGTTGCTCGTATGCTGGGGCTTCCCTATCCCGGCGGACCAGAAATAAGCAAAAAAGCAAAAGAGGCCCGCGAACGGAACCTGCCACCGTACAAGCATGACCTCCCACGGCCGATGCTCAATTCACACGACCTCAACTTTTCTTTTTCGGGACTCAAAACATCCGTGCGGTATGCGATTGAAGGAAAGGAACTGACTGAAGACGAAGTAAAAGCGCTCTGCCGCGATTTCGAGGATACTGTCGCTGAGGTGCTTTTGAAAAAGACCAGAGATGCGCTCACCCAATACGGAGCTGCAACGCTCATCATCGGCGGCGGAGTCAGTGCCAATGAATACATCCGCCGCACCTTCCAAAGCGAATTGCTCACCTCACATCCGGATGTCGAGGTCTATATTCCGCAGCCGAAGCTCTCAACCGACAACAGCATTATGATCGCGCTTGCCGGACACGCCCACAAGGAACATGCAAGCACTGCTGGAGCAATAGCCCTCATCAAAGCAGACGGCAACAAGTCGCTTTAAAAGCCCTTCAATAAGGGATTTTTTCGTGCTACTATCGCTTTTATCATGAGCGATGAAAAAAGCACTATTCCCGAGGTATTTTTAAAGCCCTTTGATCCTGCAGAGCATGAAGATGCTCTCTACAAACGCTGGGAGGAAAGCGGGTTCTTTAATCCCGATGTCTGCATTGAAAAAGGTATTGCACAGCGTGATGCCGAACCATTCACCATCGTTCTTCCGCCGCCGAATGTGACGGGAACGCTCCATATGGGTCATGCGGCGATGCTGGCTATTGAAGATCTCCTCGTTCGCTACAACCGTATGAATGGCAAAAAAACGCTTTGGATCCCGGGTACTGACTCGGCTGCAATCGCAACGCAATCAAAGGTGGAAAAAGAGATACTCAAAAGCGAAGGCAAAAGCCGGCACGATCTCGGCCGCGAGGAACTTTTGCGCCGAGTAAGCGAATTCGCCGAACAGAGCAAGGACACGATCCTTAATCAAACTCGCCGCATGGGTTCATCATTGGACTGGTCGCGTTATGCCTACACACTCGATGATACCCGTTACAAGGCAGTTATGACTGCTTTTGTGAGCATGTACAACGATGGCCTCATCTATCGCGGTAACCGTATCGTCAACTGGGACCCGAAGGGACAGACGACCATTTCAGACGACGAGATCGTCTACGAGGAACGCCAGTCGAAACTCTACACGTTTACATACAGTGCAGACTTCCCTATAGCCATTTCAACCTCACGCCCCGAGACAAAGGTTGGCGACACCGCTGTAGCAGTTCACCCCGATGACGAACGATACCAGCAATATATCGGACAGACCTTCTCACTTACCTTCTGCGACGTGCCGATCACAGTCACGGTCATCGCGGATAAAGAAGTTGATCCAGAATTCGGAACGGGCGCTCTGGGAGTGACCCCAGCACACAGCAAGATCGACTGGGATATGGCAGACCGGCACTCAATTGCGCAACGCCCGCAGGTGATCAACGAATATGCAAAGATGACCGTCGAGGGACGCCTCTTTGGACTGAAAGTGAACGATGCGCGCGAAGCGGTTGTCGCCTATCTGCGCGAAGAAAATCTGCTCGAGAAGGAAGAGACCATCACACAGAACGTTGCGACCGCGGAACGGACCGGCGGCATCATTGAGCCGCTCCCGAAGCTCCAGTGGTGGATCAATGTCAATAAGAAATTTATCCTGAAGCACTCAGAAATCCCCGGTGTCCCTTCCGGAGCTGAGGTGACGCTCAAAGAGCTCATGACCGCAGCTGTTGAGAATGGCGGCACCGATATATTCCCTGAACGCTTCAAGCGCGTGTATTTCAATTGGATCACTAACCTCAATGACTGGTGCATCTCCCGCCAGATCTGGTTTGGACACCGTATTCCCGTATGGTACAGAGGCGAGGAGCTCTATTGCGGCGTTGAAGTGCCTGCAGGCGAAGGCTGGGTACAGGACGCTGATACGCTCGACACCTGGTTCTCCTCGGGACTCTGGACCTTTTCAACGCTCGGCTGGCCGGAACAGACAGACGACCTAAAGACCTACCACCCGACAACCGTACTCGAAACCGGGTACGATATCCTCTTCTTCTGGGTGGCGCGTATGATACTTATGAGCACCTATCACCTCGGGCAAGTGCCGTTTAAGAACGTGTACCTACATGGACTCGTCCGTGATGAGAAAAATCGCAAGATGAGCAAATCGCTCGGCAACACTATTGATCCGCTTACCATGATCGAAAAATATGGCGCTGATGCTACCCGGCTTTCCCTCGTGATCGGCGCTGCTCCGGGAAATGATGTGCCGCTCTCGGAGAACAAGGTCAAAGGCTATAAAAACTTTGCGAACAAGATCTGGAATATCAGCCGGTTCATCCTTACCAATACAGCAGACGTTGATCCGTCTAAAGAAACCTCGGCTTCCGCCCGCGATCAGGAGATACTCAGTGCGCTTGCTGGTACGGTGAACGATATCTCAGATGATATTGAAAAATTCAATCTCTACCTCGCAGGAGAAAAGACATATCATTATGTCTGGCACGAGCTCGCAGACAAGGTTCTGGAGGAGTCGAAAGAGATTCTCAACGGGAACGATGCAGCGGCCAAAGCAAGCCGACAGCAGACACTGAGCATCTGCCTCACGACGTCTCTGAAATTACTGCATCCGTTCATGCCGTATGTGACCGAGGCTATCTGGAAAGAATTGCCTTCCCACATGAAGGATTCTGAACTGCTCATGGTCGCGCCGTGGCCCAAAGGCTAATGCACAGCAAAGCACCGCAGACGAGAGTCTGCGGTGCTTTGCTGATACAATGAGGCGATGGAATCGACGAATTTTGCGATAGCATTCCTCGGCGGCTTGGTGCCCGCCCTTTTCTGGCTCTGGTTCTGGCTCCGCGAAGACAAGGAACGCCCTGAGCCGTATCTTTTGATCGCCCTTGCATTCATCGGCGGCATGATGGTGGTACCGCTGGCACTCCCGCTCCAAAAACTGGCACTCGATTCATATTATGGAGAAAACCTTATTTTCATATGGGTCATTATCGAGGAGGTACTGAAATACGCGGCGGCATTGCTCATGATCCTTTGGAACAAAGCGGTGGACGAGCCAGTTGATGTCATCATCTATATGATTACCATAGCGCTTGGATTTGCTGCCCTGGAGAACGCCCTGTTCATTTTCAATCCGCTCACCACAGGCGACTTTACCGGTTCAGCTCTCACCGGCTTTTTCCGGTTTGTCGGCGCAACGCTTCTCCATGTACTCGCCTCAGGCACGGTGGGCGCATTTCTGGCACTGGCGTTCTTCAAAAGCAGCGCTGCGAAACTCGCGCTCGGTTCATTGGGGTTGTTCATCGGCATTGTATTGCATGCACTATTTAACTTTTTTATAATGGATGCAAGCGGAGAAACCATTTTAGGCGTGTTTCTCTTCGTATGGATGGGCATCATCGTCCTCTTCCTCATCTTTGAGAAGGTGAAGATCCTTGAAGCGCGGCATAATGCGCAGCACATCATTAAATAACATGAAAAAACCATCATTTCTAGAACGGCTCACCGGTTCAGTCAAAGCCGACGCATACGATGACGTCCTTGATGATGAGCATGAGTTCGGTGAGGAAGAGTCCGCCTCCCAGTACGAGGACGAATCCGAGTGGCACGGACAGGAGGGTCCGGACGATGATGAGAATCAGGATGGTGAGCTCCCAGTTGATATGTACCAGACGGGTGATGCTATTGTTATCCGCGCACTTGTGGCCGGCGTTTCCCCTGACGACCTTGATATTGCGATCACGCGCGACATGGTGACCATCAAAGGCTCACGCGAAGAATACAAAGAGGCATCAAATGATGACTATTATCATCGAGAGCTGTTCTGGGGCTCATTCTCCCGTACACTTCTTCTTCCTGAAGAAGTTGTCATTGATGAGGCGGAGGCGCAGGAAAAACATGGGCTCCTCGAAATACGGTTGCCAAAAGTTGATAAAGGACGCAGCACACGGCTCAAAGTGAAGCCACACGCACCGTTGAAGTAACAAGGACCACCGAAAGGTGGTTTTTAAAATTAAAAATATCTGACAAAAAAATCCTGTTTACTTAATTTACAGAGTATCACTTCACCTTTAACAAGTGGTTTCAGAGGATTTTGGACTTGATTCAATGCGAAAAAATTTTCGATGTAGTTATGAATAAATTCCCCACTAGTTACAAGTAACACTTGATTTAAATTAGTACTCTCAGATACTTTTGACTCTAAATCTAATTTTTGGAAATCAACAGTTTTGTTTAGCCAAGATACTACTTGTACTGATATCTGGAACTCATCGGCAATAAGGTGAGCCGTCTGAATCGCTCGTGGTCCGGATGAAGAAAAAATTTCAAGTTTAGAAACTGCTTCTCTGAGATATTCAATAACAGTTTTTATCTGTTTAATCCCTCTACTATTTAAAGTCGATTCTCCTTCTTCGTACGCACCATGACGGAGCAGATAAATTTCACTCATAACCGAATTATACAGCTCAGAATCAGGCGCGGTCACGAGTTACTAAGCAAAAAACAGGCTCGACACGAGTTTCTAAGCAATTTTCTCATTATTGGTGGTCACGAGTTACTAACTATAATTGTTCGCAAAGCTCCAATTCTAGCAAGTACTCTCGACCCCACCTCGCTCGCCTCCGGCATCGCTGCGGTCAGCACAACGGCACGCAAGCAAAGCCTTTTGCTTGCTAGAACAGAAAACACCCATTCTTAAGAATGGGTGTTTTCTGTTCTGTCGTTGTGCTCAGAGTCAGGCTCGAACTGACGACCCTTCCCTCTTCAGGGGAATGCTCTACCAACTGAGCTATCTGAGCGTCGGACTATACTTCCATATAGCCGTGCTATTGTACCCATTTTTGAGCTTTTTTCAAATGCTATCGTTCCCCTGCCTTGATGGCTTCAACAGTCTCAGTGAATTGCTTCCAGCCGGGTATCTCCTGCATACCCGCACTGAACGTCTCGTACGAGGAACCCATGGCCGTAAAGTACGGCTCGAGCACATAGAAATAGAGTGCGAACGGCAATCCAATGAGCAGGATATACCATACGACCCGGGTCCAGAATTCCATGAGCCCATTGCGGTGGATCTTGCGCAAAAGTCTGTTATTCTCCTTGATCAATGCAGTGTTTTCCAGGATCAGCTGTTTAAGCTCCACATGAGCATTTTCATTTTCCATGGGGATTATTATAGCAGACGTTATTTTGGTCTTTGTAGATGCGTGTGGCCATGAGTTACTAGGAATGATCCAGTGCTTTACTCTTCAGATCCTAAGTACTCGCAACCTTGTTGGCGCAGATCACTAATTCGCTTACGCTCATAAGTATGTGCTGCCCCAGCTCGACCGTTTTTGCTCAAGGAAGAGCAAAAAACATGTCTCCGCTTCACAAAACGAGAAAAAGCTCCGCAGGGAGCTTTTTCTCGTTTTGTGCTCTCACCCGGAATCGAACCAGGATTTCCTCCTTAGGACGGAGTTGTTCTATCCATTGAACTATGAAAGCGTGTCGGTTACTGTACCACAAAAAGAGGACATATTCCCACGGGGGATATGTCCTCTTTTTGGTCTTTTTTGAGGGATTATACGGTCAAAAGCTCCTTGACCTTGTCTTCATCAAACCCGACGACAACATCATTGTCGATACGGATGACTGGCACACCCATTTGCCCGGTCATTTCGATCATCTCCTGGCGTTTTGCCTGGTCCGAAGCAACATCGAATTCAGTGTATGAGACATTGTTCTCCTTAAAGTACTCCTTTGCTGCCTGACAAAAATGGCACACAGGAGTACTGTAAATTGTTACTGTTTTTTCCATAGGGCTATAGTATACCATCCTTCAAAAAAGGAAGCACGCACTGGTTTTTTACCAAAATTGGTACCAGGGTTTCGGGGGTGCGACCGGTGGTTGCGGTGCTTCTTCTTTCTCCTCTCCGACAATGATCACCACCTGTTCCCCCTCTTTTGCAACATCAAAATGCTTCCGTATCTCTTCCTCAATGCCCCGCTCTCCTGAGAGATACTCCACGCGTTCCTGCAATTCCCCTTTTCGTTCCAAAAGCTCCGCTTTCTTCTGTTCGGTTTCGTATTGCCGTGCTGCCATCTCACGCTCCACGGTAAACCGGGCGTACACCGCGATGCTGAGGAAAATAATGAGGATGCCCAGAAGAAAAAGGCTTGGTTTGGAGTACAGATACTCTGTGAATCTCTTCTTTTTTCCAAAGCTCGCCATATGGTATTATCTTATCATTCTTTAATGAAACGATAACGTACTGCTTCATGAGCTTTCTTTTCCACAAACGGACCAAATCAACCATTAAATGGGTCTGGATAACCATTGCCATACTCATTATACTCAGCATGATCTTCGCCTATTCCGGCGGAAGCGGAAGCTTCTTCTAGGAAAAGAGCCGGACCTGCGTCCGGCTCTTTTTTGGTCTTCTTCCGCTTACAGCGGCCGTCGCTCTTCCTCCTTACAGGAGCTGTACACTTTGTCGATATTTCTGTTCATTCTTCCAGAAATATCAGTCAAAGTCGTAAAAGAAGACATTTAGTCTTCTTTTACCATTTTCATGAATACCTCAGGAGGAATATTGACCTTACCGTAGGCGAGCATCCGTTTCTTCCCCTTCTTCTGCTTCTCGCGCAGCTTCATCTTGCGAGTGATATCGCCGCCGTACAGGTACCCGGTCACATCCTTCTTCATCGCAGACAGCGAGCGGGACGCTACGATGCGTCCGAGCGTTTTCGCCTGTATCTTAACGACGAACATCTGGCGCGGCAGCGTATTGTAGAGTTTTTCAACGACCGCTTTCGCTTCGGTCTCCGCTCTGCGGATGCCGACAACCCGTGAGAAGGCCGGTACAAGCTCTTCGGCGACGAACACATCAAGCCGGGCGACCGATGCCGGACGCATCTCCGCGATCTCGTACGAGAGTGATGCATAGCCGCTTGAAGCGTTCTTGAGTTTATCAAAGAAGCCGCGCATCAGCTCACGCAGCGGCATTTCCGCAGTCAAAAGTGTTCGACCATCCCCGAACACCTCTGTCTCCAGCACGGTCGCTTCATGGTCGTACAAGAGCGTCATGACGTTCCCCATATAGTCGGGCGGCATGATGATCTGCGCAAGTATCCATGGCTCGCGCACTGTTACCTTGTCATGAAAATCCGGAAAGCGAGACGCGGCATATATCTCCTCAACACCATGTTCGGGGTCGGTTATCTCATATGAAATGGATGGCGCCGTGATGATCAGTTCAACATTGAATTCCCGCCGCAGACGCTCGGTGATGATCTCAAGATGGAGCATGCCCAAAAAGCCGCATCGGAACCCCCGACCGAGCACTCCCGAAGACTCTTCTTCATACGACAGTGATGAGTCCGAAAGCTTCAGCCGGTCAAGCGCCTGGCGAAGGATGGTGAAGTCATCCTGGCTCTCAGGAAACACTGACGCCCATACCACCGGCCGCGCTTCTTTGTACCCGGGAAGCGGCTCTGAAGCGCTCTTTTCAAAAATAATAGTATCTCCTACCGAGGCTACTCCCGGTTCTTTGATGCCGGTTACAACATAGCCAATCTCGCCGGAGGTAAGCGATCCGACCGGCACCTCACTTGGGGCGAGCATGCCGACCTCAAGCGCCTGGAAGGTCTTTCCGCTCACTGCGAACTTCAGCTGGTCACCCTTCTTGACCGCCCCATCGAAAATGCGCAGATAGACGATGATGCCCCGGTGGTTTGAGTACTGGAAATCGAAAACAAGGCCGCGTAAAGGGGCGTCTTCCTTCAGCTCCGGTGCGGGTACGCGCTCACAGATCGCGTCAAGCAATGAGGCGACCCCCTCCCCCGTCTTCCCCGATACGCGAAGAATGGATGACTCCTCACATCCGAGGAGCGTTTGCAGCTCGTGTCCGACCTCGTCAATACGGGCGTGCGGGACATCGACCTTGGTGAGCACGGGAATGATGGTAAGATGCTGATCCTTCGCCATCTGCAGGACACTCAGAGTCTGCGCCTGTACCCCCTGTGTGCTATCAACAAGCAGAAGCACACCCTCAACTGCATTGAGGGCGCGGGATACTTCGTATGAAAAGTCGATATGCCCCGGCGTATCAATGAGATTGAGCTCGTACGACGCACCTTTGTAGGTATGCGCCATGCGTACTGGCTGCATCTTTATGGTGATACCGCGTTCGCGCTCCAGGTCCATCGAATCGAGCACCTGTTCCTTCATCAGGCGCGCCTCGACGGTCTTCGTCTCTTCGAGCATACGGTCAGCAAGTGTGCTCTTCCCATGGTCAATATGGGCTATGATGCTGAAATTTCTTATCTGCGGCTTCATAACAGTCCGCGTACTTTACAGTACATCCTCCTGCGGCGCAACGACATCCGTTTTGAATATACGCCGATGAGATGCCTTGTAGATCTCCCGAAGCTCAGGCGAGCGGAGCAGATGATACGTGAGGATCACCCCGCTCACACCGATCCCGCCGCCGAGTGCTCCCTGGATGAGAATACCGAGGAAAGTTGCTTCATTGATGCCTTCAACGAAGAAATTGAGTGTGGCGTATGCGCACAGCGAGCCAACGACCGCTGCGGCGAATGACCTGCTGAAATTGGCCGACAGCCACCCGAGCGGTATGGAAAAGCTGCGCACCGCGCACAGGAATAGTACAAGCGTCTGCCCGCACATGGCGACACTGTACGAAAGCGCAACAACCACCACTTCAGAACCAGGCACTGCTTCGATGCGTAAAAGCGACCCCAGCGCGTCCACAAACCCCGGGTATGTGACATACAGTCCGTATATGCAGAATGTCAGCACAACCGCACAGGCAGAACCGGCGCAGGTGACCACAAACGGCGTCCGCGTGTTGCCTCCGGCATAGAATGTTCTGACGATAAGCAGATTGATCGCCTGCGCAAACAGCGACAGAGACAAAAGCGCAAGCGTTGCAGCCGTCAGGCGCGTATCTCCCCAATCGAAGGCGCCACTGCCGAGCACCACGCGGACCAGCTGCGCGCGAAGCACAATGACAAGGCCTATTGCCGGGACTGACCAAAAGATAATATGGCGCAACGCCGTTACAATGTGAAGCCGAAATGCATCCATTTTTTTCTGTGCAAACAGGTCGGCAAGGAACGGAAACGCGGCAATGGAATAGCTTGCGCCAATAACCGCAAGCGGAACTGACTGCAGATTGTACGCCAGTTGAAACACAGAGACCGAGCCGACGGTCATGAGGCTCGCGATCCCGATCAAAACGAGCAGAACGATCTGATGCATGGCGAGTGTGACCGCGCGCGGCACCGATACACTGAGCACCTGTCTGATGAGCGGAAATGACACAGCGGTGGTGAATCCGAATGAAAGATTGCTCTTACGGACCAAGGGCTGCTGGACGAGCATGTGGCCGAGCGCTCCGCACACCACTCCGAGCGCCAATCCGCTGAGTCCGATGGAAGGATAGAAAAAGATAATACCGGCGATGATGCCGACGTTATAGATGAGCGGGCTGATCGCATAAAGTACAAACCGGTGTCCAAGCTGCGTCACTACGCCGAAGAGACTTGAAACGCCGAGCAAAAGCGGCTGGAGGAGCAATATCCGCGTCAGTGTCACAAGCTCCTGCCCATGCCCTGCCATACCAGGGAACAAAAGCGGGAGGATGAACGGCGCACAGAGCGCCAGAAGAAGCGCCAGAACCGTATAGACAACAAGGAAGACGCTGAATACCTGGCTCAGAAGCTGGCGGGCCGCAGACGCGTCTTCACCTTGGATGCGGCTCGCAACAAAGGGAATGAGTACATATACCGACAAAGTAGATGCGAACAGTACATACAGGAGATCGGGTATCCGGAATGCGGCATAGTACAGGTCAAGTTCAACACCGGCTCCGAACTCATGGGCAAGCATGCGGTCGCGCACCAACGCCAGAAGCTGCGAACCGAAGGTGAACAGCCCAAGCACATACGCAGCCTGATGCAGGCCGCGTACCTCCTTATAGACGATCTCAAACATCCGCTTTACCATGGCAGAGGCTTATTGCTGTGCTTCTTCAGCAGTCTCCTCTTCGCCGTCGATGACATTCACCGGAGAGACGAGCGATGTGTCAGGGGTTTCTGTGGTTGTAATTGCATCATCTTCAGCGTTGACCGTTTCAGGCTCATCCACTTGCTCGGTTGATTCAGGCGCGACCGTAAGCGGCTCTCCGGACTGCAGCTGTGCAATGAGCGCCTCTACTTCTGTGTTGCCCGGATTGAGTGCGAGCACAGCCTGAAGTTCAGCAATGGCGCCCGCAGTATCTCCCCTCTGTGCGAGTGAGAGCGCAAGGAAGTATCGGGCGTTGGCATAGTTGGTATCAAGCTGCACCGCTTTTCTGAACGCATCAATCGCACCGTCAGTATCACCATTTGCAGAAAGCAGAACGCCGAGCTGATAGTGCCGCGCCGGATTGTTCGGTTCAAGTGATGTGATAGCACGGGTAGTGGCAATGGCGTCGCTTGTCTTTCCTTCAGCGATATCTATCTGTGCAAGGAAGAAAAGTGCATCGGTATAATTGCTCTTGAGCGTCACTGCCTCCTGCGCCTTTGTACGGGCGGCTGCCAAGTCACCCGTGCGGGAAGCGAGCTGCGCCTCAAGGAGCGCATAAAGTGGGTTGACCGGATCGAATGATCGTGCCTGCGCAAACGCTTCTTGTGCCTTATCCTGTGCCCCCTCTACAGAAGCAGCTGCAAGTACGCTATATATGCTTCCGAGCGTTGACCAGTTGAGCGAATCGGTCGGGTCCTGGTTTGCCGCAAGCATGGCTGCATCAATGCCGTTCTGAACGCTTCCCTGGAATTGCGCCTGCTGCTCCTCTGAGAGCTCTGGCAGTGCGACAAACGTATTGATCTTTGCGAGCTGATATGAGGCGAGCTGCAGCGCATATGATTCATTCCGCGAAAGTCCGTACGCCGAGACAATGTCCGATTCTATCTGTGAAAGATCGGCACCAGCAACCTGAGATGCGGAAAGCGCTTTGCTGTACGTATACACCCCTGAGTAATGGCGAATGGTGTAATACAAAGCGCTCGAAGCGCCGACGATGACCACCATGACAAATCCAACAAGTAGGATGCCGGCGCGCTTGTTTGCCGCAATCGAGAATGCGAACACCCGGGATGGAACTGTCGCGCTGTATGCTGCAAACATGACGCTCGTCAGGATGGCGGCAAGAAGCAGGATCGTCGCCCCGGGCACGTATACGAATGACATGCACCACAAATATGCGGCAGCAACAAACGAGGAGCTTCCGATGAAGTACCAGAACGTATCCTCACGCGTTGCCTTAAACAGCATACGGAATCCTGCGAAAAGGAAGAGGAAAAGGAACACGAGCCATGCAGCGATTCCCACGATACCGGTTGTTGCAAAGAACGTCGTGAGATAGCCGCTTGCTCCCCTGAAGTCAGTCGCCCAGAAGACCGTCTCATTGATCGCCGGGTCTTTGTAAAGACGCCACGCATCAACAAACTTATTGGGTCCGATGCCGACGAAGGCATTTTCCTTGAACACGTTCCGTGTTATCTCCATTGTCGCAGAGAACGATGGTCTGACCTCGATGTATGAAATACCTGTTGCCTTGGAGATCATGCTTCCGATAGGTCCGCTTCCGATGATGAACATAAGCGAAACAATAAATACCAGAGCAGTGAGAATGACCGGAAGCACAGTTGTGCTCTTTTTTCCTTCGAGCATCATAGTCTTCTCTGAAAACCGATCCTTGGTGAGGCTGTACATCAAAAGCACAAGGCTTACAAGGCCGAGCACGATCCAGACTGCATAGAAATTGACCACTCCAAGCATAGCAAGCGAGAAGATGATAACTGCAGCAAACAATGCTTTTCCTGGTCGGGTCAGCGGCAATTGTTCGAATGCGACAAGCGCAACCAGAATTGAGAGGCCGAAAAACAGCGCCAGGTCATTCCATCCACCGATCGGCGTTGCAACCAAATCCCGCAAAATGCCAAGCGAAAGCATGTCCGGCCCGAAGAACAACCGCAGCAGGTGGAATACGCCGAGCACAATGGCGCTTCCGGTTAAGAGCACATAGAGACGCATGATGCTTGCCTTTGTCTGTCCGATAAGGAGCGTAATGGTCGCGACAGATGCAAGGAGCACAACAAACACACTCGTATGGACACCGATATCGTCACCAATGAAAGCATCGCGCATATCTCCTGAGAGGACGGCGGATAATACGGTTGCAAGCGCAACCCCCCACAATCCCCATAGCGCAAGCGGAGCAGCAAGCGATACCCTGCCTGAACGAAGCACCGACAAACTGAAGAATATCACCGCAAGCAGTACGCCGACGATGACAAAGATCGTTTTGCCATAATCAAATGGCATGTACGGAACGGGGATAAAAAAGAGCGGCAGAATACCGAACACGATGGCAATGATGTTCTGGGATATGCTTAACAGTATTTGTTCGATCGGATCTTTCGATGCATCCTGCTTGAGTAATATAGTTTCCTGCATGTTTAAACACGGGTTTACCTCCTTTGTAATATGTATAGAATAGCATGTACTCAGTCAGTACCAATGGGAGAAGCTGCTGTTCCGTGCAAAAGAAAAGCCCCAGAACTGGGGCGATTCTTCACGCGATAAGCCGGATTCTGTCCAGGATCGAAAGATACCTGGGATGATCATATACCTGGGCTGCCTGTTGCCAGACAGCTCTTGCGGCTCTCCCGGCCGCATTTTTGGGAAGAAAACGGCTGTCTTTCCAAAAATGCGGCCGGGCGCGGCCTTGCACGCGAGTAAGGATTTAGCCGTTTCACCTCTCCTGTTGCCAGGAGAGCTCATCCCAATCGGGATGCCCGTTTGCTTTCGCTTCGGGCGTCTCTGCTCGCACCTCGCTTCAAGAACGCATGGAGCGTTGCCGAAGGACGGGAGTTACCCGCTACTTTTTTTGACCTGCTTTCGCACGAAAACGTGTCCGGACTTTCCTCCCCTGTTCAAGAACAGAGGCGATCATCTGCGCGGGAGTATTATGCAACACAATGAGCACTATTGCAAATCCCGTTTTATATCCTCAGGTATCAGTGATGGAGGCAGCGTGAGCGTATCGCCGACTTTTATCTTGAGTGATGAGACAAAGAAAGCATTCATCTCAAGGACAAACCGCGCCTCAACCGGAGGAGCGAAGATCGTCTGCGGATAGGAATCAGGAGTAGCATTCTCGACGATGTGCACAACTTTCAAATTCTTGTCTATCCACAAGATATCGAGCGGAAAAAGCATGTCTTTCATCCAGATGCCGTGCTTTGCATCCGCATCAAATATAAAGAGTTTCCCTTCAAGATCGTCCAGTTTCGGCACACCGCTTAATCCCTGTATACGTTCTTCGGTATCATCAGCGACGGTGACTTCAAGGGCAGCGGATGCAAGATAGATCGTATGCACGGGCTCATCAGCAAACAGCGCGTACCGCAGATCATCCCAATAGTTTTGATAGAGGATGAACGCAGTGGCTGCACATATGATCAATACTACTGTTTCAACTAAAAATCGCATATCTTTACCAAGGCCAATACTGGATGACAAACGCTCCGCCGACAATAAAAAGAAAAAAGAAGCCTGCCTGTATGAGGAAATATATGTGCGATCTCCCTTGCTCTATACACAGCGCTGCAAGAAATGCGGCAGCAAACAAAAATACGCAGAGTGAAGCGACGAAGGACGAGAGCTGAAGGAGCGGAGAGAGTGCAAGCAGATAGGCAAGGAGTGAAAGCATGACCGCATACGCGATAGCGGCAAAAAGGATCCTCCGCAATGCTCCATGTTCAGGCGCAGTTATGGAAGGAGCATGCTTCTTCCATAGCGATCCGAACATATACGACGAATACCAGATAGTGCTGATAGCGAGCATCAGGAACGTGCATCCGATGACGGCAATTTCGTTGATGATCGTAAAATCCGGCATACCTATCCGTTCAGTATACCAGAGCAGAGCTGATGCGTGCTCGCATCTGTGCTTATGGGAGTGCGTCAGGATGCGCAACGCTCCATGCATAGAAGGCGACTGCAGCAGACGCTGAGGCATTGAGCGATTCCGTCCGTTTGTGCATGGGGATGCTGAGTATGGAATCGCAGTGTTCGCGCGTCTTCTGCCTGATGCCCTCGCCTTCGTTGCCGAGGACAAACACCGTCGGCTTGCGGAAATCCTCCTCGGGAAGCGCGGTTTCTCCTCCTGCGTCGAGCCCGTAGACGAAGAAGCCGTTCTTTTTCAGGCTCTCTATTGCACGATTCACATTCGGCACTTCAACAAGCGGCACCTTGAACGCCATCCCTGCGGAGACCTTCACGACCGTACCAGTCACGCCTGCCTGGCGGTGCTTCGGGATCAGTACGCCGGAAAGCCCGAACGCGGCGGCTGACCGTACGATTGCGCCGACATTGTGTGGATCCTGCACCTCCCCGAGAAGCGCCAAAGCTGTAGTATTCTCCACAGACAACTGTGTTCTGAAATCATCAAAAGAGAGCACGAGCCGTTCCCTATCTATCTTTGCTATAAAACCCTGGTGGACCGCATGTTTATCGACTCCGCGCGGCACGGCGTCTCCTTTGAAGGACTGCACTTTTTTCACTGAGGACAAAAGTTTGCCGCGAACCTCTCCTGCGACATCCTCCCGCAGGAAAACTTCAGCGACCACGTCGCTTCGGAATGTGAGCGCTTCGATCACCGCATGCTTGCCATAGATATATATGTATCGGTCGTCCATGTCACTGTGAGCATACGGCAATTTGCAAAACACGCAAGATGTGTGCTCTAATGCGGGCATATGGCACGCCATGTCAAAAACAACAAACGAAACCGGCACGGTACCGCGTTTTGGGACCAGGAATATACCAAGGCCGAGCACTTGGCGCTTTCAACGGACGCAAGCGATGATCTCGAGAAGTTCACCCGGTGGCTCGAACGCCAGACGAAACTCTCGCTTCTGAACCCACTCTCTTCGGTTGTCGATCTCGGATGCGGTAATGGGAGGAATCTTGTATACCTCGCGCGAACGTACGGCATGCGCGGGATCGGCTACGACTCCTCCGCAGCGGCGATCAAGGAAGCACAGCGACTCTCAGAGGGCCTTAATCTTTCGTATGAAGTACGATCTATCGCAGGAAGGTTCGATATTTTAGATGAGACCCAAATGCTCGCGCTCGATATGATGAGCTCCCACTTCCTCAAGAAAGACGAGCGTACACTTTTGCGCGATGAGATACATCGCATTCTGAAGCCGGGCGGGTATCTTTTCATGAAGACATTCCTGCGGGATAAAGATCTCCATACCAAACGGCTCATCTCTGAAAATCCCGCCGACGAAGAGAATGCATATATCCACCCGGTCATCGGTGTGCAGGAATACGTCTACAGCGAGGAAGAACTTGTGGATTTCCTCGGCGAGAAATTTATTGTCCACAAGACCTATCCGTCGCACAAGCATGTTTCCAGAGGCAAGGCGCGGAAACGGCGCACTATTGCAGTGTATGCGCAGAAAGACCCGTATGCGACATAAGAAAAGGCCGGGGCGAAGCCCCGGCCTTTTCTTATGTCGCACTTACGCGCGAGCTACATTTGCCGCAGCTGGACCCTTAGGGCCATCTACGATCTCAAATGTCACAGTCTCTCCCTCCTTAAGGTCGTTGAATTCAACGCCGTTAAGGTCCTTAGCGTGGAAGAATACATCCTTCTCGCCGCTGTCTGGAGTAATGAAACCGAAACCTCGGTCTGTAACACGTGCAATTTTACCTGTCATCTTATTTTGTTTACTTATATAACAAAACTTCACCACGCCTGATCTACTTCTTTTTGAGAGAATTCTCAAGAGGAGCTATGCTTTGTTTGCCGCTATTAAAGCACATCCGTAAAAAAATACAACTGAAAATCAAGAGATTATATTGATGAGCTTTATCAACCCTTCTTGTCCTCCGCATTGCAATTGCTGAGTTTTGGGAGTACACTCCAATAGTCGCCTACCCTTAGGGATCGGGGCGATTCGCACGCAGCCGAAGGCTGGCTGCATTTCAAAGGAAGGACTTTTCGAAATGAAACGTTCCATCACGTCGCACCTCCGGCACCAGACCGAGCTCATTACTGTCGATTCGCTGAGCCATGCCGGCCTCAAGGACGCCTGCCGCGACCTGCCGACCGCCGATGCCGCCCCCGACGAAATCGGACTCGACGCCGTCGTCGTCAACCTCGCGAGCTGATCCGTCGACGCGCGTTGCACGCTCTGCAGCACCCTCCATACCGCCTGCGTCTGCATTCTTTGCAGGCCAGGCGGTTTCATTTTGCCTGCTCAGGCTGATTCTCTTTTTCCATCTCCGCAGCTATCTTTTCAAGCACAAACAGCGGCGGGCGATAATAGTAATTGCCGACAATGGTCCCGCTTATCTTTCCTTTCCAATTTTTCGGCAGCGCCGCAGCTATTTTGTTCTTGGTATCAGCTGGCGCAAAGATGTACAGATATTCGAACGCTGGAGCGGATTTGAGTCTGGATTTAAGTTCCCTGATGAAATCGCGGATGATGTCTTCATCCCGCAACTCAAGTACTCCTCCGGTGACACTGCCGCCTTTTGCGCGCACACCGAACCGGCCTTCCTTGTCGGAGTACCGGGGTTTGGGAATCTTGAATGCGTCGATCCTCTCTATGATACCGTCCGAAACCGTGTACAGCGCAGCATCCTGCTTCCCCGCGACAATGAGGAGCGCCGATGTCCTGGCAAACTGCGGCAGATGTTTTGGAATTTTCATAACTCTCATGTTTAAGCGGTTAACGATAGAGAAGCAAGCACTTCTTCCTCATGGGCATAGGTTTTTTTCGGCAGCTGCTCCAACGCATGTATGATCCCGTTGCTGCCTCCCTTGTTGCGGGCATACGTGATTATTTCCTGCTGGGTAGCGGGATAAGGAATGCCGCTCATAAAGTGACGCAGATGCGGAACAGTAAGGCTGTCTTTTTCGCTCATAATATAGATAGCTAAACTGATAATAGGCTGTGTTCGGTGATAGTACCGAACCTTCATGAGTCCCCAGTGAAGACACGCATGCACTGGATGATCGTTCGGAACAGCAACGCCGCACGACGGCATCAAACATACCCGGTCCGTTCAGTGTGGGAGCCGGGTTTTCGTGTGGCCTGTTCTCTACGTGCCGGCAATAAACTCAACGAGTATGAATGTCGCCCAAAATACAACAAGCGATAACGCCTCCTTTCGGGTGACCATTTTCCCCGAGCGCATGAAGTTGAACAGGATGAACGACGCAGCGACCATAAACACGCCGCCGATATAGATCGTGGTCTTGGGAAAACTGAACGGATTGAGAAGCGCAAGAATGCCGATGACGATGGTCGCGTCAGCAAGCACAACGCCAAGCAGGTCGCCGACAGCAAGTGAATCATTATGCTGTTTCACCGATTTCACCGCGAAGAAGAGCTCAGGCATAGTAGTGCCAAGCGCAACCACAAGCATGCCAATAATAACCGGGCTGACGCCAAGTGCCGCTCCCAATGCGGCGGTTGAGGATACGATGAAGTATGCGCCTGCCAAAAGAATACCCAGGCTGAACAGAAGCATAAGCATATTCACGACCCTGTCCTTCTTGCGGATCTCCAGATCGTCTGAACGTTCCTCGCTCTTCAGCGCCAGATAATAAAAGATGCACCCGAGCAGAATAAGCGTCGCCCCCTCAAGACGTGAGAAATGTCCGTCAAGACCGAGCACTATGGGAACCAGAAGGATAAGCGGATACAGCACGTGGGTCTTCAGGATCTTCTGTTCGACATGGAGGCTTCTTCCCGACAAGAGCACCACGAGCGCGAAGATGAGCGTGAGGTCGGCAACGTTAGAGCCGAGCAGCATACCGAGTCCCACTGCCGGCACATCACGTAGTGCGGCATTTATGGCAACAAAGGTCTCCGGAAGGATCGATATGACGGCGATGATCAGGAATCCGACCGTGTACTTTGAGAGATTAAGGCTCTGTGCGAATTTGCCTGCATACCTCGTCGCAAGCGTCGCGCCGCGACCGATCATCAAAAGAGCTGCCGCGAAGATAAAAAGATTCGTAAGCATGACTTTAGTATAGTACATATACACACAGACAGAGCGCAGTGAGGAGAACAGCCGCACGCGCGTGCGCGTGCGGCTGTGAAGATCTTCATGGTCCCGCCCATGGCGAAAGCTGGAATATCGGCTTAATCCAAGAGGGACAGTTTCCACGTGCGAAGATGACGACTCCCTGCGACGGCCCACCGATCTGCCGGCGGGCTTCCTCCATGGAGGTGCCTGTGGTGAGCACATCATCGACAATGAGCGTCTGGCCGTAGTTCAGGCAATGCTTCTGCAACGCGGCAGCCAGGCGCATACCGCCCTGCGGAACGCCATGCACTTTTCCGAAGAGATGCGTGCCCCCGATTATCTTTGCGAGCGTTTCGATGTCCTCATCAGTGAGCGCATCGCACTCGATCTTGAATGGAAGACGGCTTCCGGCATGAGCGATGAATGCCTGGTCAACAAAAAGCGGCACAATGGCCTCCTGTGTGAGAGCTGGTACTCGGGCTATAGTAGCACATCGCGGTGGTCTACAGTGCAGGTACCTCCGCGTGCACCGGAGCGTCGTCGGCATCGAACTTCCGCAGCGTGTGAGTGATCCATACGTACCCGACAAGCGATGCGACAACATTCCCCGCAACGATCCCGAGCCACACGCCCCATAGCGGCAGTACGAAGATCTGCGTGAGCACATAGGCAAGCGGCAGGGATACACCAATGAAACGGATGAAAAGGATCCAGAATCCCGGCCAGGAACGGCCGATCGCCTGGAACGCGCTCGCCTCGACCATCGAAGCCGACATGAAGGCATAGCTGCAGGCGACTACCCAGATGTATGAAAGTGAATATTCGGTCACCAAAGGATCGGTCGTGAAGATACGGGTGATCGGCACCGCCAGCAGCATGCAGAGCACGCCGAACCCGGCGGATGCGCCCGCGCCGTATAGAAGCGATGTGCGGAACGCTTCGCGCGCACGGGCAATGTCCCCTGCGCCGATGTTCTGGCCAATGAGCGACATCGCACCGAAGCCGAAGCCGATCGCCGGCAGAAATGCGAAGAACTCAACCCGTGAACCGATACTGAACGCGATCGTGCCCGCCTCTTGGAATCCGAGAGCGACAATGAACATGAGCGCAGCCACTCCAATTGGGTTGATCACCTGCGTAAGTGACGCGGGAATGCCGATATTGAGAACTTTCTGTACCGATTCCCAGACAAATGTCAGATTGCGGAAATAGAAGCGCACCATCATGTCAGGGCTTGCGAGTTTCCGGTACGCCATCACCAGAAAGATCGCCTGCGAAATGAGCGTTGCGTATGCGGCGCCGGAGATGCCGAGGGCTGGAAATCCGAGCCATCCGAAGATCATAAGCGGGTCAAGCGCGGCATTGACGAGCGCTGAAATAGCGAACAGTTTGGTGAGGCTGAATGTATCCCCCTGCGCGTTAAAGGCAAAGTTGACGGTCATCATCAAAAACAGCAACATTGAACCGGCAGCGGTGACCACGAAGTATTCAAGTGCCGGCTCTAAAATGGTTCCGGTCGCGCCTGAAAGCACGAGGAGCTCGTTCCGGGACAACAACGCAATAATGGTGAATGCCAATCCGACAACCGCAGAGAGGAGGAATGACTGACCGAGCACGCGTTCTGCTTCCTCTTTTTCATTTGCTCCAATATGCATCGCCATCAAAACTCCCGACCCTGCGGTGATGCCCATGCTGAGCGAAACCATGATAAAGAGCGATATCTGGGAGATGCTCACCGCCGCGATCGCCTCAGCCGAAAGCTTGCTTACCCAAAACGCGTCCACGATGTTGTAGAGCGTATAAAAGAAGATCGACAGCATGATGGGCCATGCAAGTGACCAGAGCTGCCTGCGGATATTCCCGTGTGTAAGGACGCGTCCCTCCTGATGATGTATTGATTCAGTCATAAATATAAGTGTGAGCAGGCTATCATAACATCCTCTCTGCACAAACGAAGCTGCTGCCTGCCGTGTACACCATACAAAGAACAGGAAGCAATACGCTTCCTGTTCTCGTGCATGCCTGCGGCTCAGGCAACTATTCGTTGCTGTCTACCACGACAACTGATGCACTTACCGAAGCTGTGTGTCCTTCCTCATCAGTCACGGTGAACTTCGGGTAATATGTGCCTTCAGTGCTGTACGTGTGGGTGAATGAAGCGGATGCCTGCGTCATCTCGTCATCAGACAGCATGCGCGCCATCATCAGGTCTTCCTCTCCCCAGTCCACAGAATACATGAGGTTTCCGGAAGTATTGGTTGCGGCATGGACCGTCCATGATCCCGCTTCACCGACAGTAAGTTTCACTGGTGCGTCAACTCCAGAGATCGAAACCTTTCCATTGTCGACGATCTGCAGGTCTGCCGTATTGCTGGTGCCATCATTGTCGGTTACGGTCACTGCATAGGTTGCGAGTGTGAGATCGGGAGCTTCGAACGTGATCTGCGTGCTGCTTGCAACATCCACGTTCACAGCCGAGGTAGTTCCCACAGCGACCGTACTGTCTTCATCGAAGCCCTGACCGGTAATCGTCACAGTCTCTCCAGCTTCTGCTGAAGCGGGCACGAGTTTTGTGATGTACGGCACCGCTGTGTCCTCATCATCGCCCACCACAACGGTGGTTGTTGCCGACACCTCATTGCCGTCTTCATCTGTCACCATAAACTCAGGATAGTAGGTTCCTTCGTTCGCATAGGTGTGCGTGAAGATCGCCGATGACTGCACCATTTCATCCGCACCGAAGAGTCGGAACGGACTCCAGCCCTCATCTCCCCATTTCACTGAGTATTGGAGATTGCCCTCGCCGTTGCTCTCTACGTCCACTTTCCAAGTTCCCTCCTCTCCTGCAGCGAGCATTGAGGGTCCGTCTATTCCGCTGATAGTGAGCGGTTCCTGCGGAGTAGTGGTTCCTTCGGTCACCTCAAACTGCACTGTATTGCTTGTTCTCTGTCCGTCCTGCACGCGGACGTTGTACGTGCCCGGGTCTACGTCAAACGCTATTTCCGTACAGAAGCGCCACGGCGGGCAGTATCGTCCCATCTCTTCAGGAACGACAAAGGTGAGCGTAGTACCGTCATCAGAAACGGTCGGGTTGTCTATTGCTCCTTTGCCGAACCGGACAATATTATCGTCACCGAATCGCTTTCCGGTAAGGGTGACGGTGGTTCCGGTAGAGCCTTCCTCCGGGTCTATGTCCTGTATAACTGCTCTGGTTCCTCTCCAATCATTCCACGAGTTTCGATCCCGATTAAGCTGTATATCCGCCGACTGTTCCACCTGCGCGGACGCGTGCGGTATTGCAGACTTGATCGAATCGACAGCGCCGCCAAACGAGGTCAAGGCGAGCACTGAGGCAAGTAGAGATGATGCTATACTCTCTAAGATCATATGTTTTTAGTTGTTAAGCTTGTAAGTTTAACGTCTAATCATGTCGACCTGCCTTCCTAGTGACGTATCACTAGGTCGTCTCTTACTTCATAGAATATTCATAATAGCCTTATTTTGGGGCGTAAAATGAGCAGCGCCTATCAGACACTCAGTTCGTATCAGACCCGCAGCTCCCCGCGGAATCCCCGCGCGGCATAGTACGACTCCGCACCGTTGTGGTACGTAAAGACCGTATCGTAGCGGCGGTCGCAATAGAGCGCGCCGCCGAGTTTTCTGATAGGAGCGGGAGTCGCCACCCAGCTTGAGGTCTTCAAATCGAAAGCACCGAGCTTCTGCAGTGCGCGGTACTGTTCCTCTGTCAAAAGCTGTATGCCCATCCCTGAAGCCATATCAACCGCATTGCGTTCCGGCGCGTGCTCTTTCCGTGAGGTCTGTGCCGCTCGGTCATAACAAGCGCTGCGGCGTCCCTTGGGGCTTTCTTCCGAACAGTCGCAGAAGACGAACTCTCCCGTTTTCCTATCTTTGCCTATGACATCCGGCTCGCCGCCGGTTCTTTCCATCTCAGAAAGCGACCAGAGTTTCTTGGGGCTTACTTTGAGCTTCGCCTCCACCGCTTCCCACACGAGGCCTTTATGCCGGCTCATGTTTTTTTCAAAACGCTCCCTGAGGATGCCGAGCAGTGCCACCCGCTCTTCTCCGGACAATTTCTTTGTACTCGCAGTGTTGTTTTTCATGGGTGTATAGTACCGTTCCTGTACGCGCCTGTTAAGGAGGCAGTGGTTAACGATGTGCATCTGCCTGCGGCCGTTGCGTTATATGCTGCAGGATCGGATTTTCTTGCACCCACCCCTTGCTGAATGCGCGGCGGCAGACCCGCACGAATGCGATAAAAAGCATGTAGCCGAGTGCCGCACCGGCGGTATTGAAGATCACGTCATTGATGTCGGCGATCCGGAACGTCACATCTGCCGCAAATCCTGACAGGAACTGCAACAGCTCGATACAGATGCTGAAGATCGCTCCAGCGATGACTGCCTGTTTCATACGAAGACCCGTTACAAACGGCAACCCGAATCCGAACGGCATCAGGAGCAGGATATTAAGAAGTGAGGTCCGGAGGTCTTCGAAGGTGAGCGTCACAAGCGGAACAAGATTCACGCTTTCTTCAGCAGGGAGTCCCCTGAGCATGAGGTCCGGGATAAAGTACCTCAAAAGAAGCAGCGATTGGAATTGGAACAGGGTATGATCGAGAACCTTATAGAGGTAGATGCAAAATAGCGTGAAGAACAGCAGATAGACGAAGCGCTTTTCTTTCTTCACCCAAAGGAAGACGCATGCGCCAAACCAGACAGAACCAAAAAGAAATATAGCCGATGCATCTACCAGGAATCTTGCATGATCTCCTTCCATTGCTCCGATTGTACACTCACATGCATGCAAAATCAGCGGTGACAGGTGCGCTTGTTCGCTATTGACAGGAAAGAACACGGATGGTTATATGCTCTGAGCTAACGGAGGCAGAAATGGAGAAAGAGATCACCATTCCGCAAGATGTCCGGACTTTCCGGATTGTCTGCGGCAAGCAACTGGCCAGAACAGGCGACTACCTCGAAATGGGCAGTACCGTCGTTCTCGGCGAGCCCTGCAGCATGTTCTACGATCACCGTAATCAGCTGGCAGTGCCGATCAAGAGCAGTGAGGTGCCAGTATTTCTCATCGTAAGCGAGATCGGCATACCTTCGCTTGTTCACTGACCCACCACGGAAAATCTACCCCGGTGGGTTTTCTGTTGCCGGCCTGGAACAACTTCGGGTCGTCGGAGATTCTATTTACAAAACAGGTTTTCATGTTACAGTAGCGATCGGTAGTCACGATCTTCCATCAACACGCTGAGGCCATCACATGCGTCATACCGCTCTGTTTCTGATCGCCCTCTTCGTCGCCGTTCTGCCGTACACAACGGCATCGGCACAGGAACCCGCATCACTTTCCTGCTCGATCGTCATCGAACCCTCGCGCGCGGAAGTAGGCGAGGAGATCACGGTCGTCTGGGAAACCTCCGGCGCCACCCACCTCTGGGTGAGCAGCCTCATCGATCTGCCGGAGGACACTAAGACAAGCGACACCGCGGTGCTCAAAGCGCCGGCGGGGAGCTACCTGTTCCTCCTTATCGCGCAAAGCGACACCGGGGAACGCGTCAGGTGCCAGGACCTGTTGACAGTCCTCGTGGTACTGCAGACGTCCGAGCTCGGCCACTTCTCGCGTCCGTCACGCATGCTGACTCCTGAGGAGGCGTGCGCGGCGCGAAAGGGCTGCGTCTTCGATCGTTTTCCGAATCAGGTCATCATCGACGGGAAAGTGGTCTCCACGTGGACCCCCTCAACTAGGCCATGCAACAACCGCCCTCCCCGTGGGGGCGGTTTCTTTACGATAATAATGTATGCTGACCTCCAGCTTGTAAACAGAAAAAACTCCCTCGTCGGGAGTTTTTTCTTAACAGCTGGGGTACAAGGATTCGATTCTTACAGAATCTGTACAGGTTGTCGCTATTTTTTCAAAATAGCTGGCAACCTTTTCTCATCCTCTACCCTTCCGCTGTACGCACTAAAAAACACCAGTACAAGACTGGCGTTTTTTAGTACGAGCTGGGGTACAAGGATTCGAACCTCGATACTCAGGACCAAAACCTGATGTCCTACCATTAGACGATACCCCAAAATATGCAGCTGCAGCGGGCACCAGAATAGCACAATTTCGCGGTCCAGGGGAGGCTCCCGTTGATGCATTTCTTCATGCATACCTCAGACGCATGTCTGGTACACTATGCTCATTATCAACATAGCACATGCATATGGCAACATACGTCGATGGTTTTGTAATGGTGATACCCAAGGAAAACAAAGCAGCGTACAAAAAGATGGCGAAGGAAGCAGCGGGTGTGTGGATGCAGTTCGGTGCGCTCGAATATAAAGAATGCCGGGCTGAGGATATGACACCCCCGCACGTATCCTTCACATTCCCCAAGATGGCGAAAGCAAAAGAAAACGAGGAGGTTTGGTTCTCCTTTATCGTGTTTAAGTCCAAGGCAGAACGAAACGCGATCAACAAGAAAGTGATGGCGCACTTTGATGAAAAGTATGCCGGAACAGATATGCCGATGCCGTTCGATATGAAGCGTCTGGCCTATGGCGGTTTCACTGCGGAGGTTGAGGCGTGAGTAATGCTCTGAGCACATAAAAAGCACCAGTCTGCACCGGTGCTTTTTATGTGCTCTTTTTATCCCGCTTTTCGCTGTTTATAGCAGTCGATGCACAGAAGGTTTGATGTGTCGCGTGGAGTGAACGGCAGGCTCGTAATGGTGGCGCCGCATCCGCTGCATTGCCAGTTGCCTTCCACCTTTGGGCGGTCGGTCTGACCTTGTGCATTTCCACTCTGGCCTTCCTTCCCCTTTGCGTAACACTCCCTGCACGTAAGCCCGGCGGCATTTCTCGGCTCGAACGGCAGTTCGGTTATGGGTTTGCCGCAGGTGCTGCAGGTCCAATTCCCTTGAAACATACTGGATATTATTTAGATTCGTAAGAGGCTTTAATAAATGCGGAGAACAACGGATGTGGGTCGAGCGGACGCGCATGGAACTCCGGATGAAACTGCACTCCGACGAAGAACGGATGGACGTCCTTCGGCAGTTCAGATATCTCCATGAGGCGTCCGTCCGGAGACGTCCCTGAGAATATCCATCCCGCTGCCTCAAGCTGATCAATGTACGCCGGGTTCACCTCATAGCGGTGGCGGTGGCGCTCAGAAATGACATCTGTCCCGTATGCCTTTCGTGCGATACTTCCTGTTTTCAGGTGCGCAGGATATTCCCCGAGCCGCATGGTGCCACCCATATTGCTCTGCGCGATCTTCTCCTTCTGGTCGGGCATGACATCAACAACCAGATGCTGCGCCTGCGGGTCGATCTCGGCGGTTGAGACACTCTTGAGCTTCAGTACATTTTTGGCGTATTCCAGCACCGCAAGCTGCATGCCATAGCAGATGCCGTAATACGGGATCTTGTTCTTGCGCACGTATTCAATGACGTTGAGCTTGCCGTCTATACCGGTTGCACCGAAGCCGCCGGGGATCAGTACGCCGTCGAACGCCTTCAGCTCTTTGAGGTTCTTCTTGTCGGCAAAACGCTGTGCGGGAAGATACGTGATGACCGGCTTCAGCCCAAGCTTATATGTGGAGTACTTGATCGCTTCAAGTACTGAGATATAGACGTCCGAGAGAATAAAGTCACCGGAGTTAAAGTACTTGCCGACAACCGCGATCTTCACAGTATCCTTGCCGTTCTTCGACTTCGCAACGAACTTCCTCCACTCTTCCATGTTCGATTTCTTTTTTGGAAGGCCGAGAAGATCGCATAGCTGTGAGGAAAGATCATCTTTTTCGAAATTGACCGGCACATCATAGACGCTCGCCACGTCCGGAGCGGAGATCACATGCTCAGGCTTCACGTTGCAGAACTGCGCGATCTTCTCCTTTCGTTTCTGGTCGATAGGTACCGGCGCGCGGGCAAGAATGAAATCGGCGAATACGCCTGCGCTGTTGAGCGTACGGGATGCGTGCTGGGTCGGTTTGGTCTTCATCTCCCCGATCGATCCCGGCACCGGCAGATAGCTCACCATCACCACGCACACATCGTTCGGATTCTGTGACTTCATCATGCGCACCGCTTCAAGGAAGAGGATGTTCTCATACTCGCCGATGGTCCCGCCGATCTCGACAATGACCACGTCCGCATGCGCATGTTCGCCCGCTTTCTTGATACGGGAAATGACCTCAAGCGGCACGTCCGGCACCACCTGCACATTCTTGCCCTTGTATTCGAGATTGCGCTCTTTTTTGATGACCGCGCTGTAGACGCTTCCGGTGGTCATGTAGTTGATGTCAGGAATATCAATATTCAAAAAACGCTCGTAGTTCCCCATGTCCTGATCGGTTTCGAGGCCTCCCTGCAGTACGAACACCTCGCCGTGCTCGGTCGGATTCATCGTTCCTGCATCGACATTGATGTATGGATCGATCTTCATGGCCGTGACGGTGAGGCCTCGTGACTGAAGGATCTTCGCTATCGAGGACGACGCAACGCCCTTCCCCACCCCTGACATGACCCCGCCGACGACAAAGATGTATTTAGTTGTGCTGGTTTTCTTTGATGCTGATTTCTTGCTTGCCATTATGCTGTACTTACTTCTAAACGTGCAGATATCGCGCTACGGCGAGTATGCTCGATGCTATGCCGAGCACAATGCCGCTGCCGACAATGATGCCGAATATGCGCGGGAAATCAGATACGAAATAGTCGAAGAGATTGAACTGGAAGAATGACTGCGTCTCAGGCCCGATCCATAGAATAAGCGGATAGAGGACGAGGAGCGCCACGACTCCCGCGGCGATCCCGTACATGATCCCCTGGAGCATGAAAGGTCCCCGAATGAAGGTATTGCTTGCTCCAACCAGACGCATGACCGCGATCTCCTCGCGCGAGGTATAGATCGCAAGCCGGATGGTATTGAAAGTGATCAGCACCGATGCCGCCACAAGCACGATCATCGTCACCCACGTGGAGCGCTCGACGGCGTTGATGATGTTCGTAAGCTTATCAATAGCATCCTTGTTCTTCACGAAGTTGACCTCGTCGATGAGCGGACGCTGGGGGTCTTCAGCGGCCTGCTGGTCACTTAAGAACTGGGCTATGCCTTCGTACTGGGATGTCTGCTTGGCGCGGATCGAAAGCGATGCACCGAGCGGATTGTCGCCGAGCTCCTCAAGTCCCTGCATGATTGTCTCGTCATTCTTGTGCCGCTCCGAGAACGCAGCGAGTGCGTCTTCGCGCGAGGTGAACGTCACTTCTGCAACGTCCGGAAGCGCCTCAAGCGAGGATCGCAGCGCGTCGATATCCGACTGTTCAGCTGTGGTGACGAAGTAAACATTGATGTCGACCTTGCTCTGGATATTCTCAAGCGAGACATCAAGGAGCTTGTCGATCATCATGGTAGACCCGACCACAAACAGCGCCACAGTCATCACAAAAATAGCGGCAATGGAAACGAACGCATTGCGCCAAAACCCCACAAAACCTGATCGTATTACGCGCTTGGTTGCTGTCCACATAAAAAATTAATACTTGAAATTATCCCCGTTTACAAAACATATTTGCCTTCCTGGTCGTCGCGGACGATGCGGCCCTCGTCCATGGTAATGACGCGGCGCTCAAGCTCATCAATGACCCCCTTGTTGTGCGTGGTCATGATCACTGTCGTACCGAGGTCATTGATCTTCTTGAGTATCTGTACCACTTCATAGGTAGCGATCGGATCGAGGTTCCCTGTCGGCTCATCGGCAATGATGATGTCCGGCTGGTTGACGATCGCACGAGCGATCGCCACACGCTGCTTCTCTCCTCCGGAGAGCTCGCCGGGGAAATTCCATATCTTGTCCTCAAGGTCAACCAGAGCGAGCGCCTGTGGCACATTCTCCTTGATCTCCTCGTCGGAGCGGCCATTGGCTTCCATCGCAAACGCGATGTTCTCATAGGCGGTCATGTGCGGAAGCAGTTTGAAGTCCTGAAAGACAGTTCCGATCTTGCGCCGGTATTTAGGAAGTTTTGTGCGGGGTATCTTGTGTATGTCGAGTGATTCAAAGAAAACCTGGCCCTCGGTCGGCCTGTCCTCAGCAATGAGCATTTTCAGAAGCGTGGTCTTGCCCGCTCCTGAATGTCCAACGATGGATACGAACTCCTTCGGAGCAACCTGGAACGATACACCCTGAAGTGCTATTGAACCGCCGTTGTACAGTTTCGATACATTATCGAAGTAGATCATAAAAACAAAATGTTATGCACTGTTGCCATTGTCCACCCTTCCCGTACACGCGAAGATCGTCTCTGCGGCGACACTCATAACCAACGCTTCCCATTTTACTTTAGTTCCGCACTCGCGTCTAGAAATAGCTGTATATCCCCGTTCAAAACCGCGTCGATCTTCGCTGTTTCGGTGTTGGTGCGGTGATCTTTGACCATTTGGTATGGATGGAGCACATACGAACGGATCTGGCTTCCCCATTCTATTTTGAGCGTTTTCTCAACAGAAAGCCCCTGCAGTTCGCGCTTGCGCTGCACCTCGCGGAATGCGAACACCTTGCCGGCAAGGAGCGCGAGCGCCCGCTCCCGGTTCTGCATCTGGCTGCGCTCGCTTGAGACATTGACCGAGATGTTCGTCGGGATATGCACAATGCGCACCGCGGTCTCCCGCTTGTTCACGTTCTGCCCTCCCGCGCCTCCCGAGCGCGCAAAGCTCACCTCAATGTCTTCCTCTGCAATACCGACCTCGCCTGCGCTCTGCACTTGCGGAGAGACTTCAACCAGCACGAATGAGGTCTGCCGCTTGCCGTTACTGTTAAACGGCGATATGCGCACCAGACGGTGCACGCCGGACTCATGCTGCAGTGTCCCGTATGCCTCTTTGCCGCTCACTTCAAACGTGACGTTGCGATAGCCGTTATGGTCATTGGCATTGGCATCAAGCTCAAAAACGCCCCACCCGCGTTTCTGAGCATACTTTTGATACATGTGCGCGAGCATGCGTGCGAAGTCTTCCGCATCGTCCCCTCCGGCCCCCGCAACAATCGTGATGACTGCGTTGCTCCGGTCATATTTGCCCTTGCCCGCTTTTGCGTCCTTCAGCTCTTCGAGCTCTTTGAACAGAGCCTGGGCTTTCTGCGGGTCCTTCCAAAAATCATTCTGCAGCATTGCATGTTCAATCTCATCAATGCGTTTTTGAATATCCTCAGGCATTAGATCTTCTTTTTATAGCATGTAGTGTCCCGCTCTTTATAGTCTCGTCTGAGGTACAAAGGCTGCACTGCGGGGCGTGAGCAGGTGAGCGTTACTTCGTCAGCTCCCCAGTGCGCTGCCTGCGCTTCAAGCGCGCCCATGATGACCGTAAAATAACCGCGTCCGCGGTATGCAGCGTCGACGACCACATTGTCAATATGTGCAGTAATGTGCGCCGGGTGAACAAGGCATCCGACTACGCCGAGCCCCACCAGGTGCTCATCCTCTATAAGGCCGAGCATGTACGTGCGATCATCTTCCGCAGTACGCATAAAAAGGGCTTCACTCGGTGTTTCTTCCGGCTTAATGAGCTGGCGCTGCAAGCGAAGGCAGTCCTGCAGATGCGCTCCAATATTTTCCACTGTCAGGCGTATGACCTCCATGCACCAGCAGTATAGCAAATAACAAGCAAAAGCCCTCGCGGGCTTTTGGAGTGAGCCAATGATCAGGATTGAAACGTACCGTTTCAGTACACCTTTTGGTTATTTCTGTCGCGCACTCCAGAAATATCTCAAAAGCTTTTCAATCCTTGCTCCTGTTTCTAAAGAAACAGATGTGCGATCACTGGCATATATGCAAAAACCCCTTACGGGGTTTGCATAGTGAGCCAATGATCAGGATTGAACTGATGACCTCGCCCTTACCATGGGCGTGCTCTACCAACTGAGCTACATTGGCGAAGAGAGTGGCCACCGCTGGGGAGAACGGTCGCAGACCCTGGCTGAACGAACGCATTGTATGGGCGTTGTCCTACCGCGGTGGCCACTGCCGGCTTGCAGAGAGGTGGAACTCGTAGCTGCAAACTGACGCAGGAAGAATACCAAATAATACATTGAAAACAAAGTGCTCATATACTAGGATAGAGGCCACGCCACCTTAGCTCAGTTGGTAGAGCATTGCATTCGTAACGCAAAGGTCCGCAGTTCGATCCTGCGAGGTGGCTCAAATCGCAAGATTTATTAGCAGTAGCGCATTACACATCATGAAAAAAGCAGCCATAGGAATCCTCATACTCAGCATCATAACTGCGATCCTTCCTCTGGCAAGCGTCCTGCTGGCTGGTCTTGCGGCGTCTCTGTTCGGATGTCAACTCGATGAGTCGGGCACCTCTATGTGTCCAACCATCTTTGGCGACATAGGAGGACTGCTCTCGCTTATGGGGATGTTCGGCTGGCTTGTGTTCTACAGCGTACCGCTTGGCTTTGCCGGTGCGCTTGGAGGCGGAGTACTCTTGTTCTTCGAACTCAGAAATGGTGGCCGGAAAGAAACTCCCGAAGCATAGCTACAGGGTCTTTCCCCGTCTGAACTCCTCTCGTGCCACCTCATCCTCATCCATGCCAAAATGGTGGGCGACCTCATGCCAGACCGTGTTCTCCACGCACTGCCGGATATCTTCAGGATCGCTGTACGCGTGCAGGATGGCATTCTTGAAAATGGTTATCTTATCGGGAAGCATCGGGAAGTCCTCGACTCCCCGCTCCGTTTGCGGCACGCCTTCATACAGTCCGAAAAGCACATCGGTGTCCTTGATGCGGTTCTCTTCTTTTTGCTCGATGCTCGGCTCGTCTGCGATGACGATGGCGACGTTGCCCATTCTTTCCCTGACATCATCCCGCAGCGCATCAATGCCCGCATCGACCAGTTTCAAAAATGCTTCGTCGGTCATTGCCGTGTATTGTGCTTAAAGAGAAGCAGGAGAGCAATCCCCGTAACTGCCCCGCCGAAATTAAAGATGAGATCGAGCATTGCATTCTCATAGCCGCCGACGCCGTTGCGCTCAAGCGATATGGCGATGAGGAATTCCATGATCTCGTTGAGCGCTGATACACCCATAGCGGCCATCACCGCAAGGAGCACGATGATCCACGCCGGGCCGGCGGCGTTGATCGTGCGGGTAAGCACATGAAAAAATACCACAGCCATAACGCCGTAGAGATATGCGTGTACCACCTGGTCATATTTGAGAATATAGAACTCCCCGCCGAGATCAACGAACGGATAGATGCGGTATGCGAACAGCACGCCGTCTGGGGTCGGCACCGATCCGCCGAGTATGTGAAGGAGTCCCCAGATGCTGATAAGCCAGAGAATGGAAGTGGGCAATTTTGTTATCGGTAGAGTCCCGAATAAGAGTCCAAATGCAGCGACAATGACTCCTACATATATAACAAATTCAAAGTTCAGGTCTTGAAGAAAATAAAGCCCGCCGAGGATGAGGTAGGCTGTGCTGAACGCCAGTACGGCCCTGGACGAAGTGATGAATTGCATACCTTTGTATTGTACCAGCAGTAATTGCAAATATTGAGCAAAACCGCTATACTCTGCGCACTGCGGTGGTAGCTCAACTGGTTAGAGCACCCGCCTGTCACGCGGGAGGTTGCGGGTTCAAGTCCCGTCTACCGCGCAGTATACAAAAAAGCCCCGAACGGGGCTTTTTTGTATACTGCGCGGTTATGCGACAGTGGAAAACCGCCCAGCGGCGGTTTCTTGGTGTCGATGGCGGGAAGTGGCGCCAGTTCTAATTCTCAAAGCTCATAAGAACTCGCTGCCCCGTCGCTCGTATCGTACTCGCAAGCTGCGTGCGATATACTCACTCTCTTCAATTCCCGACGAACAGTCTCCCAGACTGTTCTTCATCGACACAAATACAAAAAGCCCTTGTCGGGGCTTTTTGTATTTGTGTCGATGGCGGGAATTGAACCTGCGACCTTCTCTTTATGAGTGAGATGCTCTAACCAACTGAGCTACATCGACATATTTGGGTGTGCAACAGAGTACTATATTTACGCTGTTCAATCAATCTGTGTCGGGCACAGGATCGCCTCAGCCTCAGTGATATGTTCCGGGTAACCGATCGGAAGCCACTGCACCTGTTCTATGACCTGGAGCTTGTGATCACTCGCATACGCGGTCAGCATATCCGTTGCATACAATTCGCCCGAGCTGCTGACTGGCACCTGGTAACTGAAGAGTGCTTCTCCCGCAACAAAAACCCCTGTGTTGATGAGATTCGACGGCGGGTTCTCCGGCTTTTCGAGTATTTCCTTAAGGGAGCCATCTATATTTTGCACCAGAACGCCAAACCGCTCAGGGGTATGCGAGTAGGCGCTCAGAATCGCATTGTCGTATTGCACCAGCTGCAACAGTGCTTCTTTTCCGTGAATGTCGTCCGCGAACATGAACATAAACTTCCCCCGGACCAGGTCTTTGGCGCACAAGAGCGCATCACCCGTGCCGCCGGCGAAATTCTCCTGGGTCACATAGCGTACCTTCTTGCCCTGGTACGTGTCTCCACAGAAGACTTCGATCTGTTCTTTCAGATACCCGACAACCAGGATAAGCTCGTCTATCTCCTGCGGCAGCGCTTCGATAACGTGCTGCAAGATCGGCTTGCCGCAGACCTTGATCATCGGCTTGGGGGTGGTATCCGTTAAGGGACGCATTCGTGTCCCCTTGCCTGCACAAATGATGACGCATTGCATAGTGACGCTCATTACACTTCCATCTGAGGAACGGTATCTATATTGAAGAGCGCGTTGGCCTTCTCGACATCCTCAGGCGTGGCGATCGGGATCCACTTGCTCTGTTCAACCACAGCAATGGGGTAGTCCTGCGCATACCGCTCAATGACCTCGGTGAGGTAATATTCCTCCTTTACCGGCGTCTGCGGTTCGAATTTGAAAATATGTTCATCAAGCACCATTGCTCCGGTTGACGCACAATTACTTGGCGCATGCTCCGGCTTTTCGATCATCAAGCCGAGCGTGCCGTCGGGGTTGCGGACAACGATGCCAAACTTCTCCGGGTTGGCAACTGAAGCCACCAGAAGCGAACGGGTGAAAGAAGTGGCGCGGGCCAAATCTTCCTTGCCGTGGATATCGTCAGCAAACAAAAACAGAAAGCGTCCTTTGATAAGGTCTTTGCACAGCCACAATGCCTTCGCTGTCCCGTTCTGCTCTTCTTGGGTCACGTAGGTCACTTTTCGTCCGTGGAATTCCTCCCCGCAATACTCCTGTATCATGTGTCCGAGATATCCGGTCACGATAATGAGCTCATCGATCGAACTCGGAACCGCCTCAACAATATGATCGAGAAGCGTCTTACCCGCGACCTGCACCAGCGGTTTGGGCAGATTTTCTGTAAGCGGACGCAGACGCGTGCCTTTTCCGGCAGCGAGAATTACACATTGCATATGACTGCTGTTATAGCATAAAAACGGCTCATCCGCTAAAGGATCACTGATGCTTGTCAATTTCTGTCATGAGGCGTATGCTCGCTTCAGACCAGTACAACCACATGTAGGAGTGACTTCAATGGAGAATTTCTTCCAAAGGCTGCAGCGAGTGCACAACCCTCCGCTTCATGAAGAGAAGGTCCCCGTTGAAGAGACCTCAGAGTTCAAAGCGATCGCGCGGCACTATGTCCACTTTTGCCAAAGCAGGATCAACAGGGGCAACCCCGCGATGATCCTCAAGGACCTGCGGGAGCTCATGGGCATACCGGAGATCACGCATATCGCCTTTCGCGAGAGCGAAGAGAGCTTCGAGCTCATGCTCGGTACCAAGCACGTCTACATAACAGACCCGTGCACCGGCAAGGAGCACAGTATCGGCGAGTTCATCATACTTATCAACCGCAAGAACAAGCTGGTGCGCCTGTGCAATATCACCTCCCCGATGTCCAAAAGGCTCGAGGGCGGCGAGATCGAGATCTCGTACCATCACCCGCATATCAACAGCCGGAACATCTTCTGCATGGCCTCCGGCAAGGACATCCTCGATGAGTATCTGACCGAAGGCCAGATCAGTCCGGCCGTGCGGATGCTCGTAAGGGCGCTCCATACTGTCGACGAAGGACAATATCCCGATGCACGCATCGAATACTGGCCTCTGAAGGAGGGGCAATGACCATGGGTCTTGATACTACGCGGCACGACACGCTCTTTAACCGGCATGCATTCAACAAGCCCCTGCACCTGATCGGCGCAGGGGGTGTCGGGAGCCATGTGGCGCTCCACCTTGCCAAGCTCGGCGTCGGGACGCATCCGCAAAACACACTCGATCTCTATGACGGCGACGCCATAGAGCCGCACAATATCGCCAACCAGGCGTACAGCACAGAGCACATCGGCCAGAAGAAGGTCGAGGCGCTCGCACAGCAGTTCGCAGCATGGAGCGGCGGCAATACCGCCCGAGCCCATCCGCAGTTCGTAGAGGGAAGTATCCCGCTTTCGGGCGTGGTGTTCACCTGTCTCGATACGATGCAGGCACGCAAGAACATCTGCGAAACTTCCATCTGGAGGAATCCTGATGTCGAGCTCCTCATCGAAACGCGCATGGATGCAGGCAACGCGATCGTGTTCACCCTCGACCCTAACAACGAGGAGCACATCGCGATCTGGGAAGAATATTGGTTCCCGGATGCGGACGCGAACGACCAGGCAGGCTGCGGCGGACACCAGTCGGTGATCACCGCGGTGACAATTACCGCGAGCATGGCCGTTCAGCAGATGATCCACCACGTTGCCAAAACCAACGAGTTCGCCAACCATCTCCGGCTCACCTTCTCCCCATGGGAACTGAAGGCGTCAGTATGGTAACTGCGAATGCTTGACGAGCTGCCGGGTACTGGCGTATCGTTGAGAAGTGATCAGTCCGATCACGAGAAGGAGAACTGCGATGCGCATGCAAGAAGGCATGGCCGCTCTTGGGGCCAGTAAGGTAACCGATATTTCCTCGATCGTCAGTGCGCCCGCCGACGCCAGGTCCGGGTCCACGCTGAAGTCCAGGCCCGACGCCGAGCAGGAACCGCGCGCCCGGCTGGGGTGAGCCACCCGACTGAGCCCAGGACTCAACCGATCTTTCAAGCACATGCCGTGACGCGCAACCTTGCGCGCCACGGCATTCTTTATGTGCCGTATCGATTTGCATACTTCATATAAATGGCGTATAGTCTTCCTACCTTGATTTTCTGCGGTTCAACAACGAAAGGACTCATGTGGAGCGACGTATAGCGAAGGTAAAAAACATATAGCGGGGTAGAGGAGAGGTACCTCGGGAGGCTCATAACCTCCAGACCCCGGTTCGATTCCGGGCCCCGCAACAAGAAAAGAAAAAGACCTGCCACTGGCAGGTCTTTTTCTTTTCTTTGCGAAAGGCCCGGAATCGAACCGGTGTCTGCAGCCATCCAGATCTCCAAGATCGACGTCGCGGCTCGTTCACTTACCGACGTGGACACCATGTCCGACAACGGCAAGCTCATCCCCAGCTTCCCGCGGGCGTACGCTGACGCAAGCAGGAAGATGGTGCGACGACTGCAAGAAGCACAAGCAGCGTTGACGCACTTCCTGCAGCTCTTGGAGGCACATACCCCCAAGAAAAACTAAACAGACAGGACAGCTCTTCGCTCTCCTGTTATTTTTTTATATGACATCAAATTCCCTGAAGACGCGCTCATAGAGGACGAGTGTTTCTTGGGCAACCTTCTGCGTCAGAATAAAATCGGCGCCGCCGTGGGCGATCTGATTGCGCACCCGGTGCGCCTGCCAGGCATCATCGAGCGTTGCAAACGACCGTGCTGAAGCGCTTTTGAGCTTCTCCCCCACCGTATTGCCTGCATAGCCGGCCTTATCAAGCATGCGTTCGAGCAGGACATCAGCCTCAATAATGGCAAGTTTCCAGTCGTTAGGGTTACCGGATTGCAGGTGCAGCTGCACGTTCTGCCAGCGTTCATTCTCGATGCGGCCGCCGTGGAGCTCCTTCCACATCTGTTCCTGCTCATGCAGCCTTTCCTCCTCCTCTTCGCTCATCTGATTGATGCGGATGTACGCATAGACTATGCCGAAAATGAATAGGCCTGAGATGATGAATGCAAGTATGGAATAGAGTGTCCAGATCGTGAACAGCCACTCTACGAAACCGTCAAAGGAAAAGCCGCCGCCGAAGAAGAAATCAAATATATTCCGAAAGAAATCAGCATCAATGCTGTACCAATCATAGACAATATCATTATCAGGTAGCATAGGGATCAGTGTCGTTGGCCACTCCTCTTTTGCTTACTTGTGAGCGTCATAGGTCTTCTTGCCGATATCAAAGAGTCGTGCATCACCACCATGTGGTGCTATATATTGTACCCCAACAGGAAGCGCGATTCCGTCGCGTTCAACAGTTCCCCCGGGCACAGAGATCGCCGGCACACCGGTAAGATTCACCGGCACCGTGAAAATGTCCTGCTTATAAAGCGACATCGGATCATGCAGCTCACCAAGCCTGAAAGCAGGGGTTGGTGTCGCAGGAATCAGCACGAGATCCACACCGGTGAACACCTCCGCGAGTTCCTCGCGCATCAGTTCGCGCGCTGCCTCAGCTTTGGCATAGTACGCATCATAGTATCCGGAGGAGAGCACGTACGTTCCGAGCAGAATGCGCCGCTTCACCTCGGGGCCGAACCCTTCCGCACGGGTCTTCTCATAGACATCAAGAAGCGACTCCCCTTCAACTTTGAGACCATAGCGCATGCCGTCATATCGGGCGAGATTGGATGATACTTCCGCAGGTACAGAGATGTAGTATGCTGCAAGACCTTTTTCAAACAGAGGGAGCTTCACATCCACAACAGCATGCCCTTCCGCTTTGAGGAAGGTGATGTGGTCTTCAAAGAGTTTTCGGACGTCAGGATCAATTCCTTCCCCAAGAAAATCCTGCGGCACGCCGATAGTGTACTTTTCTTTGAGCGCAACAGCCGGGTAGGTGTCGGGCGCGATAGTGGTCGCATCCATCTGATCTACTCCGGAAAGTACGCTGTGTATGAGCTCAGCATCAGCAACGCTCTGCGCTAGCGGACCGGCCTGGTCGAATGAGGAACCCATCGCCATAAGCCCATAGCGGGAAACGGCGCCGTAGGTCGGTTTGAAACCGACCAGCCCGCAGAAACTCGCCGGCTGACGTACAGAGCCTCCTGTGTCGGTTCCGATCGCAGCAGGTACCGCGCCCATTGCCACCGCCGCCGCAGAACCGCCTGAAGAGCCGCCGGGCACGCGGGAAGTGTCGAGAGGATTCTTTGTCGGGCCGAACGCCGAATGTTCTGTTGATGACCCCATTGCGAATTCGTCGAGGTTGGTAGCGCCGATGAGGATCGCGCCTGCAGCTTTCAGACGTGTGATGATGGTGGCATCATAGGTAGCCGTATAATGCTCCAGTATCTTCGAACCGCCAGTGGCTTTTTTCCCTTCTATGAGAATGTTGTTCTTGACAGCAAGCGGGACACCGAGAAGTGGCGGAAGCTCCGAATCGTTTGCGTACCGCTGTGCGGCAACTTCAGCTTCTTCAAGTGCCTCGTCAAAGACATCGAGGAATGCATGTATCTCGCCGTCTTTTTGGGCGATGCATGCGCGCGCATCCTTCACCGCATCAACCGGCGTATAGCTTCCTGCTTTGAATTTCTCTATGAGTTCTGCGATGGTCATATTAGTCGAGCTGCAATATCTTCTTAACTGCCAAATGACGGCCTTTCTTCGACGGAGCCTCGCGCAAAAGTGCTTGTGTGTACGCATCAGGCTCGTTGGTGACAATGTCTTCGCGGAAGACATTGTGGCGTACTCCCGCTTTTTTGGTGATGCCGCTGTCGGATGTGATGTCATCAACGGCGCTGACATACGCGAGTACCGACGCGATCTCCTCTTTCAGAGCCTCAGCTTCTTCATCGGTTATGCGTATGCGGGCAAGGTTTGCCAGATGTACGATATCCTTTTTTTCCATGAGGGGCATGATAGCACAGCCCTTCTCTTAAGACGAGCCGGAGAATCACGGCAGCAGCATGCGCTTGAATGCATCCTCCGTAAGGGTCGGAATGCCGAGCGTGCGCGCTTTCTGTGCCTTGCTGCCGGAGTTCTCACCGAGTACCACATAGCTTGTCTTGGCAGACACACTTTCCGCCACATGTGCGCCCGCCTCGCGCGCGAGTTCTTTCGCCTCATCACGTCCGAGTGTCGGCAGGGTACCGGTGAACACGAAGGTCATGCCTGAGAGAGCACCCTTCTTCTGCAGCGTCTGCGGCTGGATGATCTCCACATGCTTGAGGATTCCCGAAAGGATCTCCTGATTATGCTTCGTGCGCATCCATGATACGAGCGAACGTCCGACCACCTCGCCAACACCGTGTATCTGTGAAACTGTCTCGATATCCGCTTGCGCTATTGCCTCAAATGATCCGAAATGGTCTGCGATCAGGCGCGCTGTCTCCTCTCCAACATGTTCGATCGACAAACCGATGAGCAACCGGTGGAGCGGTACTCGTTTCGCTTCCTGCAGCGCATCGACGATGTTCTGCGCTGCTTTTTCCTTAAACCCGGGAAGCCCTGCGATATCGCCGGCGGTAAGCGTAAAGAGATCTTCATGCGTCTGCACGAGCCCGTTGTCCATCAATGCATCAATGATCCGCGGCCCTACCCCGTCGGCGTTGAGTGCCGCTTTTGAAATGAAATGGTACAACCGTTTGCGGTATAAAAATGCTGAGTCGAGCGTCACACAGCGGTATGCCGATTCCCCGGGAATGCGTTCGATTGCGCCATCCCCTCCGCAGCCGTCGACTGTCTTGGGGAATGCATATTCCTTCGCCCCTTTCCTGCGCAGCTTTTTGATAACCGACACGATCTCAGGAATGACGTCCCCCGCCTTCTGGAGCACGATCGTATCGCCCACGCGCACATCGAGCCTGCGTATCTGGTCTTCGTTATGCAGGGTCGCGCGGGAAACGGTTGAGCCGGCAATGCGCACCGGCCGCAGATGGGCAACCGGCGTGATTGTACCGGTGCGTCCCACCTGCAGCTGTATGTCTTCCACGACCGTGGTCGCCTGTTCGGCAGGAAACTTGATCGCTACAGCGAACCGCGGCCCCTTGCCGGTATACCCGAGTACTTTTTGATGCGTAACCTCGTTGACCTTCACGACGATCCCGTCAATCAGGTACTCCTGCTTATCCTTCCGTTCATGCCAGGTATGCCAGAATGAGATCACCTCGTCTATGCTACTGCACAGGGCAAAATGCGGATTCACTTTGAAACCGAGCGCGCGCAGACGCATGAGCTCCGCCTCCTGCGAGGGAGGGTTCTCGCCCTGCGCGATATCGTACATGAAGGTGTCGAGCTTCCGTGCTGCAGCTATCTTCGGGTCGAGCTGGCGCACGGTTCCGGCAGCAAGATTGCGCGGATTGGCATACACCTCTTCACCATTCTTTTCCCGCTGTGCATTTATCTTCTGCAGCTGTTCTTTTGACAGCCACACTTCCCCCTCAACGATAACATCGATGTGCTCCTGAAGCGACAGCGGGACGGAATCTATCGTGCGGATATTGTGCGTCACATCTTCGCCGACCCGGCCGTCGCCGCGGGTTGCTGCCACAGCGAGTTTTCCCTTCCTGTATTCGAGCACGACGTGGAGACCGTCGATCTTCAACTCACACGCATAGGTAGGGCTGATGTCTTTGCCTGTTTCTATTTTGAGCATGCGCCTGATGCGCGCATCGAATTCCCGTATCTCCGCTTCATCGAAGACATCGTTGAGCGACCATTGCGGTACCTTGTGCTGCACTTTCTGGAACTTGGCGAGGGGTACCCCTGCAACCCGCTGCGACGGTGAGTCCGCAGTGATAAGCGACGGATATTCATTTTCAATGGCAACAAGTTCGGACTTCAACGAGTCGAGCGCCTCGGGTGATATCTCTTCTTTGTTTTCTACATGGTAGAGATACCGGTAATGGTTGACCGAGCTTTTGAGCTTCTCATACCGTGCGGTGATCTCTTGGGGTATTTTCTTGGCCATACAATATACGCCATCGTACCGCCTCCCCGGAGCGAAAACAAGCACGCGCAATGGCCTAGAATTCAACAGTGATCTCCCGCTGCAGGGAGAAAATACTCGTCTCGAGCTCTTCGCAGGACCGGTTGTAGCCCCGGGAGAAAATAACCGTACAGACATTCCCTTCCTGACATTCCTTTTCGCCTTCGTCGCCCACTGCTTTGTTGACAAAGTTAAGCGTGAGGTCCTTGCTGTGGGCATTCATGACCACCATTTCTGCAGAGGTGCAGCGCTGCGGATCACCCCACTGGAACTGGTATGTATAGGAACGTGCGTGGGCTTCCGCATCGGCAAACAGTGTCGAGCGTACGGCAGTGAGTGCGTCACTTCCAAAGCAATTGATGACGGGGAACGGCGTCGTGAGACCCTCAAAATTCTCAGATTCTTCATTTCTCCAATACCACATGCAGTCCACTCCGGCATGGGCAGCCTGGAAGGCGAATTCGGATTCGCGCGAGGTCGAAGAAAGCGTTATCTGGCTGATCGAGATCTCGAGGATGGAAATGCCAATGGCGAGCACGACGCTCGACACGATCAAGGCCAGAAGCAGTGCGAAGCCTTTGTGTGTTTCTTGTGCATGTATGCTCATGATCTATTTGTACAGATTAAATAAACTGGTGCTGAGCGTAACCGACTGCGTACCGCCCAAAAGCGTCGTCCCCCAACTCACGGTCGATTTGACGGCCACCTCGTCACCATTGATGAAGTCGAAAAGCAGCACCCGGGTGTACGGCGTGGCATCCCCGCTCACGTGCTGGTACACCGCCCTGTTCGCAGCTTCATTGAAGCGCAATGTGCAATCCGAAGAGCAGCTGACGACATTGTCGAGAAGCGTTGCATCCCTGAAGTCGATATCGCACCCCGTGGCAGTAAAACACGGCTGGAGCGACGCTTCATTGACCCATAGCCACGGGCTGATATCGGAGTCCAGATATGCATCGAGGCTGCTATTGTTCCTGATGGTGTTTGCAGCGGAAATTCCTTCCTGGGCGAGAAAAAATGCAGTGTTCTGTTGGCGCGCGTATTGTGCACTTTGCATGCTTTTTGCCGCGATGGTCATGGGGCCGACAATGGAGAGCATCAGAATAGATATTGCGACCAGTACCTCAACGAGCGAATATCCTGTTGTATGTGTTTGGTATCTCATATGCTCTATATATCCAACAGCTGTTGCACGACGGTGGTCTGCACGCTGAATTCACTTTCGGTGCCATCCTCTTCACTGCCGGCCTCGCCTTTGATGTAGAGCGTCACCGTCGGCGACTCCGCATCCGAGCGCGTTACCCCGGTAACGATGAACCGCAATTCATGGACTGTAATATCCTCAGAGGTGATGGGTGTCCATGTTCCATCTCCCAGCCGCCGTTCGATCGACTCGTTATTGAGGCGTAGCGCAATCCGCCGGCTGCTCGCGTCTTCGGTCAGACTCTGCCCTCCTTCATTGAAGGTAAGTCCTTCACTTCCTGAAGGACAGTTCATTGCGGCTTCGCCTGAGGTCGGCAGTTCACTCACCCCACCACAATAATAATCTGAGCCGGTGCGTATCTCGCGGGTAATACTGTCGAGCGCAAAGGAGAGATTGGTCATAACCTCCTGCGTACTTTGCGCACGGGCATTGGCATCAATAAGTACCATGAGCACACCCACACTGACGGTCATAACAATAGTGAATAAGGAAAGCGAAACAAGTACCTCAATAAGCGAAAAACCCGAGGCTTTGTAGTAGTGCTGCAGTTGTGGCGATTCCTGATGCATATCAATCAATGGTTATTTGTCCGCTCGTATAGATCTTGACGGTCCGGCGGATAGAACTGTTCGAACTCCCGTACTGAATCTCGACCGACTGGAGATCCGACCTGAAGGAATTATAGAAGGCAGCATCAAAGTCCGGACGTTTGAATGAAATAGCGATATCGCTGAAATTATTATTGATCACTTCATCTGTTGTCTTTGGGTCATCGACAAAACACATCCGCGATGATGAGTTCGTCCCGCAGATGTTTACAATTGAAAAACGAGAGTCCACCCTGAACGGCGCTCCGATCGCCTCGCTCGGAGCGTATTGCGCCGGCGACGCCTCGCCGATGGCATCGTCATCCTGGAAAAGCTGATATTGCGTAGGGGTGTTCATAGTAATGTAGATTCCATATTCCTCCCGGAATTCATTGGCATTTCCCCGCACGCTCACTGCAAGCGACTGGGCTTCGCGGATGTCGAATGCGGTAATGTACGCCTGGCTCGTGAGCAGCACTGAGCTGTTGAATGACGAATAGCGGATCATGACGATACCGGTTACCAGAACCACAATGGTCACCGTGACCATGAGCTCCACAACAGTGAAGCCGCGCTTGTGCGCATGCAGCTGCTTTCCTGAGTGTAAGGACGACATGATTAGAAAAGACCTGTCATGACCGCCAAGACGTGTACATGCCCGAAGTACACGAGAATGAATGCGGCGATCATGAACGGGGCGAAGGGCACCTCGCTTTTCATTGTAAGCGGTCCATGCAAAATTGGTAAGCGGTGTTGTCCACTATACAGAAGATGCTGCACGGCAAGCACAAGCAGACTCACTGCTGCTCCGACCCAAAATGAGAGCACAATGAAGGAGAACGCCTCCAGTGGAACCAGAAACAAGCCCAGTGGAAAGGCGAGCTTAACATCACCAAGACCGATCCATCGCCCCTTCGAGAAGAGCCACAGCGCACCATAGAAGGCGCTTGCGCACACTGCCGCGAAGAAAAACGGCAGCAATGCTGGAGCATCGTATGTTCCGAAAAAGAAGGCGGCCATATGCAGCAGCGATACACAGAAAACAGCGAATACAAACTCATTGGGAATGACCATATGGTGCATGTCATACGCGGCAATGACAATAAGCAGTGACATGAGCACGAAGCCGAATCCAAGCTCGGCCGGATTCGCGGCAGTAAGAAACACCAGAATAAAGAGTGCGGAGGTGGCAAGTTCCATCAGAAGAAGACGTATCGGAATATGCCCGCCGCAATTGCGGCAGCGACCTCTGAGGATGAGGTATGACAGCAGCGGAAAAAGCTCATACCACGAAAGCGTATGCCCGCAGGACATGCAGTGCGAACGGCCATTGATCGATTTCCCCGTATGAAAGCGGGTAACGAACACGTCAAGGAAACTGCCGATGATAAGTCCGAAGATGCTTACGATGGAGAGCGATAGCGGCAGCGGGAGGATATCCATGATGCATGTATTGTACACTACCGTACCAGGAATCCGTGCAACAAAAAACTCCCGTGCGGGAGTTTTTTGTTGGTCAGGCGCTGCGTTTATGGACATTGTGTTCCTGTTGAAGGAACCGATCCTGTTGCAGTCGTCTCTGAGACTCCGGTGCTGTCAACGCAGATGAATCCGCCGGTCATGAGCGGCGCTGCGTACACCCACTGGTCATCGTCGTTTTCGGCGCAGTACGGCGCTGATACCTTGGCAGTAATGTCATTGGTGATCTGCGTAACGTTTGCATCAGCACACAGTCCGTCGTAATCGACTGAACCGTCGCTCTGGCTGCCGAAGATCTCGGCCTGTGCTCGGACGTTATTGACTGACGACTGCACTGCAGCATCAGTTCCCTTTTCCCGAGCGGTATTGAGCGATGCAAGCACCACCGAAGCAAGAATGCCGATGATCGCGATAACAACAAGGAGCTCAATGAGCGTAAAACCTCGTGTTGAACTAAGTTTGATCATAATAATACCTAAACGTATAAACTTTTTTAATACAGGGTTCAGCGCTTAAGACACCAGCTGCATGTCTCAAAAACCAACCTGCTCCACGTTGTCGTGGTTATCTCAATTATACGGCCCACACCTGCGGGAAATGATTTCCTGTGGGGAAAAGCAAAAAGACTCCCGCAGGAGTCTTTGAGCGTCCCCCTGCCCGTTTTATGGACAAGAGGTTCCTGTGGAGATCACCGTTCCGGTGTTGATCTCTGACACGCCGGTGCTGTCTACACAGATGTAGCCTGAGTTTGCCACCAGCTGCGCTGCGTACACCCACGCACTTGCACTTGAGTTACAGAAGTCAGCGCCTGAACCATTCTTTGATTCAATGTCATTGGTGATCTGAGTTACATTCGAATCAGAGCAGAAGTTGGTATAGTTGACCGAACCGTTGGTCTGACTGCCGAAGATCTCAGCCTGTGCACGAAGGTTATTGACCGATGACTGTATCGCCGCATCAAGACCCTTCTCACGCGCAGTGCTCAGTGACGCAAGCACCACCGAAGCAAGAATGCCGATGATCGCGATAACAACAAGGAGCTCAATGAGCGTAAAACCTCGTGTTGAAATGCCTTTGAACATACGTAGTTATAAACTGGGCTAATAAGATTATGTACACGCACCAGTGAATTGCTGCTGTGCGCTCCACACGTGTGGTTGATAATAGTATACGCCTCATGAGAGGGCTTTTTGCTTCCCTTGTGGAAAAAACCTAGATGGTATTGGTAAGATTGTAGATCGGCATCAACACTGAAGCAAGCAGCACGCCGACGCCGAGTCCGAGCATGACGATCATGACCGGTTCAATAAGGCCGATGAGTGTATCAACCGCGTTGTCCACTTCGCGCTGGTAGAACTTCGCGAGTGTCTGCAGTATTTCTGGCAGATTACCGGTTTCCTCACCCACTTTTGCCATCTGCGCGAGCACACCGGGTATCTCTGGATATTCTGATATAGTATCGGCGAACGAACGCCCGCCTTTGATCTCCAAAAGCGCGTAGTTGAATATCTCCTTGTACACCTCATTGTCCACGACGTCAGCAGTGACCTCAATAGCCTGCACCATGGAGATACCGCTGCCGAGCATGGTCGAAAGGTTGTCACAGATGCGCGTGAGATACAGCTTGCGGTTGAGAGTGCCAATGTACGGAACCGATATCTTGAGTTCATCGAACGCTCGGCTTCCCACCTCCGTACGGCTGAACCTCCAAATGAAGAAGCCTCCAATGGCCAGCAGTACGATGATGAAGGCGATGTACTGGCTGAAGAAGAATGAAATGGCCATGACGATCTTGGTATAGATCGGCAATTCTTGTCCGGAATCCACAAGGATCTGGCTGATGCGCGGAATGACCATGGTGAACATAAGCCCCATCACCAGCACGAACGTACCGACCACGAATGCCGGATAGATGAGTGCATTGCGCGCTTTTGAAGCGATCTGATACGAACGGTCCAGATAATCAGCCAGATACATGAAGGACTTCTCAAGGGAACCGGTCTCCTCTCCCGACCGGACCATGCTGATATAGAACGTCGAGAACACTTCCGGGTGCACCGACAGAGCACGCGAGATCGAGCTGCCGGCCTGCAGATCGTCTCCGATGCCCGTCAGCACAATGCGCAGCTGCGGATTCTCCGACTCCGAGGCAAGGAGACGGAAGATGCGCAAAGCCGAGACCTGCGCCTCGAAGAGCGTGGCTATCTGCCGCGAGAGAATAACGATATCCTTATTGGAGATATTCTGAAACCAATTGATATCGATGTTGTAGAAACTGGTCTTCTCTTCAATCGGATCGATGGAAATGATCGTGTACCCTCTTTTCTGTACGGTCGAGATTGCAGCCTCAACATTCACGGCCTCAACGGTTCCTTCCCGCGATGCATTGTGCTGGTCTATGGCTTTGTATTTGAAAAGCATATTGTTTACATTAAGCGTTCAAGACCTTTCGGGTTTGGCGAATACGCAAATGCATTCTCGACCGTGATGATGCCGTCCTTAACAAGCTGTGCGAGCGAACGATTCATGTCTATCATGCCGTGCTCGAGGCCGGTTTCGATGACCGTCTGCACCTCGTGGGTGCGGCTCTCACGGATGAGGTTAGCCACTGCACTGTTGTTTATAAGAAGCTCAAACGCAGGAACGAGGCCTCCAGATATCTTCGGGATGAGGCGCTGCGAGAAAATGCCGGCAAGCGAACCTGCGAGCTGTACGCGTATCTGGTCCTGCTGTCCTGCCGGGAACGAGTCGATGATACGGTCGATGGTCTGCGCGGCATTGTTCGTGTGGAGTGTTGAAAGGACGAGGTGTCCGGTTTCAGCAGCAGTCACCGCAGTGGAGATAGTCTCCGAGTTGCGCATTTCCCCGACGAGAATCACATTGATGTCCTGGCGGAACGCCGAATGGAGCGCCGTTTCGAAACTGACCGTATCGACCCCCACTTCACGCTGCGCGATGAGCGCTTTCTTTGGTTCATAGATATATTCAATTGGGTCTTCAATGGTGACGATGTGCCCACCACGCGTCTGATTGATGAGCTCAACCATGGCAGCGAGCGTTGTTGACTTTCCCTGTCCGACCGGACCAACGCACAAAAAGAATCCCTGCGGCCGCTGAACGAAACTCTCAAGGATGGTCGGCAGGCCGAGCTCTTCAAGCGTTCGGATGACGTTCGGGATCAATCGAAGTGCGATCGACTGTACTCCTGTGTTGAAAAAGCCGTTGCCGCGGAAACGGACACCGTCGGCGTTGGCGTATGAAAAGTCCACTTCGAAGTTCTTGGTATATTCTTCATACTTCTGAGTGCTCATAAGCACGCGGGCGAAGCCATCGACATCAGTATTGGTAAGGATCGGCTTTTTCAGGAGCGGAATGAGTGCACCGGCAACGCGAACTATCGGATGCGAATTGGTCGCCAGATGGAGGTCTGAACCGTTCTCGCTGACGACGATGTCTATAAGATCTTTGAGCTCTCGCTTGTAGTCTACTGTTGCCATAATTATTGTTGTGTAACTAACTGATGTACTTTTTCAACCACCTCGCTCGGGATTGAATCCGCCTTGATAATGTATCCTATCGCGCCCTGCTCGCGCGCCTTCTCCATATCCATATCCTCACCCTGGTTGGAAAGCACGATGCATTTGGGCTGTGTGGGCAAAGCGAGTCCGCGCAGCGCTTGCAGGAGATCGATACCGGTCATCCCCGGCATCACCATGTCCATGATAACCACATCGAACGCTTCCTCGCTCACAGCCTGGAGTGCCTGTTCCCCGCCCTGTACGCCGACGACTTCATCCCCGTGTTCAGAGAATTTGGTTGCGTACATATCGCGCAGAAAAATGTCGTCATCAACCAGAAGGATCTTCATCCCCGTATTATACTTCATCGGTGACTTCCCTTGACTTCTGGTTATCGACAGGTTGCGCGTTCTGCTCGATGACGTTCTCAAGACCTACCTTCGTACCAAAATTGCTGACCTCCTCGTAGGGGATGACATGATTGAGCGCCTTGACAATGGCATCCTCCTGCATGCTTATAAATCCATTCTTGCGTGCAGCCAGGAACATCTCCTCTTCTGAACCGCCGCGGAGTATGAGTTCTTGTATATCGGTGTTGACCTCAAGCACTTCCATGACCGCAACACGGCCTTTGGTGCCCGACGCACATCCGGGAGACGGTTCCGGGTGCATGACCGTAGTGCTCTTCGGTATGCGGTCGTGGAATTTCTCAGGAAGCGTTGCAAACGCATTGTCGAACATCATCTGCATTGCAGGGTCAACCTGCGTTTCCTTTCCCGTGTTCGGGCACAGACGCCGGGCAAGACGCTGGGCGATCGCAAGTTTCAGTGTCGGAGCGATGAGGTATGGGTCGACGCCCATGTCGATCAGACGCGGCACCACGCCGATGGAGTTATTGGTGTGGATGGTGGACAAGACGAGGTGTCCGGTGAGCGCCGCCTGGATCGCCAGCTGCGCGGTCTCCTTATCGCGGATCTCGCCCACCATAATGACATCGGGGTCCTGACGCAAAGCGCTGCGCAGTCCGTTTGCAAACGTGTAGCCGATCTCAGGGCGGACCTGCGACTGGCTCACTCCGGGAATATTGTATTCAATAGGGTCTTCGAGCGAAAGCACGTTCTTGGTCAACCGGTCCACTGAAGAGAGCATCGCGTAAAGCGTGGTTGACTTACCTGAACCGGTAGGACCTGAAATGAGGATGATGCCGTATGGTTCCTTGATCATGCGAAGTATGGTCTGCAGGTCATGCGGAGAGATGCCCGTTTCTTCGAGCGTATTGATGCCCCGGACATTGTCGAGGATACGCATCACCACCTTTTCGCCGTGGTTGGTGGGAAGAATGGAAACACGAAAATCGATCTTGCGCCCGTCGAAGTTCGCAGAGAATCGACCGTCCTGCGGTTTGCGACGCTCGTCAAGACGTATCGAGGAGAGGATCTTCACCCGAGCGACAACAGCCGACTGTACGTTCTTCGGGAGCTCGAGGCTTTTTGAGAGTATGCCATCAACACGAAACCGGACCACCACTTTCTCACCCGTCGGTTCTATATGGATATCAGAGGCACTGCCATCAACTGCATACCGCAAAATAGTGGCAACAATTTTTGTTACTGGGGCATCCTCTTTGAGATAATCAAGATTATCTTCATCGTTGAGTGCTTCACGCTGCGCAAGGATCTCCCCATCGAGATCGCTGTCGAGCGACACCAATGCCTCATCAACTTCTCCCGTGAGCGAATCATAGAAAGAAAGATACTTCTCCATATCCTCATCAAGGATGAAAGCGAGCTTATACGGTAGATTATGCTTGACGCTCACGAAATTGAGCACTTCACGCACCTGGAGGTTCTCCGGGTCGTTTGCTCCAACCAGCAGCACACCATCCTCGAGCTTCAACGGCATGATGCGATAGTGCCGTGCTGATTCTTCAGGAATATAGTTAAGAACGTCTTCCTTGATGGTCCCCCCTTCTTCGAGAATGAAGCTTTCCACGCCAAACTCTTCCGCAAGAGCTTTCCGGACGACTTCCTTTGGCACCCCATGGGTCAGGAGCGCTTTTTCATATGAAATTTCTTTCTCTTCAATGAGAGATGCTATTGCTTGTACGTCGGTTTCAGTAAGCGATCCATTTTCGAGTAAACGTCCCAGTACATCCATGAAATTAATTATTTAGATCGAACGGATTACCGCCGCCAACCGCCTCTGGAGCAACCGGTGATGAATACTGCCGAAGCGACAGGAAGCGCGGGTCAGAAAAAATATCCCCATTGAGTTCAATTGCCTTCAACTCATTGAGCCGCTGCAGGAAATCAGCGGTTTCAGCTGCAACCTGAGAATTGATGGTTCCGTTGGACACATCAAGTCCGGTATTCTGGGTGTACAGGTAATATCCAAAGCCGCCGAGTATAAGGATACCTCCAATGACTATTGTATTTTGTAAAAGTGATGACATAGGTGATCTCTACAAGCTTGTTAACGGGAGTGCGTATGTACGATACGTGATGGTGAAGGAATATATGCCGTCTTGACCTTCAATGACAACCGGGGTATCGCCCTCATCATCAGCGTCATCCTGATTTGACGCGCCGAAACTGAGTTCCACGACCTCAAGCAGTGCATTGTTCATCTCAGTCTGGAACAGAATATCGCGCAGCTGCCAATATGTCCCAACGAAGGTGACTTTGAAATCCTGATATGCAAGACCGTTCATTGTCTGCTGGGATTCAATAATGATAGGGCTCTCAACGGCAATATCAGTGACGGGATCAACTGGTTCATCTGCAGTCAGACTGGTGATAGTGACATTATTGTTATTAAAGACAGTCTCAATGTCCCGCATGATATTTATGGAGTCTATCTCTGTGGGGAGGAATTTCTCGAGCGCCGCCATGTCCTCCTGTGCGAATGAATCGCGGATGCCGATAAGTTCTCGCAGACGCGCATTAAACTGCGATGCCTTAGAGACCGCTTCGCTGTACTGGAAAAGCTCATCTTGTGTACTCTTCATCTGCAAAAGCGACGGCTGAATGAAGGTCAGCAAAATGACCACAGCGGCAACGATGAGCGTAAGTTGTGCAATTAATTTGAATCCCATACCTTTTATGTTCCTTCGACGTTAGTATCTTCCTCAAGTTCCGCTTCCGTGTTTTCATCAGTTGTCTGTTCTGTCTGTGTCTGTTCTGTCTGCGCAGGCTCATCCGCTGTCTGCTGGCCGTTCTGATCCTGGACCTGCTGCGCTTCTTCCGGAGGCACAATATTCACCTCACGCGGCGTGTACCGGACAAGATCCTCTTCAACTTCTTTTTCGAAGGTGAAGGAGACTACTTTCTGCGTAAACGGCGGATTTTCGAGCTCGCGGGAATTCATCGCTACCTCACTGAATGTACTATCGGCAAGAACAGGATTCGACTCGAGCATCTCACGCTGGAAGAGAACGCTGTCAAACCGGTCGGTATTTCCTACGAAAGTAATAACTGGCGCGCCATCATTGAGACGCTTATAGTCAAACTGTACATAAAGAATTGACTGTACCGCGCTTTTTTCAAGCGCTTCCAATATAGAGAAGACTGAAATATGGTTATCAAGTCTTTCTTGTGCGAGATTGATACGCTTCTCCAGTTCGCGGATGCTCTCGATCTCGCCCTGATTGAACTGGTCGCGCTCTGCGGAAAGCAGCTCCTTTTGCTTCTCAAGCTGCGCATCAAGCGATAAATTGAGAAAAAATACGCCACACGCTGCAAGCACCGCTCCAAAGAAGAGTATGTAACTTATATATGAAAGGACGTAGATCTTGCGGACGCGTCGCGTGTTGACCTTCCCTTTGCTGGGACGCTGAGGAATGAAGGAAGTACCTTGAGAGTTAATCATACTATTACTATTATACGCACTTCAGCATTTGCCTATTGCGCGTTATGTGGACAGCTTACTGCTCAAACGGCCGAAGTGCGGCCCCGAGCGCTGTTGCGAACACCGGACCGATCTCGCGCAGCTTATCCTCCATGAATGCAGGGTATCCTACTTTGGTGAACGGATTGGCAAGCTCCACTTCCCTGTCGAAGACATAGCTCGCGTACGAGGTGAAATCGTGGAAGAGCGCGCTGCCGCCGGTAAAGACCACGCGGGTGCTCTGTTTGCCGCTGTGCTGTTCATACTGACTCACCACTCTTCTGAACTCCTGGAGCGGGCGGTCGAATGTCTGTGCGACGATCTTCTTGATCTCTTCAGCCGATGCGACTCCCGGCGTATAGTTGCGTTTCCTGTTCTCAGCCTCTTCCAATGGGACGTTCAGGAAGCGTGCGAGTGCTTCGGTCGCATGCATACCGCCTGCCCGCACCCGATGGATACGGCGGAGGAATCCTCCTTCCGAGATATAGAGCTTACTCATCTGTGCCCCCATGTCTATGATCACGATCGCGTCGTCGGATTCCCTGGTGAGCGCCCGGAGCGTGCTGAACAGCTCAATCTCAGATGGTTGTGACACCATTTGTATTGCTCCGAGGAGACTGGACATATCAACAAGTGCATCGTTCTGTATGGCAGCAAGGAGCACTTCCTTACGGGCGGATCCCTCTTCTTCCTCCGATGACAATTCGCTCCATTCAAGCGTCACATCGGTCAACGGAACAGGGATGTATTTTCGGGCTTCCACAGGTATCCGTGCAGAAATATCTTCGTCTTTTTTGATCTCAAGAGATACGATCGTCACGAAACTATCGAGCAACGGCAGAGCCATGACACCGTTTTTTGCCGATATGCCCGACTCGCGCATGATGTCGATCAGTGCCTCTGTCCGCTTGGGCGTGGGAAGTTTCACTGCTTTCCCCATCTCTACCCCGGCATACGGCCCAAGTTGGAGCTCGCCGTACGTGTTCAGCGCAAGCACTTCGTCGCGAAGTTCGACCTCGGCAACCTTGATCGACGAAGAGCCAAAATCTATACCGACCACCTTATCGGGGGACTGGTTGGATGATTTTTTTAAAAATGAAAAAACATTCTTAAGATCTATCGCCATATATTTGTGCTCATTCTAGCATCATCTCATCGTATACTTAAAGCAATGCAAGTGCGTTTGACATCTCTGCTGCAGCTTTTGTTTCCACCATCACACGATGAGCTTCTCATCGATGCATGCACAGAGGAGCAATTTGCGCTCAAACTGCATGCCCACACTGTTCTGCCCGACATCAGTGCACTTTCCTCATTCAAAGACCCTCAGATGCGCGCAGCACTTCACCTGTGCAAGTACCACAACCACCCGCAGGCGGCCGGACTTCTGGCAGCACTGCTTTCAGCTTGGTTGGCGTCACAGACTGATTCGCTCGTCATCATTCCCGTTCCGCTGTCGCGTGCCCGTCTGCGCCAGCGCGGACACAACCAGGTGGAGACCGTAGCCCGGCAGGCTCTCAGAGGAGAAGCCCGCCATACCGTATACACCGATGTGCTGTACCGAACGCGCAATACCTCCCCGCAGACAACGCTCCGCAAAGAACAGCGGATGCAGAATCTTGCAGGAGCATTCGAAGTACGTCCTGAGAAGCTCATATTCCTGCAGGAGAAGCACGTGATCCTGCTCGATGACGTGGTGACTACCGGCGCCACGCTGCACAGTGCGTACACAGCGTTGCAATCAAGCAGAGCATCGTCGGTTCAATGTGTAGCGCTGGCGCACTAAAAGCTGTTTCCGCTGATAAGGCGCAACAGTGCAGTCATGGTTTTTGAGTCTGCGAAGTTATAGTGAACGACATGCGATCGCAACTACCACGGCGGCGCCGATTGCGGTACCCGCGCCGCGGGTACGTCCCTGCAGGAAAGTGCATCCAAGCGAATTTTGCCGCTTCAATTGTGTATAGACTTCCTGCAGCGTCCTCGAGAGCGGGTCTGCTTTTTTGGCATGCTGACATCATAGCGCCCAAATCCGCAGTAACAGCAATGCTTCAGTGGATGAGCTTAATCGGACGGACCGACAACCACATGGTATGCATTGGCTGTGCCTGCGCCTCCCTCTCCTCCCCATACGGTACAGAATATCGAACCGTTCCCCGGGACCTGCGCCATATTGAATGCAAATACGACAACCACATCCTCGCTGCCGCCACAGGTGGCATCGCCATCGTAATAGTAATAATACGTATCACTGTCTGGTCCCGCCGGGTCGTGCGGGATCGCAGTCATGTAATCTGCCAGCATGAGATCGATGCCCGCTCCTTCTCCGATACGACCGTTGGCGCCATCGGATTCTCTCGGGTAATGGCCGTAATTGGTGTGGTACAGCTCGAGTGCGTACTTCAACTGTTTCAGCTCACTGATGCGGCGTGCATCCTGTGCCTTTTCGCGTGCTGAATTCCACGAGGCAATGACCACTGATGCGAGCATGGTGATGATGGCGATGGCAACAAGCAGCTCGAGAAGCGAAAATCCTTTACTATGGTTGAATTTAACGCGGTTCATACGATGGAGATTTTGGGAGCCCTTGTGATGAACCGACCGATTCCTGTGGAAGAATATCGAAGGTCGTCGTCGGCAGATGCGGCTTCTGCGATTGTACGTAGTAATAGGTCACCAGCCCTGCCGCAATAAGAATAATGAGCGCAATGAGACTTGCCTGACCTTCAGTTCGTATGAGTCCCATTGAGCTTGTGCGAATGAATCGTGTCAGCAGAGATTCCCCTTCCGGGGGAAGGTTCATCGGCTTCTCTTCAAAGAATTTTATGCTTGGCGGCTGTTTTGGCATACTGAAATAGTATCATGTATGCGCACAGCCCCCGGAAAGAAGCACACAGTCGTACGCTGCTTCATTCGTGACAGGGGCAATCGAATCCTCTTCCCTACAAATCCCTCACGCGAGCAAAGAGTTTGCTCGTTCTCCTCCGTATCTTTCAGTCCGTTCAATCTGCGGAAGAGGAGGGATTTGAACCCTCGAAGGGGTTTTGCCCCTTACACGATTTCGAGTCGTGCGCTTTCAACCACTCAGCCACTCTTCCATCCGCGCCAGTATAACGCATGAATGAAATAATGCGGAGACGATGGGATTCGAACCCATGAGGGCTTTTAGACCCTGCCTCGTTAGCAGTGAGGTGCCTTCGACCAGCTCAGCCACGTCTCCATACTTCAAACTGAAGTGGCAACAGGATAGCATATTCCTGCGAATCAAAAAACCACCTCTTTTGGAGGTGGTTCCTGCGGCCGGGCCAAAGGCCCGGCCGCAGTGCCGCGTCCTATGCACCGAAGCGTTCGAACACCAGTGACGCATTGGTGCCGCCGAAGCCGAAGCTGTTGGAAAGCACCCGCCGCACACCGGCGTTGTCGATGCGTTTTTGCACCACAGGAACATGCGGAAGCGCGGGGTCGAGTGTTTCGATATGCGCGCTTTCCATGATGAAGTCGTCCTGCAGCATCAGGAGGCAATGGATCGCCTCCTGCGCGCTTACAGCACCAAGCGAATGGCCCGCAAGCGACTTGCTTGAAGAGACAGGCGGCGGATCAGAGCCGAATACCGACATGATGGCTTCCAGCTCGACGCCGTCCCCTTTCGGAGTTGCGGTGCCGTGCGTGTTGACATAGCTGATCGATGTCGGATGCAATCCCTGCAGCGCCATCCGCATGCAGCGCATCGCACCTTCACCGGAAGGAACGACCATGTCCTTTCCATCTGAGGAATGGCCGTAGCCGACGATCTCGCCGAAGATAGGAGCATTGCGCTCACGCGCATGCTCGAGTTCTTCGAGCACGAGCACACCCGCACCTCCCGCGATCACGAAACCATCGCGGTTGATGTCGTACGCACGCGATGCGCTGTGCGGCGCATCATTGTACTTCGAGGACATCGCCCCCATAGCATCAAAGAGACTTGAGAGATCGACATCGAGCTCCTCGGAACCGCCGGCGAAGACGATATCCTGCTTGCCCCACTGTATCTGCTCGTATGCCGAGCCGATGCAGATGGCCGAAGTCGCGCATGCTGCGGAGATCGTGTGGTTGACGCCTTTGATCCCGAATGGGGTCGCAAGTGTCGCTGACGCCGTTGAGCTCATCGCCTTCGGCACTTCGGTCGGACCGATCTTCTTTGTCGATCTGTGCTCGCGCAACAGATCGTGCGCCCGCGCAAGCGCGCGCACTGACGGACCTCCCGATCCCATGATGATCCCTGTTTTGGGACTGCTCACCATGCACTGCGGCAGCTTCGCCATGGCGATCGCCTCCTCCATGGCGATATAGTTCCATGCAGAACCTTCGCCCATGAAGCGGGCGATCCTGCGGTCGATATGCGGGAACGGGTCAAGCTTCGGCTTGCCGTACACCTGGCTGCGAAAACCCATTTCCGCCATCTCAGGCGAAAACGTAATCCCGCTGCGACCGAGCTTGATGCTCTCCCGCACCTCATCGACATTGTCACCGATCGAGGAAACAATGCCCATCCCCGTGACGACAACTCTTCTCATCTGATCCTCCGTGTGGTCTGTAAAATAACAAAACCGCATAATCGCGGTGTTTCCTGCACAGCACAATACCACAAGAACATGCCCGCAGAAAGCTCTGCTTTCTGCGGGCATGTTCGTCTCCACATCTCACCTAATGACGCTCGCCACTGCTTTCATTACGCCGGGGGTCATCACGCCGGGGATGATCTCATCAGGCGTCGGCTTCTTTACGAGCGAAGCGAGCTTCTTCGCTGCAGCAAGCTTCATATCATCGGTAATCGCCGTTACACCCCTATCCAGGGCACCGCGGAAAATACCCGGGAAGGCCAGTGAGTTGTTCACCTGATTGGCATAATCGGACCTGCCAGTAGCCACAACCGCAGCTCCCGCACGTTTCGCATCTTCAGGCTTGATCTCAGGTACCGGATTAGCAAGCGCGAATACGATGGCGTCTCGCGCCATCTCCTCGATGTGGTGCCGCGTGATGGTGCCTGGGCCGGACACACCGATAAGGGCGTCTGCTCCTTTGATCGCATGGAGCGCCTCACCTTTTATGTGTGTCCTGTTGGTGACCTTCGCAAGCTCTTTCTTATAGGGAGCAAGGCCGCTCCGTCCTTCATAGATCACCCCCGTGCTGTCACAGACAGTCACGTGCTGTATGCCCGCTTTAATGAGGAGGTGCGCAATAGCGCACCCCGCAGCCCCCGCGCCGACAACCACAACTTTTACATCCGACAGATCTTTTTTGACAACCTTCGCTGCATTGATAAGTCCGGCAAGCACAACGATGGCTGTACCGTGCTGGTCATCATGCATGACCGGAATATCGAGCTCCGCCTTGAGGCGCTCCTCTATCTCAAAACAGCGCGGCGCGGCGATATCTTCAAGATTGATTCCCCCGAAACCGGGAGCAATGGCTTTAACCGCCGAGATGATCGCTTCAGTGTCCTGGGTTGCGAGCACAATAGGGAAAGCATCCACTCCCCCCATCTCCTTAAAGATCGCCGCCTTCCCTTCCATGACCGGCAGCGCGCCGATTGCTCCGAGATTACCCAAGCCAAGAACAGCAGAGCCGTCGGAGACCACCGCCACGGTATTGCGCTTGGAGGTATATTCCCGCGCGTCTTTGGGATGTTTAGCCAGATGCGACGAGACTGCCCCCACTCCCGGCGTGTATGCCGTGCTCCAGTCGTCTTTTGTCTGCAGCCTGACCTTGGAAACAACTTCGAGCTTCCCGTGGAACTTCTTATGAAGCAACAGTGCAAGCTGTGCGTAATCTTTTTTCTTCAGGATAGCTTTTTTCTGAGCAGGCTTTTGTGCTGCTTTTTTTGACTCTGTTCTTTTTGATGGCATAGACACTACAACACTACTAACGGGAAGTAGTATACGGCATGCCGCATGGCTCTGCCTAATATACGTCTGGTATGATGTGCATACATGCACGAGCACGACCTTATAGTTGACCATTTCCGTCTTGATCTCACCCACCAGAAGGCGCTGAAGCGCCTGGGCATTGCAACCATTGGAGAGCTTCTGTATCACCTGCCCGCGCGATATGAGGATATACGCGACATCCAATCTGTAGGCGGATTGGAGAAAAACCAGGAGGCGATCGTCTACGGGCAGATCGGCGGACTGAAGGCCCGCAAGGCCTGGAAGAGCAGACAGCCCATTGCAGAGGGGTGGATCGAGGACGGTTCTGCGCGCATCAAAGTCATGTGGTTCAACCAGCCGTATCTGGCAAAAATGCTCCAGGACGGCATGTACGTGAAGCTCGCCGGAAAAGTGACCGGCACAGAGGGTAAGCTCTATATCGCGAATCCAGAGATCGAGAAACTTGAATCGCTTCCGATCGACCGCCATGACTCCATTTTCAAGGATACGCAGAGCCTGGATGACACCATCTATCCAGTCTACCGGGAGACCAAAGGGGTGACGAGTAAGTGGTTCTACCATACGGTTCTAAAGTGTTTTGAAAAAGGTATTCTCGAAACGCTGCATGACCCCATTCCCCACGAGATACTCGACACATACAATCTTCCCGAACTGAAGACTGCACTCGTCTGGATCCATTCGCCGAAGAAAGCTCAGCATGCGCAGAGCGCGCGAAAGCGCTTTGCATTCGAAGAGGTGTTCTACATCCAGGTACAGAAAGCGCTTTCGCGCGCAGAGGCGAATGCGGCAACCACGTATCAGGTGAATACCTCGCCCGAACACATTGAAGCCTTCACGCAACGCTTCCCCTTCGCAATGACCAAGGCCCAGAAGAGATCGATAGAGATCATCCTGCAGAACTTCGCCGCTCCGCATGCTATGTCGCGCCTGCTTGAGGGGGATGTCGGAAGCGGCAAGACCGCCGTTGCGGCAAGCACCGCATACGCGGTGGCGACGAGTCGTCCGCCTGAAGGCAGGGGCAAAAAGCTTGAGTACGGGAATTTGCAGGTGGCATATATGGCCCCGACAGAAATACTCGCCAAACAGCACTTCGAAAGCTTCATCGAATACTTCAGGCACCTGCCGATCCAAATCGGCCTCATCACTGGAAGCGGCTGTCAGAAATTCCCCTCGAAGACAAACCCGAACAAGCCGACCACTATTTCCAAGACTCAGCTTCTGAAATGGGTGAAAAACGGAGAGATTCCTATTCTCATCGGTACGCATGCGCTCATATATAAGTCGGTTGCATTTAAACACCTTGCGTACGTCATCATTGATGAGCAGCACCGATTCGGCACCAATCAGCGCAAGGCGCTTGCAAAGAAAGACGCCCGCATGCCGCATTTGCTGTCGATGACCGCTACACCGATCCCGCGCACACTGGCATTGACCATTTACGGCGACCTCGACATCACGCTTCTTGATGAGATGCCCAAAGGACGTAAACCTATCATAACCAAAGTGGTCGGTCCCTCCCAACAAAAAGGAATGTATGATCACGTGCGAAAGCAACTGCAGGAAGGAAGGCAGGCATACGTCATCTGTCCGCGCATAGACGAACCGGACCCGGAAAAAGAAACTGCGCTCATTCTCAAGAGCGTTACCGCTGAAGCAAAACGGCTGGGGAAGGACGTATTCCCTGAGTACCAGATCGGTGTACTCCATGGAAAAATGAAACCCGCAGAGAAAGACACAGTGATGGAGCAGTTTGCAAATCACAAAATTGATATTTTGGTGGCTACTTCAGTTGTCGAGGTAGGCGTGAATGTGCCGAATGCGACCAATATCATCATTGAAGGCGCGGAGCGTTTCGGTCTCTCACAGCTCCATCAACTGCGCGGGCGGGTTGTTCGGAGCACCCACCAGGCATACTGCTTCGCTGTGACAGAAAGCAAGAGTGAAAAGACCAAGGAGCGCCTGAAGGCGCTCTCCACCGCCAAGAACGGGTTTGAGCTTGCTGAGTACGATTTGCAGTTCCGCGGGACCGGAGAACTCTATGGAGCAAAACAGTCGGGCCTGTCCGACCTCGGTATGGAGGCGATCAAGAACCTGAAGCTCGTGGAAGCTGCGCGGCATGAAGCGCATGCGCTTGTCGCCTTCGACCACACGCTCGCGCAGTATCCCGCTATCGCCCTGAAGGTTGCCCACCTGGGAGAGACGCTCCACATGGAGTAGGCTGGCGGCCCTTGGGCCGCCCTGTTCATCCAAACAAAAGGCGGCCTGTTGGCCGCCTGAGTTGATGGGGATGTTACACCAGCCACCCTTGTGGTTTGAAGCCGCACTCCTGTGCAGCTTCGACAACGAGTTCGCGTTCCACTCCGGCTCCGATGCGATTTCCCAGATGGTTGAACGCTCCATAGACCTCGGTGATCTCGGTTGGGCAGTTTTGGAACAGTCCGATGATATCGGGCTCACGCAGTTCATCAGGCGTGAGCTTGCGCACGTAGACGAACTCGAAAGCGTATCCTCCTGACGCGCTGCTGGAAGGAACCAAAGCCGTGCTCTGCGAACGACCGCTTACGCTGGTGGTAGTCATTGCAGCCTCCTTGATATACGTTGCACGCGACGCTTTTCTCACTATACCCCTGTCACCGCAAATGCTCAACTCTTCTGTGCAAGCTATTGCCTGTGATGCAGGTACAAGCGCTTGCGCATCGTGCGAAATCACTGGTACAGTATGTGCATGTTAGACGTCATCACTCGCGCGCTTCGGCACCCACTGGATTATTTTCCTGTGGTAAACCGTAGGAAACTCGTATTCAAAGAGCGCATCCAGGAATCGGAAGAGATATACTCCTTCATTTTCGTCCCGGCGCATCGGCTTACCTGGAAGGCAGGCCAGCACGGCATATTCCTCTTTCCTCAGAGCCCGTGGAAAGGAAGATTCTGGCGAGCTTTTTCTATAGCCTCATCGTCGCAGGAAGGTGTTATTCGTATCAGCACGATCATCAAAAAGGAACACAGCGAATTCAAGGAAAGACTGCTCCAGCTGCAGCGAGGTGATACGCTCATCATGCACGGTCCGTTCGGCGAGTTCCATGCTGCCAACCATATCTCGCGGATCATCGGCATCGCCGGAGGTATCGGCATTACGCCGTTCCGGGCACTTGTTAAAGATATCGTCAACGGTGTCATCCCGCATACGACCCTTACGCTCATCTATTCCGCCATTGGTCCATACACATTCAAAGAAGAACTTGATACGCTCGCACAGCATCCGTCAGTAGAGATCATCTACACGCAGACCCCTGAGGAAGTGAACGCAGCGCTTGATGCGCAGATCGCCATGCACGGCAACAGCGCCAGCTACTTCATTTCCGGATCTCCCGGGATGATCAAGGCGCTGCGCACATCCTGCAAAAGCAAGGGTATACGCCACATTGTGAACGATCCATTCCGGGGATACTAGCAGAATTGAGCAAGTGAGCAATTCGCGGTATAGTTGCGGGTACTGCGGTTCTGCCGCAGTTGAGGCTCTCTCCTCACTTCCGCCTGTATGTTCATACAGGCGGCCAGTTCGGACAAAATGTGTGTACATTTTGACCCTCTCAAAAAGTATTATCGTTCAAGCAAACTCGTACGATAATACTTTTCTCCGGAATCCAAAGTACCGCACTTTGCTCCTCATTTCCGCCTGTAGCTCAGTTGGTAGAGCGCAGAGCTTATACCTCTGTGGTCCTTGGTTCGAGTCCAAGCGGGCGGACCAGCGTAAAAACACCAGTCTTCAGACTGGTGTTTTTACGTACCTGCCCTGCGGCAGGTACGACGATGGTCCGAGCCAAAAGCGAAGCAAGCGGCACGCAAGACACACTCATGGATAGCACGCAAGCCAGACAACCGATGGCGGTGTGCGTTCCTCCGTTTGACCGCAGACTCGCGTGTTACTATAAAAAAATAGCTATGCTATCGTTCTTCCGCTCAAAGAAATATTGGATCATCAGTGGAGTCATACTCCTCGGAGGCGGTATCGCACTGAGCGCATTCTCATCCAAAGACATGCCCGAAGGCATTGAGATCGCGCCAGTTAGTACTGCAGATGTCGTTGAGACCATAAGCGAAACGGGATCAATCGAACCTATCAAGGATGTTGCACTCGCGTTTGAATTCGGCGGGAGGGTCGAAGACATTCCTGCTGAGAAGGGCATGCTTGTACAAGAGGGTGACGTTCTTGTACAGCTTGATTCGATCAAGCAATCTGCCGACCTCACTGCCGCATACGCACGTTTTGAAATGGAGCAGGTGCGGCTGCAGGAGCTTTTGGAAGGGGCCGATCAGGCGAGCCTCGCGGTTTCAGAATCGGGAGTGGAGGCGGCACAGGTCGCGTACGAGAATGCGAAACGCACTCTCGATGAGACCACCGCGCAGCACAACCAGCTGGTAGAGAACGCGCGCACAACACTCCGGTCGTCTGATCTGCAGGCATACCTCACCAATAGCGAACACTCAGCATCCGATGCCTCCTATGCGGCCCCCACAATAACCGGTACATACGAAAGTGAGGAAGACGGAGCGTACATTGTGGAGCTGTATCGTTCCAATACGCCGTCCGGATATTCTTTCCGTGCGACGGGCCTGGAGACTTTTACCGGCAGTGTTTCCACTGCGCGAGAGATACCGCTCGGAACCCGCGGTTTGTACATCCAGTTCCCTGAGGATTTCGCCAAGGGCACTGCCTGGGAAATACCCATACCCAATACGCGTGCAGCGACTTACCTGACCCATCTCAATGCCTACACTGCGGCTCTCAATGCGCGCGACGTGGCAATTGCGAGTGCGGAGAGCACGCTCAAGGCTGCAGAAGCTTCTCTGGAGCAAGTGCAGCTGCAGTACGATCAAAGCGCTTCCTCAGCGCGCAATGAACAGATACAGGCGCAGCGGGCGGTCGTACGACAGACGGAAGCTGCAGTTGCCACCGCTGAGGCAGCATACAACAATACAGTCATCAGGGCGCCGTTCAACGGAGTAGTGACCGAACTCGACATCCAAAAAGGCGAACTCGTCGCTGCGGGTGCACCCGTGGTATCGCTTATCTCTGAAGATAATTTCGAGATCACTGTCAATATCTCCGAATCAGATATCAAGGAGATAACTGTCGACGATACGGCAACAGTGACGCTTGACGCATATGACGATGAAGTATTTGAAGCGTATGTCGTGAGCGTTGCGCCGCACGCGAACATCGTCGACGGCGTACGCGTCTTTGAAGTCAAGCTCCGCTTCACGCAAAAGCATGACTTGATCCGCTCGGGGCTTTCGGCTGATATCGACATTCTCGCTGAAGTTCACACCGATGTACTCGCCATACCGTCGCGCGCCATCGCCGAAGACAGCGAGGGGAAGTTCGTCCGCTCATACGCCCACGGATCGCTCGAACGCATTCCCGTGACCGTTGGTCTGCGTGGTTCCAATGGCTTGACCGAAATAACCGGCGGCTTACAAGAGGGGCAGATGATCGTGACCTTCGCAGACAGTGACGCACTGCAAGCGCTTGAGCAACAGCCATGAGCCTTTTTGAAATACGCAATCTTGAAAAAACCTACTACGGAGGCATAACCCCCACCCACGTACTGCGCGGGCTGACATTCTCGATCGAATCGGGCGAGTTTGTTTCGATCATGGGGCCGTCCGGTTCCGGAAAATCAACGCTCCTCCATATCCTCGGATTCCTCGCTGAACACACGAGCGGAGAATACCGGTTTAACGGGAAGCGCTATGAGGATCGTACGGATGAACAGATAGCAAAGGTGCGGAATGAGGACATGGGGTTCGTCTTCCAGTCATTCAATCTCCTTCCCCGCCAGAGCATATACGAGAATGTTGCGCTGCCGCTCCTATACTCAACGGTTCCGAAGGCAGCGCAGGATGCGAAGATCAAGGAGGTCATCAAGCTCGTCGGCATGGACCACCGCATGGAATATGAAACCTACAAGCTTTCCGGCGGAGAAAAGCAGCGCGTGGCGATCGCTCGGGCTCTGGTGAACAATCCGAGTGTCATATTCGCTGATGAGCCGACCGGCAATCTTGATTCACACTCCGGGCAGATTGTCATGGAGACACTGCAGCACCTGCACGATGTATACGGGCATACGGTGGTCCTCATTACCCACGAGACATTCACCGCGGAACATGCCAATCGCATCATCCATATCGTGGACGGAAAGATCACCAAGGACGAGAAACTTAAGAGACGGCGGGAGGCCTCGCGCGGCTTCGTAAAATAGTATGTCATTGTCTAACCTCATTTTTACGGCATTTCGGGGGCTGCAGACGCATCTGATGCGCTCGGCGCTTACAATTCTCGGCATCGTGATCGGCATCGCAGCGATCATCATGGTGATGTCGCTCGGCGCGGGCGCACAAGCGCTCATCCTCGACGAAATAAGCGGGTTCGGCACAGAAACAGTCATCCTGCGTCCCGGCACAGGCATATCAAATGTCACACAGACGCTCTTTTCACAAACGATTACTGACAAGGATATCGAAGCGCTGCAACGAAAGCAGAATGTGCCCAATCTCGTCGAGATCGCCCCGTTTGTGATCATGTATGAACCGGCCGAGTACGAGGGGGAGACCTATCGCCCATCCATAATGGGCGGCTCGGCGGAATTTTTCCTTGACCTCCTTGACGTGAAGCTAGTCGACGGCCGTGCGTATACTGAAGACGATATCGAAGCGCGCGCCCGTGTCGCCGTCATCGGGCAGACGGTACAAAAGGAGCTGTTCGGCAGTTCACGTGCGGTCGGACGTCTCATCACCATAAAAGACAAGAAGTTCGAAGTGGTCGGCGTACTTGAGGATGTGGGACAGAAAGGCGGATTCGACATGGATACCCTCATCATGGTTCCGCACACAACTGCCCAGACATACATAACCGGAACCAACTACTTCAATGAGGTCTTTCTCCGTGCAGATACTCCTGAAAATGCAGACAAGCTCGCGTATGACATCGCACTCACGCTGCGCGAGACACATGATCTTGATGTGGACGAAGACGATGACTTCGACATACAGACGCAGGAGAATCTTATTGAGCAGATCGAGACCATCGTCAGCATCTTCACTGCATTTTTGGTGACCGTTGTTTCTATTTCGCTTGTAGTAGGCGGCATCGGTATTATGAACATCATGTTTGTATCCGTGACCGAACGAACGCAGGAGATCGGCCTGCGCAAGGCGCTCGGCGCCACCCGCAAGGACATACTCAAACAATTTCTCTTTGAGGCGATCATATTGACAAGCATCGGCGGGGTCATCGGTATCATTCTCGGATCACTCCTTTCGCTCATTGCCGCAGTGGTACTCGCGCAGACTGTTGCAGAAGACTGGAGTTTCGTGTTCCCCATCAGCGGGGCGCTCTTAGGGGTAGGTGTTTCAGCGACCGTGGGACTTATCTTCGGCATTTATCCCGCGCATCAGGCTTCGAAGAAAAGCCCGATTGAAGCGCTGCGGTACGAGTGACCTAACAAACAGAACAGCAAAAAGCCCGGCGCCAAAGGCGCCGGGCTTTCACAAACATAATGCAGTTTTATATCGCTTTTTACAATTACTGCCACTTCTCCATTAATTCCTTGAGGATATCCTGTATCCTATTGATCTCCTGTGTCAATGGAGACTCTTCTTCATTATCTCCACTATCTTCGGAGGCGTTCCCTGTACAGGTGTATTCCCATAGTCCGGCGACCTCATCGGTAACCACCGCCTGTGTCACGCCAAGTTTTTTGGCAAACACAGGAAGTTCCGAGGAATCTTTTATTGAGTTATTGCTGTAATACTTGCTCGCTTTTGCTGAACCTGAGCTGCACATTGGAGCTTTGATCGTACATCCTGTTTTTCCTGCTCCACGGTCTCCGCACATGTGCGCATCGTCACCGAATGACGACCCGTAATCCCACATGCCGTAACAAGCGACCTTTCCTCCCTTCAGTTTCGAGGATACTGTGCGGTCGCATGAGAACTTGTTCTTACCGGGAGCCTTCTTCGCAAGCGATGTCTTTGTACCTTTTTCCGTGGCCAGATCCGTCAATTCTGTAACGTCACCATGATATCCGGCCTTTTTGAATGCCGCCTCCCGGTCTTCGCTCATACAATAACCGCACACTTTGACCTCGACGGTTTGTCCCGACTTCAGCTTGATGGTATACAGCGAATACTCATCATCGATGGCATTGGGGATCGGATCCACCTTTTTCCAGGTAACCTTCTTGATATCCTTGAGACCGAATTTTTTCTGAGACGTGTCCTCCCTTTTCAACGCATCGAGTTTCTTTTGCGCTTTATCGCGCAATTCTGTAAAACGCTCGATCTGTTTATTGTACGCCTTGATCTGCTGCTTGAGCGTTTCTTTGTTATTCTTTGTTGCAGGCTGATTCTTCGCAGCTGTTTCCTCAACCAGCCTTTGTATCTGTTCCTGAAGCTCATCGGTTGTCGCTCCCAATACTCTGCCCTGGTGGGAGGCAAGCTCTTCCACCTGCAGCTGTGCCTCATCAACCTGTGCCTGCAATACTGCAAGCGCTTCATCGCTCACCTGTGCATGCGCTTTCTGTGCAGTGAAGACAGCAAAAAATGCTATCAAAGCACACAGCAACGTGATACCTGCCTTTGGTGATACATACGCGATATTCATATGGATAGTATTAATTGATATACAACAAAAAGGTCGCCCTCCTCGGACGATCTCCATTACGCACTATGATACTGCAAAATTGCTCATTGCACATACTCACCTGTGCACAACGTACACTGCCGCCACAACATGCCGCAGGGTGAGCATCTCTTCGTGTCTAGATGATGTCCTTTCCGGCTTCAGTGTCAGTGGACGGATCGATCTCAAGGGCGCGCGATGGGTCGCCGATGGCTTCTTCGGCAAGACGCGCGTCGCGGTAGACATCATTGATCGGCACACCCTCAGCTTTGAGCATCACTTCGTACGCATCGCGTTCAAGCGTCTCGAGCTCGACGAGCTTCTTGGAGATGGAGTCAAGCGCCGAGCGGTACTTAGTGAGTATCTCGCGGGCGCGCTCTTTTCCCTCTTCGATGATCTTCGTCACTTCGTCATCGATCGCCTTTGCCACCTGTGGCGAGTAGCCGCGGTCTTCACTAACCCCTCCGCCGATGAGCCGCCCACCCGTACCTTCAAATGCGATCGGGCCGAGCGGACTCATGCCGTATTTGGTGACCATATCCCGCGCGAGGTTCGATGCGACCTGCAGATCGTTCGACGGGCCGGTGGTGAGGTCGTCAAAGATCATCTGTTCGGTCACATAGCCGCCGAGCGTCATAGCGATGTCGTCGAGGAACTCCTTGCGCGTATGCATCTTGCGGTCCTCTTCGGGGAGCTTCAGCGTGTACCCCGCAGCGCGGCCGCGGGAAATGATGGATATCTTATGGACCGGATCCGCATACGGCAACACTGATGCGACAAGCGCATGCCCGACCTCGTGGTAGGCGGTCACGAGACGTTCCTTTTTCGAAAGCACATGGCTCTTGCGTTCGGGGCCAAGCATCACTTTCTCGATGGAGCGGATGATATCGAACTGCCCCACTTTCTTGCGTGCTTCGCGCGCAGCGAGGATCGCTGCTTCATTCATGAGCGAGTAGAGATCGGCTCCCGAGAATCCGGGGGTACGCTGCGCCACCACGTCAAGATTCACGTCCTCCTGGAGTGGCTTCTTGCGCGCATGCACTTCGAGGATGGCCTTGCGGTCATTGCGGTCAGGCAGGTCGATGGTAACGCGCCGATCGAATCGTCCGGGCCGCAACAGCGCCGGATCGAGCACGTCCGGACGGTTGGTCGCCGCCATGACGATCACTTTCGCATTGGGCTCAAAGCCGTCCATCTCCACGAGTATCTGGTTGAGTGTCTGTTCGCGCTCGTCGTTGCCACCGCCCACTCCCGTACCGCGTACACGACCCACTGCGTCGATCTCATCGACGAAGATGATCGCGGGCGCGGCTTTCTTCGCCATGGAGAAAAGGTCGCGCACGCGCGATGCCCCCACACCAACGAACATCTCGACGAATTCAGAGCCGGAGATCGAGAAGAACGGTACCCCCGCTTCTCCTGCAACCGCCCGCGCCAGCAGGGTCTTTCCGGTGCCTGGTGCGCCCATCATCATTACGCCTTTGGGGATCTCCGCGCCGATATCGAGGAATTTCTTCGGATTCTTCAGGAAGTCCACGATCTCCTCAAGTTCCTGCTTCGCTTCCTTCGCTCCGGCAACATCCCTGAAGGTCACCTTCTGCGCCTGGTCGTTGGGGTCGATCATGCGCGCTTTTGAAGCACCAAAGCTCATCGCCTGCATGCCGGCACCTTTGACCGATCGGGTAAAGAACCAGATGATGATTCCGAGGAAAATGAGCGGGAACAAAAACGGCGCAATATTCGACAGCCAATACGTGAGACCGGTTTCGTTTTGCACATCAATCTCTACTGCATTGAGCTGTTCAGTGGTGACGCCCAACGCAGCGAGCGTTTCAGTGACTGCCGCGTCTGCTTCCTTCTTCGCCACACCCTCATTGCGGGTCGTATCCTTGTAACTCACTTCGAGCGATGAACCGCGGACGATGATCGACGCGACCTCCCCGGCCTTGACCTGGCTTGCAACCTCTGAGACAGACAGTTCTTCCGGCTCTTCCTTGTTCTCAACAAAATATGAATACGCAGCAGTAATGAGCACAAGTACAAGCACGGTCGAAAGGATATTGTTCCAAAAATTGCCGGGGCCGATTGGCATTTTCTTTGCGGAGCGCTTCATGGACGGAAGTTGCATGCCTCGTTTGGGCGCGAGTTTCGGCTTCTCGTCCTCCTTCGGTTCAGGAGTGCCGTTGTGGGTATCGGTACCTTTCTCTGACCCCTGCGGCTCTGTCTCCTTCTGTTCCTTATTTTCCTTGTTATTTTGCGTATCGGTCATATCGGGCCATTATACAGAAATAGCCTGATTTGGCTATGAAGAGCTCATTAAGGCGCAAGCAGGCGGCATCTTCTTAAAAAACGCTCCATTTGCTATAGTTTTTATACACATGAGCGCATACATAACCAACAAAAAAGCCCACTTCAATTTTGAAATGCTCGAAGAGTTCGAGGCGGGTATTGTGCTCTCTGGGCACGAAGCAAAGGCAATCCGTGCCGGCAAAGGCAAGCTCGAGGGCGGGCATGTGGTCATCCGCGGCAGCGAAGCTTTTGTGGTAGGCATTTCGATCTCGCCCTATCAGGAAGCGAATACTCCCAAAGGCTATGATCCTGAACGTGCGCGAAAACTCCTCCTCTCACAGAAGGAGCTTGCCCATCTGGGGGCGCAGGGAGAGCAGGCAGGCTTGACAATAGTCCCACTTAAGTTGTATAATAATGGTCGGAAGATCAAGCTTGAGATTGCCCTCGCTCGTGGAAAGAAGAAGGCAGACAAGCGTGAGACCATCAAGAAACGCGACACCAGGCGCGAGATCGACAGAATATTAAAAAACCAGCATTAGTTCGACCATCAGAGGTGGGACAGACGTACAGGAGGCAATTGTGGCTGAAGTCATCGACTTAGAAGTGTACAAACAGTTGCTGAAGATGCGTTTGTACCTGGAATGGAGACAGAATCCTTCCAATCATGAATTCTTCGACTACGACGCTTTCATCGTCGTGCCCGAAACGGCAGTCATCGACGAGGAAGCCTTGGAGTTCATGCGGCAGTTCTTCGGAGCGGAGAGCGACACATTCATCTTTACGAAGTGAACGCCCTCCCCTCTCGGCGGATACTCTGCGATCCGCCTCACCTCCGAGGGCCGAACAGGCTTCGTTCTTTGCATCGCATCATATACAATAGTATTCGCTGATAACGAATATCGGAATGTGGCAACAAAGGAAGGAGGTGCCACATGTACAAGGCGGAATGCCGGTTCTGCCAGTTTGTCGCTCATGGCGGCTCACAGGAATCGGCCTTCAAAGCGCTCGGCGTCCACGTGGAGGATGAGCATCCTGGAAAGAATGTTCCCGCAGAGACGCCGCGCACGCGCACTGCAACGGTCACGCCGCTGCACAAAGAACAGTCTGCACGATAAGGGCAGGCTCAACATCCCACTTGTGGTGGAGTTCACACTCCACCCCGCATTCCGGTATTGGTTACACAGCCTCACACGACGTTCCCCGAAAAAATTGAAAGCCTTTAATTTTTTCGGGGGATGCTTGGCATCGACGGTTAGTCTTTGCTTTTGTGTGCAGTGTCGAAAGAGGGTGTGGATTCGTTAAAATACACTCACCTTTACGTGCAAAGAATAGCGTAAAAAGTCCGTACTTTTCAAAGGCGGATTTCACTCCCGCTCTCGCGTAACTAACGCGGAGCCGGAATGGCATCGTCCTTCCTGACGTCTGATACGGAAGATGCGGTGTAATAAACATCAGACTCGGGATGAAACCCTTCCCCGGTTTCATCTAACATTCTGAGGGATCGGCGTTGCAGGATTCTGTCTGTCTCATACCTGCAAGGCTTAAATCTTGAGACACCCTACACACTGTAGACGCACGAGGGCAACCTAATTCGGACGCGGGTTCAATTCCCGCCATCTCCACAAATTGAAACATTACTCATTCCACGACCCCTATCCGCAAAGCGGATAGGGGTTTGTGCTTGCGCGAAATCGGTTTTTGTGTTGTACGCAAAGACTAATTCTGAGAGGGCGGGCACGCCGAAGCGCGCGGATTTGTCACGAACCGAAGGGTTCGTTCCAAATTTTTCAACAAACACACTGATATCTTGAAGATCCTCTGTGTTTGTTAAAAAATTGGCTTGTTTAGTATCTGAAATCCATTCGCGCAGGGGTTCGACCCAAGTATTTCCTCGACGTTTAAAATCTTTCAATTCTTCATGCAAAGCGGCGTTCGCGCGGAGTATCTCATCTTTCTTTTGTATATACAGCTCCTTCGGAATATCACCATCCAGATACGACTCGACCAGCTTATTCAAGCGCGCTTCGCCCGCTTTGATACTTTCAGAAAGATTTTGAAAGTCGCTTTGCGATGATTGGTGTTCAGCTTTCTCTATTTCTGTAAGCTGAAGCTCTAGTTCCTCTAAGACATCATCGCAAAGCGAAATTTTTTGAAGACGATCTTTTATCTGCGCGAAAAGCTCCTCCTCGCGCAAGTACTTTTGTGTACAGACTCCCTTTTTCTTGGTGCAACGATAGTACCGATACTTCTGCCCGCACTTCCCTGTCGCCCACTGTGCAGTAAACATGCCGCCACACTCCTCACACTGAAAAAGTCCAGCGAAAGGAAAATCATGTCGTACCTTGCGTTTCCTCGGCTTCTCACGCACTTTGAGCGCTCGTTGCACATCTTCAAATAATTTTGAGGAAATAATTGGCGCAAAGCTACCGGGAAACCATTCGCCTTTATGAGTCGTGAGACCTATATACGCACGATTGGTGAGCATTCGCTTCACGGTAGCTTTGCCAAGTGGCGTTCCTTCCTCCGTCGTTATGCCGTGATGCGCCATAAACTCCGCCAGCGCTTCAAGACCAGTACCGCCCTTAGCATATTTTTCAAATGCTAACTTAATGACCCGCGCTTGAAAACCAACTGGCTCAATATTTCTGGTCTTGGGATTGTTTGTGTACCCTAATGGAGCCTTACACAACCACTCACCACGGCGGAGTTTTTGGCGCATTCCCCGACGAATATTCTCCTGTAAATTGTCTGAATAATATTTCGACTGACCGAACGCCACTTGCAACATAAAGAGCCCCTGCGGGGTAGGTTCAAACCAAAAGGTCGGAAAGCGCATAGACACCAACTTTCCCTGATCGACAAGGTAAATGATGCGACCACCATCTATCGAGTTACGAGCCAGTCTGTCCGGATGCCACGCCAGTATCCCGATTTCTTCCTGCTCCTCGATGGCCTGCATCATGTCATTGAAGATAGGTCGCCCAGGTGTCTTGGCGCTTTTTGACTCTTGAAACTCCGATAGGATTTCAAGATTTTCTTTGCGAGCAAACTCACGAAGCTCAAACAACTGAGCCTCGATACTCATTACTTGCTTGTCATCATCCTCGGTGCTCTTGCGAGCATATAGAAAATATTTTGGTTTGGACATAATGCATTGAAGATACTTAAAACAAGGACAAATCCGCGCGCTTCGGCGTGCCCGCCCTCTCAGAATTAGTCTTTGCGTACAACACAAAAACCGATTTCGCGCAAGCACAAACCCCTATCCGCTTTGCGGATAGGGGTCGTGGAATGAGTAATGTTTCAATTTGTGGTCTTATCATAACGCTTGCTCGAACTACTTGGTCGCGAAGCGACTAACGCTGGCCGCGCGGAGCGCGTGGTGATGCGATACTTTCGCATACGCATTCGCGTTCGTGGTGATGCTGATACGCACCTCCCACCGCCTCGTCACCTCGGCGGTACGCCCTCCAGAACCTCCTTTGCAATATTCCTTTTTCTTTTGGGCCCGGGAATTGTTTTTGAATATGGAAAAGGAGTTCTGGAGAAGAATATGCTAACTATAGTATGTAGAACTATAGTTAGCAAGTATTTATACTAAAAAAGTGAAAAAAGAAGCTTTGGTTAACTTTGGCAAAAAAGTACGTCAAAAACGCGAAGCTTTGGGGTTATCGCAAGAAGAACTTGCAGCAAAGGCGGGGGTTCATAGAACTTACATTGGAATGATAGAACGAGCTGAGAAAAATATAACCCTATCAAATATTCATAAAATTGCGGTTGCACTTACCATTTCACCAAAAGATCTTCTCTGATCATGTCCAAGCCAAACAAAAAATTCGTAACTATCACAGACATTGATTCAAAAATCATCAAACTTATAGATGAGCTTGTTCTGCAACCCAGAATAAAAGCTATTGAGTGGTCTAAACTAACAAAACAAACTCCAAACATTAAAATTGGTTACCCTGGTCAACACTTAGCATCACTAATTACGGGAATGACTGGTGAAAGAACTGGTGCACGAGGCAATGATCTCATAGATGGTTCAGAAGTTAAGTCATGTTCTCGAATCGACCAACTTGATATATGCAAAGATTGCGGTTTAAGTGTTTCAAGAATTGAGAAAGTTTGTCCTCACTGTGATTCCTCTAACATTGATAGAAAGAATGACTCCAAGTGGCTTATCACAATAAGAAGTGACGACGATTTGGATGTCTTGTTAAACCAAGTTGGACGTGTGTTGTTAATGATTGGTGACTATCTTAACTTTGATAATGGAGATTTTGAAACATTAAGATTTCAAGCTTTTGAAATTTGGCCATCTGAGCCTAGGCATGCTCGTTTTAGAGAAATAATGACAAACTACTATAAAAAGATTTATCTGACACACAGGGATAAGAATCCGAACAAAACACCTGCCCCTAAAAATTTTTGGCCGTACTCCTACCAATTTTATATTTGTAATCCTGTTCAAGTTTTTTCTTGTACAGTTACTAATGCTAACACCAAGCCAAAAATCTCAATTGACTTGTTAGTAGATCCTAGCCAAGACAGATCTAAGATCAAATCGATAGTTATGCCTTCGGTAGTTATGAGTGATTCTGAAATGATCTCTTTTGTACAAAAAACTGAACTCAGCGAACTTAATAAAATTTCAACTGAAAAAATTGACCCTGATGAAATTTATAAATTGGGTGCAAAGAAACTTAAAGAGATTTTACCTTTTATCCCTGAAGAACTTAGATCCATATTAGAGTTAAGAGATACGGATAAAATTTCTGTTGCAAAGAAAAAATATTCTAGACGAAGAAATAGCTAATTGAACAGTGTCTTATTCAGTTCAAGCTGCTTTATTCGCTCATTTGCAATTTCAAAGTACTTTTCATCCAATTCAATACCGATATATTCTCTATTTAGCATCTTTGCTGCTATTGCTGTCGAACCCGCACCTAAAAATGGATCGAGTACTACCATTCCCTCGTTACTACTTGCTAATATCAATCTTTGAATGAGAGAAAGGGGTTTTTGTGTAGGATGAAACCTTTCTTCCTTATAGAAATCAATATCTGTCCAGACATCAGTTAAGCCCATCTGTGGGTTAAAAACCATTGAGACTTGTTCATACGGTAAATCAAATTTCAGAACAGATTGTAGTTTCTCCCATAGTTCTCGAGTAGGTACCTGTTCGCAGACATTTTTGCCTGTATAAATACTCCACATACCACCGCCATTACTCTTTACCCCCAACATCTCATTAATCTGCTTTGAAGTATAACCGAGTTCCTTCTGACGCTCTTTGAGAAAATCCTTTATAAATGGTTTGCTGTCCTTAACTAAAAACAGAACACTCTCGGTTACGTTTGGGAACATTTTATAGTTCTTTGTGGCTCGACCACTCACTGACCGCATTCCCTTATCAATAATAATTTGTTGACGAAGTTCAAAGCCGATATCACGAAGTGGATTTAAAAGAAGAGCAAGAGTTCTGAAATATCCAAAGACATAAAAAGAACCGCCTTTAGTTAAGACTCTATGGACTTCATCAAACCACTCCTTTGACCAATGAATGTACGCCTGTTCAGTACCCCATTGGTAATCCCATTTTTCATTTACAACTTTCCAGTACGGAGGGTCTGCAACGACTAGATCAATACTCTCACTAGGGAGTTTTTTCATTTCCTCAATAGCATCACCATTTAGGATTTGGTTTACAGGGAAATGAACTGCGTGGGTTTTGTTTATTGCTTTTTCTTTTTTTAAAGTAACTCCCATATGCTAACTATAGTATACATTAATTTCTCGGCATGGTTAAAGATAGGAACATTAACTAATACACGTAGTCTTCTTTTTCATCCAAAATCAAATCGTAAGAAATTATTTGATCAAATTCTGTCTTTTTGTATGGAGCCTGCTCATGAGTAAACTGTACAATTTTTTGTGTATTAGCATCTTGCCACTTAGACCATATATCTTTAATCAAACGGCGTTCAGAATCTGAAAGTAAATCAATGTCATTTCTTTCTGAAACTCGTGTTTCAGAAATTATGTACATATTTTTATCCTCATCAAAAAGTCTTGTTTCAATCTCAATTTCTGCATCCTCCTCAAGCTTTTCTAGCACACGGAAATACGAATCGGGAACGGGACCATACTCAATCTTTCGATATGCCATACCGCTCATACTAAACTTTTTTGTCTTATAGTAATTCGCAAAATCAGCTAGATAAAGAAGTTTGGCCAATTTTGTTTTTTTAATCTCATGACCAGAAGCTTTTGCTTCTCTCAAAAAGGAGATTATCATTTGCTTGTACTTGCTGTAGTCTGGAAGTTGTCCCGTCATCAATTGATCTACTGGTACACCAAAAAGCCCAGCGAGTTTTGTCGCTTGAGTAAATGATGGTTCTTTCTCGCCTTTTTCAAGAGCTATGTAAGACGATCGTGACATTCCTGCTGTTTCTGCCACCAACGTCTGAGTAAGGCCCCTATCCTCACGAAGCTGGGTTACCAACTTGGCATATGGTGCAATCATAGTTGATGTAGTATACTCTATTTCTGTATAAAATACAAGCAATTGTGGATAAGATTGTTTATATTTTGTACAACACTTGCGTTTTCTAGGAGCATATGCTACCTTGAACTGGAAAACGGCCGCTGCGCTAACAACTGGCCGTTTCCATACACAGGTTTTGAACCTTGCCTGCTCAGCATAGCCAAGACGGTGATGGATTTCAAGACAGATTATCCAATAACAGTTTCACCATCATCATGGCAAGACTTAAATCAGGCATGACCGTCAATGCGTCAGGCCAATACGAGATTATCAACCGTGTGGGTAATCGTACCGGTGTCGAACGCACGGTCACCAAAGGTGAGCCACTGCCACCCACCCCAAAAAGCGGACAGAGTTACCGCTTAGCAGATAGGACTAAACACTAAACATACTATGGAAAAAGAAAAAACAGTGACAATTCATGTCGAAGGCACACCACACGAGTGGCCAAAGAATGAGATGATCAGTTACGCGCAGGTAGTAACTTTAGAAGTACCAACTTATCCTGATCACCCTGAAATATCTTACCTAGTTAAGTACCGTAGAGGTCATGGTGAGAAGCCTGAGGGGATATTGGCAAAGGGCGAGAGCATAAAAGTTAAAGACGGAATGATTTTCAATGTTTCAGAAACTGGTGAGTCATAATAGTGACTTAAAAAGATTGGTCGAGAAAAAGTATGCGGTAGCATTTGATAGTAAGCACTTGATCATCAGGGATATACCCTACCTTGACCAAAATAAAGAGCTACAAATTGGCGCTATTGTTGCTAAGCTAGAATTTATTGACGAGGTTCGAGTGCAACAAGATGACCATCAAATCTTTTTCGCTGGTGGTATTCCTCACGAAACTGATGGCACACCGATCGCCAACCTTGCCTCTAGCCGTGAAGCAAACCTTCCATTATCTGAATTGAGTTCGGATGTAGTGGTACAGCGTAGATTTTCTCACAAGCTTAAAAAGACAAATGGGTACACCGACTTCTTTGAGAAGATCGAAACCTACACCGCTGTTATCTCCGGACCCGCAATGGCTCTGTATCCTGAAGTGCATCCCTACACATGCCGCATTGTGGAAGAGACGATTGATGATCCGATTTTTAAGCTACATGACACACTGACTTCAAGAGCCGAACTCCAGGAATTGAGCACTGTTTTTGAAAGTGAAAAGGTGGCAATAATTGGACTGGGCGGAACAGGATCTTACGTTTTGGAGTTTTTAGCAAAAACACGAGTTGGCAAGATTGAAGCTTTCGATGCTGACGGGTTTTATGTCCATAACTTGTATAGGTCTCCTGGTAAGGTGGAAACGAGTGAATTCGGCAAGACTAAGGCTGAGGTATACAAGTCGCGTTATGAGAATCTCAGAAACGGACTAACATTTCATACAAAATATTTGGACAGCGATTCAAGTTCCGATCTTGAAGGCGTGACCTTTGCTTTTGTGTGTGTTGATAGCGGATCATCTCGTGCGGCCATATTTGATGTTTTAAAAACTCTCAAAATACCATTCATTGATGTTGGAATGGGTCTGAGCAAGAAAGACAACGGATTGAGAGGCGCAATTCAGACAACACACTACCCTCCAGATTCTGTGGATGAAATTGTAGCCAATGGATTTGCACAACTTGTAGATAGGCCAGAGAATTTGTACAAAGAAAACATCCAAATATCAGAGTTAAACGCCCTTAACGCTGCTCTCGCAGTCATTCACTACAAACAACTCAAAGGTTTTTATGATAATCAGACCGATGGACACCACTTTCATTTTGATGTCTCTGACTTACAAATACTCGCTAAATGATAATTGATTATGCGATTTAAACTACAACGAGTAGACCAAATGGTTAAGGAGTTAGATCCTGGTGTACTCTATGTGTCCGAAAAGTTTTACACCGCAGCACACCTTTGTGCGTGCGGTTGTGGATCAAAAGTTAGAACGCCTCTTGGTGAAACAGAGTGGACCTTTACTGACGACCTAAATGGTCCAACCTTATACCCATCAATCGGAAATTGGCAATTACGCTGCCGATCACACTACTGGATTAGAAATGGTCTCGTTGAGTGGGCACCTCAATGGTCTGATGAAGAGATCAGAAAAGGAAGATATCTGGAAGAAGAAAAGAGACGGCTGTATTACGAGGAGTTTTACAAGGAGAAACCGAGTTTTATTTCATCCATGCTCACGAAAATAAAAAATTTACTGAGATTGTAATTATGGATGACTACAGAACAATCGGGGAGCAAATATTGAGTGGCATCTTTATCTCATTATGGCTTTTGTCACGCCCATTCATTTGGATATACCGATTAATAAAGTGGTTCATCGTTTCAGTTTTTGAAGAAACCGGCCGTAAAATGGTAAAGGTAACCGCTATCCTCATAGTTGGAGCAATTGTCGCTTTTGTAGCAAGTAAATTTAAATTCTAGGGAGTGGGGCGAAGCTCCCCTAGAGCGCGCACGGGCGGGAGCCCGAACGCGTCAGCGCGAGGGCGTGGGGCAAGCACTAACGTAATAGCGTCCGAGGGCATTTCCGCTAGGAGCGATAGGGCTTCGGGTGAGCGCCGTCGCTCTTTTGCAATATTGAAGCTAGTAGCGGAAGCGACACGATGAAGGCTAACCATGGAAACGAGGAGAGGGGTTTCAACCCAGTGGACTCCGAAGACCTGTCAAACGAAGGCACTAAGCAAACGTTAACAATAAACTCTGTGAAACACTGAAGGCTCTAGCGAACCACTGCGAGGAGGAGCCGGGTGCTGGGGAGAGGATTCCTTCCTCTCCCCAATACCATGAGTGCTGCCCGAGCACCCGACCCTCAGGGCGGGAGTGCGAGGAATAGCAGCACACCGAGCATATAGGCGCGAGCAGCCCTAGCGGAAATGCCCTCGGGCGGCTGCTTGAGGGTGCAGTCAGAAGCCCTAACGATATCCGGAAATGATCTTCGGACTCGAAATTGGGAGCACCTCCCTACTTCCACGACTTAGTGGAAGTGCGCCCGACAGAACTCCTTTTCCATATTCAAAAACAATTCCCGGGCCCAAAAGAAAAAGGAATATTGCAAAGGAGGTTCTGGAGGGCGTACCGCCGAGGTGACGAGGCGGTGGGAGGTGCGTATCAGCATCACCACGAACGCGAATGCGTATGCGAAAGTATCGCATCACCACGCGCTCCGCGCGGCCAGCGTTAGTCGCTTCGCGACCAAGTAGTTCGAGCAAGCGTTATGATAAGACCACAACAGTAAACACAAAGGCTCGGGAGTCCCTCCGGGCCTTTCGTGTATGGCTTTGAGCGGGTTCTAATATTTTTTAGATTTTAGGAGAGCTCCTGAGACTAAAAAATGATACGATGTTCCTATGACAGATAAAATTTCTCATGACAGCGAGGTTCCAGCGCATGGCCAGCAAGTCATCACTGCCTGTGCATTCATACATCATAATTTTGATGGAATGGAGAAAGTATTTCTTCCGAAACGTGCTGAGACTAAGAAATTTCTGCCTGGAGTGTATGAAATTCCTGGCGGCCATATTGATTACGGAGAAGATATCGTTGTGGGTCTCAAAAGAGAAATTCAAGAGGAGTTCCAGATGGATATTGAGATAGGAGATCCATTCGCCGCTTTTACCTACACTAACGATATCAAGGGATCACACTCCGTTGAGGTCATCTACTTCGCTCGTTTCATAAGTCCGATCGAAAATATTCGAATCCATCCGGAAGATCATTCCTCTTTTGAATGGATAGCCGAGTCAGAGATTGAAAAGATCTATACGGAAAATAAGCGGGGTGAAGATCCTGAGATTCAAGCGATCAGGAAAGGCTTCGCCCTCCTAAATGGAGAACATCCGAGTTTTTAGGAACTTTCTTTAATTCGTTCCAAGTAATAAGGCAGGTCTTCTCTGCTGGTGACCTGGAATGCTACGCCTCCAATATCTTTAAAAGTGTTGCATGCGCTTGGCGAATCATCTATGAGAACACTACTTGCCACTGGTGCTTGATATGCATGAATGTACTTTCTAAAGACTTCGCCACCGTTGTCGCTCTTGAAAAGACCCTCCTCATAGGAGGAGCTTATGGCATCAAAGTAGTCGTTGAGTTGTAGCGCGGGAACGGTAAAACGCGAGAAGCTATCCATGTTTACCGTAATGAGAATAGTTGTGTACGAATGTCGCAAATTCTTAATGGTGTTCAGGGGCTCCTGAGATACTTTCATTGAGCGAGCATCTTGCACAAAGACATTCCAAATCTCCTGAAACGGAACATCAAGATGCTCGGCTAAGATTTCGTTTGTCTCTTCTGCAGTTCGCTTGCCTCGCATCCATTCCTGAACATGCGTTTTATCGTCTCCGAATAGAAACTTCTGCACCTTTTCGTATTGCTCTGCTGGTAAGCTCCGCCAAAAGCGGTCGTGGCAGAGAGTGCCGTCGAAATCTATGAAAAGAATTGGTTTGGCCATATATGGAGATGACGAGACTAGATAGAAATCCTTTTTAGAGAGGCGAGATATTTATCTGCCTCCTTATGAGATCGAAGATGTATGACCTTTTCCGGATGTTCGCGCACAAATTGCTGCATTTGTTTGCCGTGCGTAAAAGTGCGTCGGACTATTTCAGAAATGAACTTGAAATAGTCCCAGCGACTTAGCTCTGGATGTCGTTCGCTAAAAAAGACTCGGTGCAAATGGTTGGCAAGGCGGCGCCAAAGTGGAATGTCTAGGAACACCACCTGGTCGGCTCTTTCTGCAATAAGAGGTTGTACGCGTGAATACCAGCCATCAGAGACCCAGGAGTCCTGCTTTACAAACTCTTCGACTTTAGCGCGAATATAGGCTCGAACTTTCTCCTTGCCTTCCATGTCTTCCTTCTTGAGCGTATGGCCGTTAGCCTCAAACCAAAACCGGTCGAGGTGAATATGCGGAATATTGAATTTCTCGCTGATCTTGCGTGCCAGAGTGCTTTTCCCGCTTCCACAATTGCCAATAATAGTAATACGCATAGACCAATTATATCTTTTCTAGCTCATAGGTTCTAATCTCGCCCACTGGCACCCTCTCAAATGGCCGCACGAGCCACTCGGAGAAATCGAAGTATTGGAAATTGGATACTCCGCCATGGACTAAGCGGGTTCTAACGTCGAGTAGCAGGCTCCATACATGGAAATGTTGACGCGACCAGCTTCTAGTATCCGGCAAATTCCTCGAAGCGGATGTCATCGTTTGATACACCGCTTTGATTCAACATGGTGCGCATCGCGGTGACCATACCCTGTGGTCCTGCCAAGTAGTAGACGGGCGCGGCCCCTTTGGGAAGAATGCGTTTGAGCATGGTTGCATCAATAAAGCCACGCTCCCCTTCCCAAGGCACTGCCGATGCTTCCATCTGCGTCATGGTCGCTGTGAGCGTGAACTGCGGATTCTGCTTTTCTAGTGCTTGCAACTCATCAAGGAATGCGGCGTCTTCGGGACGGCGATTCGAAAAGAACAGGAACAATCTATGCGCGAGCCTGCGCTCAGAGGCGTCGCCGATAATCGACCGGAATGGCGTGATGCCGATACCTCCTGCGAGAAACACCGCAGGTCGTGCGGCATTCTCATGCAGCAGAAATGAGCCGAACGGGCCTTCAACGGATATCTCTGTGCCTGGTTCCATTGCTTTGAGCATGCGCTTAAACGCAGTGTCACGCATGCGCGTTGCGATCCTGAGCATCGGTTCATGCGGCGAGCTCACGAGCGAGAACGTACGCTTGTTTCCTTCCGCATCGGTCTCCACTGGATCAATAAGCGTCACGTCGATGGTCTGTCCAGCCTGATATGTAAAATCGTCGGGACGCACGAAAGAAAATTCCATAGTCCCCTCTGCTACCTCGCGTTTTCCTACAAGTGTTGTGGTGTTCATCGTTATTTATATGACTGCCTTGATAATGGTACAAACGAGCTCGTCATCGGTGTTCGGCTTGAAGTAAGCCGTCCGTCCCTCCTTCTGCCGCGTAAGCAATCCCGTTATCTCAAGGATCTTCAGGTGCTGAGACGCAAGCGACATGGACATATTAAAAATGCGCGACACATCGCTCACGCACAGTCTTTCGCTCGTGAGAAAACTGCGAAATATCTTGCAGCGACGCGGATCGCTGAGCGCATTGAAGACAATCGGAAGACGATCATCGTTCTTGGTAAGCAGCTTTTGAAGCTTTGTGATCTCATGTGGACTCAGCATATGAAAGCCCGTATATTTTAATTGTTTAACAAGCGTTAAACAATTTCTGTACTGTAGTACAGCCGGCCGCGTCTGTAAAGACAGCGCTTTTCAGATGGAGTTGACACTGCCGTTTTTTCCTTTTATTGTTGGCCTTGAATACCCGTTCCCCTGTTCCCTTACACGAGAGAGGCCGCAATGGAAATCCTCTTCCTCCAGACCGGAGGCACCATCGACAAGGACTACCTGCCCAGAGAGGGTAACCACGGCTATGCGTTCACCATCGAAACTCCGGCATATATCCCGATCCTGGAGCGTGCCGACGTGTCCTTCACGGTTGCGAAGTGGTCGACCATGAAGAAGGACAGTCTCGACATCACCGATACCGACCGCAAGCAGCTTGCGTACGACGTGTACAACTGCGCCCACAAGCGCGTGGTCATCACACACGGTACCGACACGATCGGGGAAACGGCGACGTTCCTCGCGGAAGCAGGCGCAAGCATGAAGACGATCGTCTTAACCGGCGCTATGCGTCCGGAGAAGTTTGCACGAAGCGACGCCGACTTCAACCTCGGCATGGCCGTCGGTGCCGTGCAGGTGCTGCCGCCGGGCGTATATGTGGCGCTTGGCGGCCTCGTGCAGGACTGGAAAGAGTTCTGTACGACGAAAAAATGAAACGCCCCGCATGAAATGAAGCCCCGTTTCTTTTCATGCGGGGCTTCTTTCGTCTAGACATCGCGCGTACTTGCGGAGTGTGTGCGCTCAGCGATATGCCGGGGTACCGTGATATGCCGCGTCCCACTGTTCCCACTCGTTTAATCCGTGGAGGCAGGCATCGGCATCGCCTGAAAGTGCATTGCATGCCTGTACCATAGCTTTGGAATCATTATCATAGACGATCGAAAAAAGATCGCGCGCGGCAACAGAAATACAGCCATCCCGCACCGCGCCCTCATACGCGCCGCACACTTGCAGCGCCTCTGTTGTATCTGAGGTGTGCGTTTGGACAAGGTCTTTCACTATCGCCGTCCACCCGCTGTATTCTGCGCATAGAATACGCGCATCAGACTCCAGAGATGCGCACACATCGGCAACATCCTCCAGATTGGTTGTGTCAGCATACCCGGGGATATACAGGAGCCCGCGCTCCATGAACGCTCCTCTGCTGCAATTCTCCGGCTGTATGCTCTCGTCACACAGAAGGAGCGTCTGTCTGACGTCATTGTCCGTATATGCCATGAGCCCATGCCCTACTCCATGGGCACAGTCGGAGACAAGCAGTTGTGCATCCCCGTGTAGGCCTGCACATGCGTGGGTGATGAGCGTATGCACATCCTCTCGCTCGCTGCCGAACAGAAAATACGAATGGAAAATGCCGTGCACCACCCCGCCATACCGGAACAGCTCTGTTGGGGAGTACTCTGTATAAGGGATCGCATCAAGCGCTGCTTCCACGCTTCCTGCATCCGCGAAGAGCGCATGACCGAGCTGATGGGCGATCAGATGCGATGCGCCATAGTTCAGGTCATCGGGCAGTGTATCGAGCTGCGCCAAAGCCGATGCTGGACCCTGTGTTTTATAGATATGATCAATATTCTGCGCAAAACAAAGGTAGTCATATGCAAAGGGCAGCACGCGGCAGGGGGTGGACCAGTGGGCAGACCACAGCAGAATACATGCCCCGATGAGCAGAGCCAGGGCAGCTGTGGTGGGAATGAGAACGCGGCGGACTTTGCTGCTGATATGCATATTATTTCTGTGCATGATATCACGGAAAAAGCCACACAAACGTGCGGCTTTTTGCTGCCAGTGATGCGGTCTAGCTCCGGTGCAAGCTCTGCGGCAGAACATCTTTTTTCACTGCCAGGTGCTGTGCTCCATACACCGAGATGTAGATCAGCCCGACGATCTGTGTCACGCAGCTCATAAAGAGGCCCATAGTCGCCTGATCGCTCCAGTCGCGGTAAAAGAACAGGGCGATAAGAAAGACGAATCCCGCAAGCAGGACTGCGGCAGTGCGCGCGTGCCATCCAATGACGAGTGCGACGCCGCCTCCAACCTCAAGCACGAATGCCAGAAGCACTGCGGCATATGGAAACGGAATGCCGACTGCTCCAGACATCTCCACCTGCATGTTAAACATCTCTGTTCCCGGGATCTTGTAATATGCGCTCATCAGAAAAATGAGGCCGGAAATGATGCGGACTACAGTCGGCGCCCATGTTTCGTACGTCGATGAAAAGTGTGGTAATTGCATAAGTAACGTTAGCTACTGATAGTCCACCCATTATGACTGAGCCAGTGTTTGCTTGTCGAGGAGTGTAGTGCACAGCCAACCCACCGTGTATGGTATCTCGCATATCTGCACAATCGAAGGCCGCGCGCATGCGCGGCCATTTTCCATGCCGTACATTGCTGCTCAGCAGTTCTACATCATCATTTTGATGTGCTGAGCGGTGACCAGAGGCATTTGTGCAAGCAGGAATTGCGCCATAGTATTCTCGTCCTGGAGTATCTCGTCGCAGATAGTGACGGTTTCACTATCGCCGAACTCACCCGCCGCTGCCCGCAGTACCGTGTAGGTAGCGATCTCCGTATGCTCGGCAGCATAGGAGCTGTGCACATTCTTTACCGCCTTGTCGTGCATCATGGACATGCCCATGCCGGCGATCGCCGAAGAAACAGCGCCCAGGAAATCCTTCCCGCCGGACGGTTCTTCTCCGTGACGCACCACACACGAACGCACGAGTTCAGCATGGCGCCGCGTTTCCTCGAGATGCTCCTCAAGACGCGTCTTCATTTCCGCATCCTGCTCCTCCTCGATCTGCTTCTGCAGCATCACGATCAGGCTCTCCTCAAGCGCATGGGCGTCATTGAGCCATGCGACATACATCTTCTTTTGTTCGTCGTTCATATGCATGAAAAATTATGTGTAATGACATTCACAGTACCCAAACCACGTGAAGAGCCCATGAAAGGCAATGACCATTTTCGGGTTGAGTGTCTTCCTCCACTTATATAAGATAGTGCGCATGGATCACTACGCTTCGATACAGAAGGTCATAGAACACATCGTGCGCAACAAGCTGCATGACCGCTCGCTCGCGCAGATAGCCGCTCATATGGGTATAAGCGAGCGTCGTTTAGAGCGGCTGTTCACGCAATGGGCTGGCGTCAGTCCCACGCAATTCGGCCGTTATCTGAGCCTGCAGTACGCAAAAGAGATTATTGAGCATGAGAATACACTGCAAACAGCAGTACGTACTGGCCTGAGCAGCGCCGGACGACTCCACGACCTCTTTATTGACATTGAGGCGGTCACGCCCGGTGAGTACAAAAGCGGCGGAGTGGGTCTGCACATCACGTACTCGTTCTTGCAAAGTCTGTTCGGTCTGTGCCTGATCGGATCAACGCGCCGCGGCGTATGTGCAGTACTCTTCTGCGACAGCGAAGCCGAAGGCCTGCGCGATCTGCGTGACCGCTTCCCGGAAGCCACGCTTGAACATGCAACAGCAGCGCTCCATGCTCCCGTGGCTGAATATCTGAGCGGTCAGATTCCCACAAAAAAGATGCGCCTCCATCTGCGTGGAACCAATTTCCAGGTGAAGGTCTGGGAGGCGCTGCTGACCATACCTGAAGGAAAGCTGCGTACATACGGCACGCTTGCCAAAAGCCTCGGAAATCCCCGGAGCGCACGTGCCGTCGGAAGTGCCGTCGGCGGAAACCCGATCGGCTATATCATTCCCTGCCATCGCGTATTGAAGGCAACCGGAGAAGTAGGAGGTTACCACTGGGGAGCAGACCGCAAGCGCACAATGCTCGCCTATGAGGCGCTGCGGAAGAACGTCTAGATGCTCTTGTTGTGCAGCCCTGCCCGGCACGCGGAAAGTTCCTTTTTGAGTTCAGCCATACGCAGTTCCCGCTCGATCATGATCCGATTGAGTCGTTCGGTCTGCGTGAGCTTTTGCGCCTCAGGATCTTCAGACTCATGCGTCACAGGAGCATACTTCCTGATCAACTGTTCCGGTTCGGTAGCATCAGAGACATGATGGACGATATAGCGAACCTCGCCGTTGTCATCAAGCACGGGGGAATTGTCCGGGATCCAGTAGCGCTCTTCAAAACCCAGATCCTCAGTGCGGGATCGAGGAATATCGTACTTTTGGATCGGCATATAGTCGATCTTCTTGTGTTCAAGCACACGCATCAGCGATGCGCGCAGGTTACTTACGCCGTCTGCGGTTGCATCATCCGGGTTGTCCGGAAAGACCGCAAAGAGTTCCTTGTTGAGCACGAGTTCGCGGGTGGTATGTGTTGCCGCAAGATATGCATCGCTCACCGCAACAATGGTGAACTGCGGAGCGTCGCTTCCGAGCACGAGATAGCAGTCGGGAACTGCTTCAAGTATGCGCTCAAAATCTGGTGTATCCATAGTGATGGATTACATGTGTAATGCTGAAATTTTATGGCAGAACTATAAGCCGGTCAATGATGATAGTCCCCCGCGCAGGAAAGAAACGAGCATATGCCTGGGCGTTCTGCGTGCTATGATTTTCCGCATATGAGACACTTTTATCTTCTGCTCGGCAACACGATCATCGCAACGGTGACCAACATGACTGTCTGGTTTGCGCTCATCTTCTTCATATTCCTTGAAACAAAGTCCGTCTTTGCAACTGCCATGTCCTCAGGCATATATCTCACCATTGTCGCACTTTCCGGTTTCTGGCTCGGCAGCATCGTAGACCACAATAAGAAGAAGACCGTCATGCTCGCATCGAGCATCTTTTCGCTCGTTATATATATCGCCGGACTCGCGGTCTACCTCACTGCCGCAGCGGAAGCATTCGCCGATCCCGCAAGCGTGCGTCTCTGGGTACTGATCGTTCTGCTGCTTGCAGGAGTGATCGGCGGCAATCTCCGCACCATCGCTATTCCTACACTGGTCACACTCCTGGTTCCTGAAGAGTCGCGCGATAAGGCCAACGGCCTCACGGGTACTGCAACCGGAGCGTCCTTCCTCATCGTGTCCGTCATCAGCGGTGTGCTCATCGGATTCGGCGGCATGCATATCGTACTTATGTTTGCCATTGGCATGACTCTTTTGGCTATAATCCACCTTGCCACCATCACGATCCCTGAAAAAGAGGTCGTACACACCGCAGACGCACCAAAGACCATTGATCTGCGGGGAACGATCAAAGCAGTCCGCACCATTCCCGGCCTTTTTGCGCTTATTCTCTTTGCAACATTCAACAATTTCCTCGGCGGCGTCTATATGGCGCTCATGGATGCGTACGGATTGTCACTGGTATCAGTCCAGGTATGGGGATTCTTATGGGGTACATTAAGCTGTGGGTTCATCATCGGCGGCCTTGCGATCGCGAAGTGGGGTCTCGGGAAGAATCCCCTGCGTATGCTCTTCATCACCAATTTCGTCATATGGTCGGTCTCGAGCGTGTTTACGATCCAGCCGTCAATTGTCCTGCTTGCCATCGGCATGTTCATCTACATTTGTTTTGTTCCGGTCATTGAAGCATCGGAGCACACGATCATTCAGAAAGTGGTGCCTCAGGAACGGCAGGGGCGCGTCTTCGGCTTTGCTCAGAGCGTTGAGCAGTCCGCGTCGCCCTTTATGGCCTTCCTCATTGGGCCGATCGCGCAGTTCATCTTCATTCCATTCATGACAACCGGTGCGGGCGTTGCGCTCATCGGCGACTGGTATGGCACTGGCCCGGACCGGGGCATTGCTCTGGTGTTCACCGTCGTAGGGCTCTTAGGACTGGTAATGACCTTTATGGCATTCCGCTCAAAGTATTATCGCTTGCTTTCACGGCAGTATCTTGCTCATTAGCGGTGGCTGCATCTGTGCGGTGGCGTGTACATGCTTTCGTTTCCGCACCCATTCACTGTGGAGATTGGTTCTTGTGGTGGGGCTCCTTCTCCGCTCGATAAGTCACTACACGATATATATACACAGAAATGAAAAACACGATGATCGCCGTGGAGAAGAAATCGACATACACGGCTATTTTTTCGTATTGTGTCTCAAGCACATACCCGCAGAACAGAAGCGTACTGTTCCAAACGAGTGTTCCAAACAGTGAATAGAGAAGGAATCGCCAAAACGGCATATGTGCGATCCCGGCCGGAACGGAAATAAGCGTACGTACCGCGGGCATCAACCGTCCGAAGAAGACTGCCAGGTGGCCATGCGTGTGGAACCACGCCTGCGCTGACCGCACATCCTCAGGGGACAACGTGAGCAGGCGGCCGTATCTTTCTGAAAGCTGCTCAAGCCGCCGTATACCGAAGAACCGTCCGAGGAAATACCACGGGATGCACCCAACAAGACCACCAAGCGTAGTTGCAACGATCACGCCGAGGACACTGAGATCGCCTCGTGCCGCAGCGAACCCAGCAAGCGGAATGACCACTTCCGAAGGGATCGGCGGGAAGATGTTTTCGAGCATCATGAGGAGAAAAATACCGGCGTAACCGCCGCTTTCAACGATATGCAGTATCCACTGAAACATAGCCCCTGTAGTATATCAGAGCAGAGCAGCCAAAGGTCAAAGACGCGGGCACGCAAAAGTGGGAAGCTTCGCTTACCACTTTTGCGTGCCCGCGGCCCGCTGCCAAGACAAAGTGGTCCTG
>CAZKFF010000005.1:0-103822 GCA_964552045.1 uncultured Candidatus Saccharibacteria bacterium | reverse complement strand
GAACAAGCGGGCGCTGTCATAACTTTAATCGGTACAAATCTGTTACATACATCATGGAAACAAAGATCGGGTTTATCGGACAAGGATGGATAGGGAAGCACTATGCTGACGAATTTGAATCGCGTATGTACAGTGTCGTACGCTACTCGCTTGAAGAGCCCTACATTCAGAACAGAGAGCTCATACAGGACTGTGAGGTGGTCTTCATTGCGGTTCCAACCCCCACCACTGAAGCTGGCTTCGATGAATCTATTGTCCGCGATGCGCTCTCGCTTGTCGGCGCAAAGAAGACCGCAGTCATTAAATCGACCCTGCTTCCGGGCGTGACGGAAAAACTGCAGGAAGAGTTCCCTGACATCTTCGTTCTTCATTCACCCGAATTCCTTGTGGAGAAGACTGCGGCATATGATGCTGCCAAGCCGAAACGCAATCTCATCGGCATCCCGGTTATCAATGACGAATACAAGGCACGCGCAGAAACCATCCTGCGTATACTTCCCGAAGCTCCATACAACAGCATTATGTATTCACGTGATGCGGAGATGGTGAAATACGCCGGCAACTGCTTCCTTTTCAGCAAAGTGCTTTTCATGAATCTGCTCTACGATCTGGTCGGGGAAGCAGGCTGCGACTGGAACGTTGTACGTGAGGCGATGATCCACGACCCGCGCATCGGCGAAAGTCATACGCAGCCGGTGCATGCTTCCGGGCGCGGCGCCGGGGGACACTGCTTTATTAAGGACTTTGAGGCGTTCAGGAGGCTTTATAACGCGCAAGTAAACGATGAACATGGCAAGGAAGTGCTGCGGACTATGGCAGAGAAGAACATCGCACTGCTGCTCGACAGCAATAAGGACCTAGACCTGCTTGAGGGGGTCTACGGTAAAGATTTCTCTGTTGAAAGATAGCAACCTTTACGGCACCAAGCGTGTGATAAAATGTAATGGTGTTTAAAAATCCTCATACACAAAGAGTCGCCGTTCTTCGCGGGGGTCCGAGCTCTGAATACGATGTGTCCATGCAGACAGGCATCGGGGTCATTACGGCGCTTACTGATGAGGGCTTCGACGTGAAGGACATCATCATCAGTCGCAAAGGCGAATGGCTCGTGCATGGCTTTGTCAAACAGCCGCATCAGGCGTTGCTTGATGTCGACGCTGTTTTTATTGCGCTCCATGGCGCCTATGGTGAGGATGGCACAGTACAGCGCATTCTTGAGCGTTTGTGTATTCCGTACACGGGCAGCAGTTCGTACGCTTCTGCAGTTGCGATGAACAAATCGCTGACCAAAGATCACTTGAAGAAGCATGCGCCTTCAGTGAAGATGGCACAGCATATCAGGCTCACACGTTCGGGCACATCGAATCTTGCCCAGGTGATACACAACATCAGTGAGCTTTTCGGTCCGGAGTATGTCATTAAGCCGATTAATGGCGGTTCATCCATAGGGACACTGCTGTGCACCAAAGCCGATCTGCTCAGGTCGGCAGAACGTTCGCTTCAGGAGAATGAAGAAATACTCATAGAAGAGCGTATTTTCGGAAAAGAGGCTACTGTCGGCATTCTTGAAGGGTTCCGGGACGCAGAGCACTATCCGCTGCCGCCCATTGAGATCGTTCCTCCCGCTGCAGCCTCCTTCTTTTCATACGATGTGAAGTACTCGGGGGAGACCGAAGAGATCTGTCCTGGCAGATTTTCGCGTTCGGAAAAGGATGAACTCATGAGGACTGCGACCGATGTGCACAAGGCGCTCGGCCTGCGCCAATACTCCCGTTCCGATTTCATTGTTGCACAGGATGGCATTTACTTCCTCGAAGTGAATACGCTTCCGGGACTCACGCCTCAGTCACTCTTCCCTCGCTCAATTGAAGCTGTCGGCAGCTCATATAAAGAGTTGGTAACGCATTTGCTCGCAACTGTATGAAACAGCCACAAGTACTCACAAAGAACGAGCTGAAAAAGGCGCTGCGATCACTTGAAGACTGGAGTCTCAATCCCAAGGGATCAGCACTGGTCTGCGTACTCACGTTCAAGAATCACATTGACGCTCTGGTCTTCATCGCCCGTATTACGGTCAATGCACAGGTGCTTGATCATCATCCGGAGATACTGTTCACCTATAAAAAAGTGAAGGTCACACTCACGACGAAGGAAGTGAAGGGCATTACACAAAAAGATATTGAACTGGCGCGAAGAATACGCAGCGTCCGCAGGAGTGGATAAAGTGCATCCGTATCCGTGGCGGTGATATAATTTTGCATATGGAAGGTACTCGACATGAACGTGTTGCCCTCATCGCTGCTGCGTATGTGATCGGTTTCATAACCGCATTCATTGCGTTTGGCCTCGAAAAAATCAACGAGACAGATATCCACGCGGATACGCAGGCTGTCATCAAAAATGCATCTGCGCAGCAAGCTGAATCCTCTACACAGGCTACCAGTGTGGGCATGGGCGAAGACGGACTATTTGTCATCACCGACAAAGGAGAGCGAATGCTCTCCGCAAACATGCAGGTATTGGGCGCGAGCATCATTTCTGGAGCCGGCGAGCCGGGCATTTACTACAGTATTATTGATGCTGAAGCGTCACACAACGGGGCATTCGTCTATTTCTGTGAGCAGCTCACACAGGCAGCTCTCACCTGTGATCCATACGTCTATTCGCTTGCAAACGACACTATCTATCCGGTGAAGATCGGGGATGAGAAATACAAAGCCCCTATAGCCACACATAAATCAACGTGGACCAACGACAGTACGCTCGTACTTAACGGAGCAACTTCGCTTGATCAGCAGCAGCCCTGGCTTCTAACTGTCGCGGAAAGTGAGGTGGCTGTGCAGCAGGCTTTCGTGCAATAGGCAGCTGTATTGTTGACTTATTTTGAGGAAGTTCGTATTATAGTGCGCACTTGGCCTCTGGCTAAGTTCCTGGGCCCGTAGCTCATTTGGTAGAGCGCCTCATTTGCACTGAGGAGGCGGGGGGTTCGAATCCTCTCGGGTCCACGAGTAAACAAAAGTCCAGTCTTTATGACTGGCTTTTTGTTTACTCGGCTCGGTGTGATGGATTCGAAAGGCTTTTGTGGTGGATTCGACCAGAGGGAGAATATATCCAAAAGGCATGCTGAACATGTACTGTTCGAATCCATACCCGCATTCCCCTTATGCTCTTGACATATCAATAATATGTATGTAATATTTTAACTGGAAATGCCTTGAGGCATCCCTCGAACATAAGGCCACTGCGTGGTTCTGTTTCGGGTTTGTTCCAATCGTCAAGCCAAATCAAGGAGCTGACATGGCTACCAATCAGACTGCGATCCGCATTCTCAACAGCGGACTCGATGAAGAAAAGGGCGGCGAGATCGTCCTCCGGGGACGCATCGCGCTGGATTCTTTCGTCCACCTCCGTGTGGACGACTATCAGCGTGAGGTCGCTCCGCTCTCCAGTCAGGGGAGTATCCTCGAGGCACTCGAGAACGACGGGGGATTGCCGGACATCGAGCTCGGCATGCGCGGTCATCGGATGAAGGACGGGCCGAATGGCACTGTTCTGCTGCTCGATCCCGTCTATATCATCGACGGCCTGCAGCGGGTGAGCACGATCGTGCACTATCTGCAGAGCAATCCGGACGCACAAGTCCGGCTTGGTGCCAAGGTGTGGTTCGATACGACCAAGGAATGGGAGCGGCAACAGTTCCGTAAACTCAATTCCAGTCGTGCCAAGGTTTCGCCGAACATTCTTCTGCGCAACCGGCGCGAGGAGAGCCGCTCGATGCAGATGCTCTACGGCCTCTCGGACAGTGCGAAGGACTTCGTCCTCCACAACCGGGTCTCCTGGCATCAGCGTATGGCGCGCAATGAGCTCATCTCTGCGCTCACGTTCGCCAAGATCGTCGGCGTGCTCCATTCGCATAAGACGGCAGGCAAGTCGAACAACATCAACGACCTGATCCCGGCGCTCGACCGGTCAGTCGAGCAGATCGGCATCCAGAACATGCGCGACAACATCAAGGCGTTCTTCGATCTCTTGGACGAGTGCTGGGGAATCCGCCGGGTGCAATACCGTGAGGGCGCCATCTGGCTCCGCGGATCGTTCCTCTTCGTCTTCGCCAGCCTGCTGTCAGACCACACTGACTTCTGGCGGCAGCCCGACGAGAAGAAGCTCTTCGTCGAAGCTTCGCTTCGCCGCAAGATCGCGATGTTCCCGGTTCGGGATCCCCAGGTCGTGAACCTGGCGGGTTCCGGCGGGAAGTCGCGCGAGATGCTCTACATGCTGCTTCGCGATCACATCAACAGCGGCAGGCGCACGAAGCGGCTGTCGTCACGGAAGGGCGACATCGTCGACTTCAGCAACGGCGAAGACGATCAGCAGATCGCTGCGTAGCAACATAAGTCGGCGGGTCCCTCTTGGGACCCGCCGGCAGACAGTCGGAGGATCTGATGAAGAATACAAATACAAGCCTGACCGAACTTATGGAACAGGCTAAGCAACAATTGCGTGCTGCCCGGCGGAATGTCGGTAAAGCATGGCGTTCGATTGAACTCGCAAAGCTTTCGCTTGTTCGGCCGAAATGATCTTATGGCTCCGCCGTGCGCGGGGCCTTTTGTTTATTTAATCGTACTTGCTACCAATGAGTTCTGTACAACTTGAAGGAAGAAGCGAATTGCGCAAACTCCTTTTTAGCATTACCATTTCACCTCATCGGAGTGTAGCATAGTGGTAGTGTGTACGATTCGGGTTCGTACGGTCCGGGTTCGATTCCCGGCACTCCGACAAAAGAATTTGTGTACAATCTTTCGATGCTGGGAATCGAAAAGGTTGACTGGTATTTTTGTGAGCTTGTGAGCAGAAATACCAGTCAACCTGTACTGACCATGTAATGGTCGATTCCCGGCACTCCGACAGCTTGTACTGAAGCTGCAAGTTTCGAATTCTCTCGTTTTGGCCCGCTCTGTGAGAGATCTACTCCGGGCAGCTTGCAGGAACGATTTGCATCGTTGCAACAATAACTCAGCTGTGATCTAATTCTCCCTATGATAGTCCCCAAACGAACTACTTTAGGCGATCTCTATAAAAGTAATGGTGTACTTGAAGTCCCTAAATATCAAAGAGCATTTGATTGGGGAAAAGGTGAAGTGTTTGAAATGATAACTGATCTCAAAGCAGCGATGCATTCAGAAGGTGACCTTTTCCTGGGAACATTTGTTTTTGATACTTCTAAAAAGGACGTATACAAAATTGTTGATGGACAACAACGTATAACTTCTTTCACACTTCTTCTTATTGCTTGCAGGCAGTTGGCTAAAAAAATGGAATATTATTCTCTTGCCCAAGAAATTCAGAAGAAGATTTCATTTACAGATGAAACGACTGGTGAAATGTTGTCCGAGAGAGTCCATGTTTCTCCATCTATTACTGATGTATTTACATATATTTGTGATGAAGAATGGAATGGTGAGTTCCCCTCTAAAGTTAATGGGAAACAGGTAAAAAGGCAATCCAATAAACTGCAACCCCTCTATGCGTATATGGCAGAAGAGATAAGTGTCTTTACAAAGGACGAGCTTAGCAATTTTCTGAAAATTGTATATTCAACATATGTAATCCAGATAGATATAGCTGACGAACTTGAGGCCTTTGACATATTTGAGAGAACAAACGCCCGTGGTCTATCCCTCAATGTTGCTGATCTTTTAAAAAATTACTTATATCAAAATAATGATGAAAAATTTATAGAAGAGAAATGGGAAGAGATAATATCTCATGCCGGTTCTCTCCTGCAGAGAATGCTTAAATATTTCTGGGTAGCAAAGCATGGGGCAACTACGAAGAAGGATTTATACAGAAAATTAAAGGCTCTCGGAAGTTCTGGAGGGGCCATCCAACTTACAGAAGACTTGTTCGATTTTTCACTCTATTTTGATGCCGTTAGCAACGCAGAGCCTGAACTTATTAAAGAATGGTTTAAGGAAATTGATTGCGCAACGGTAAGAGGTAATAAGGGTTATTTAGAAAGAGTTATTTCTTGTTTGCGTGGATTAAATCACTTTAAGATTACTCAGCACATACCTTTAATCTATTCAATAACGAAAGCCTATAAAAGAGCAGGCGAGACTGATGCTCATACAAAGATGTACCTCAGACTTTTGTGCAATATCGAAAAGTATCACTTCATAAACAATCAGATTTGTGATCGTGTAGGTAATGAGATCGAAAAGCCATATGCAGAGTTTTGCTCAGCTTTTGAAAAATCAGATGATTTTTTGTCAATCGGAAATGACTTTATTGCACTACTAAAAGATAAACTAGCTACTGAACAAGAGTTCATTTCCCGGTTTATTGAGCTTGACTACACATCATTAGCGCTTTCTGATACGTGCTATATTTTCGATCGTATAAATAATGTCGATATGTCCCCGAGTGAGTGGGTCACTATTTTTGATCCTGACAAGACAATTCTTGTAAATCACTACAATACAGAACATTTCCTACCTCAAAACCCTGACTATGAGGTAAGTGCTGAAGACATGGCGGTGGTTAATAATATTGGGAACTTATTTATTATTGCGAGACATACAAACTCGAAATTGCAAAATAAGCCCCCGTACCAAAAAATTAAATTATTGAAAGAATTTGGAAAAAAATTTAGGTATGTGACAAATTTTGTGGAGGATTTTGAAAAAACTAGTGGGGAGTGGGGACGTAAAGAGATAAATGAGAGAGCACAAGATTTAGCAAAGGCTTCGTACAGAATAATCTGGGCAATTAAATGAATGTAATGCCTTCATGTTGATTCTTATGGTGTTTGCTTGGGGAGCCAGCACTCAATCATTCTGGGTTCTGCAGGAAATGGGTTCGGACTTTGTCGTATAATGATCACAGACAAAAGGCGGGAGAAGTCCAGCCTTTGCATTTTGAGCACTGAAGTCACTTTTATTTGAACATTTCAACAAGTTTGTTGTAACAGTCTTCCGGATCAATCACTGTGACAGTCTGTATGACGCCAATGACTGACTCGTCATTGCCTCCCGGGAATAGCGCGTCGCCGAAAAAGATGCAATCTTCTTTACTCCAGCCCATGTGCATGATCAGCCGGTTGATATTGTACCCTTTGTTCTTTCCTTTGCGGAAATAGTCAATACAGGTGCTCCCTCCGAGCTTCGCCTCCATATTGTCCGAGTGAAAGGGGAATCGTTCCAGGAGTGCTTTCCGCTTGACGAAATCGCCATCAAACGCTTTCTTTTCTGTTGGGTCAGCATGATGGCCGTACAAGCTTAGTGAGATCTGTGAGCCGCGATCCTCAAAGATGTCGTTCGGGTCGGGGACAGTATGATCGCACGCGGCCCATACTTTGTTCGCATGCGCCATGATCTCTTCTTTTTCCGTATCAGTAAGTTTGTCGTACCAGAGTTCTCCGCGTTCCGGATGGATGACATGATTGCCGTTCTGTCCCATCCGTATGACGGGAAGCCCATCCATCTGGAAATTCATCTGATCGTTATGCGAACCTGAGATGACCGCAATGGTTGCCGGCAGCTCCCCGAGGAGTTCCTTCATCTGCGGATCTATTTTGCTTCGGCTCGGCGTGACCGTGCCATCCATATCAAAAAAGAGATGCGTATATGCCATAGGCTGCCAATTATAGCGTATATATAGCATTTTTTGCATATCCCCAGGACATTGTTATTTCTGCGTTTTATGTGGTACTATACCGGCGCAAATAGAGTGATTTAAAATCTATTTTGCCCGCCTGGCAACGGTAATTTTGGACAACAGAGCCTTAAATTGTATGAGCAATTTAAATCTTCATTTGTCCCGAATTGCCGCGGGAATACGCTAGATTTTAAGCGCTCGGATTTGCACGAACTATGCTTGATTTCATACAGACAGCACATGCTGCAGAGGGTATCTCGGTGAAACTTTCACCGTATGTCGTCGGATATATCGGATCACTACCTATTACGGCGACGCTCCTTACTACATGGGCGGCAATGCTCGTTCTGATTGTCGGCGCCTTTTTCCTGCGCAATAAGCTGACACTCATCCCGGGGAAGTTTCAGAGCATTGTGGAGCTTATCATTGGCGGTGTATATGCGTATGTGGAATCTACGTTCGAGAGCAGGGAATTGGCACGGAAATATTTTCCGATCCTGATGACCATTTTCCTCGCACTGCTTGTCATGAATCTTACGGGCCTTCTGCCGGGGGTCACTTCTGTCGGCTTTTTTGAAGGCCATGGCGAGGAGTCGCACCTGATCCCGCTGTTCTATCCCCCGGCGACCGACCTCAATATCACGCTCGCATTCGCATTCATATCCATGTTTGTCATTGAGGCGGCAGGCATCATGGCGCTTGGCGCGTTCAAGTATGGCAGCAAGTTCATCAATTTCTCCTCGCCGCTCAATTTCATTGTCGGTATCATCGAGCTCATCAGCGAGCTCGGGCGCATCATCTCCTTCTCATTTCGTCTGTTCGGTAATATCTTCGCCGGCAAGACGCTGCTCACTGTCGCTCTGTTTTTTATGCCATTTGTCCTTCCGGTGCCGATCATGGCGTACGAATTGTTCGTCGGATTCATTCAGGCGGGGGTGTTCGCGTTCCTGACGCTCATCTTCATCAAGCTCGCGGTGGCGCAACCGCATCATTAATGGGTGAGAATGAGCCCGCAGTCGTTGGCTCATGTTTGTCCGTTAATAGCTAAAACATCACATTATTATGACACCAGAAATGGAATTCGCACTTCAGGCTTCACAGCTGAGCGCAGACTCTATCAAGGCGATTGCCATGGCACTTGCTGCAGGAGTGGGCGTGCTTGGGCCAGGTATCGGTATCGGTATCCTCGTTTCCCGAGCGCTTGAGGCGATCGGCCGCAACCCGGAGGCCTCTGGAAAGATCCAGAGCACAATGATCCTCGGTATCGTATTCGTTGAGGCGTTGGCGATCTTTGCATTGGTCGTCGCGTTCATCATCAAATTCGCATAATCAAGGAGCGGAAGCGGCTTTTGATCATGCAGATGTCTAAGGGTCTTCCGTTCTAAGGAGACTTTCAGACATGACCGATCAATGTCGCGTAACTGCGAAATTACGTATGGAACAACTTATTCACGCCTTCGGCATCGACATAAAGCTCATTATTGTCCAGATCATCAACTTCGTTGTGCTCCTGGCGGCTTTGTCGTACTTCCTCTATAAACCAGTTCTCAAACTCCTCAATGACCGTGAAGAAATGATCAAGCAAGGCATTAAGGATGCGGAGGTGGCAGCAGTTGCCAAGGCATCAGCCCTTGAGGAGAAACAGGCGGTACTGACCCAGGCGCAGAAGGAAGCACAACAGATTGATGCTCGCGCCAAAGCGTTTGCGAAGGAAACAGAAGAGGAGATCGTCAATGCTGCGCATGCGAAAGCCTCTGACGTCCTCAAAGACGCTGAGGCAAAGAGCGCGCTTCTTAAAGAGCAGGCGCTGAAGGAAAGCGAGGCAGAGATTGCAAAAATGGCGATCCTCACTGCTGAGAAGATCCTTGCTGAAAAAACATCATAACCATGGAAAAACATTACATCACAGCCGTTGTTTCACTTTTGCTGCAGGGCAGTGATGTTGATGTTGTGCTTGGAAATCTCAAAACAGTGCTCGTAAAGAACGGACATGAACAGCTGCATACGCGAATACTTAAGGGCGCAGAACGCGAACTCCTACACAGAGAAGCGCTACACTCGTCTTCAATTGTCGTTGCAAAAGAAACTGATCTACGGAAGCTTCGAAGCGCTCTGAGTGCAGCACTTGGCACACTTGGGGGCAACGCTGAGGAGGCGGCTGTCACTGTGGATCCGAGTATCATCGGCGGCTTTATCGCTGCACATGACGGAAAACTTATCAACCGGTCATATAAAGAGAGGCTTGTCTCGCTTTATCAGTCCATCACCACATAATTATTATTGAGTAACACCACCAGTATGAGTACAGCAATTATTGAACGCATAAAAAAAGAGATCGAGCACATCAATACAGCACCGGAAACTGTCTCTGAGGTCGGCAGCGTGATCGCTGTCGGCGACGGTATCGCTGAGATCCAGGGTCTGCAGCAGGCGCAAATGATGGAGATGGTGGTCTTTGATGATGCGCAGGGGCAAACCCTTGAAGCGACGCTCCAAAAAAAGGAAGCGCTTTTTGGGCTGGTACTCAACCTCGAAGAGGATACGGTGAAAGTGGTGGTGCTCGGTGAAAGCAGTCGCGTGAAAGAAGGCATGCGGGTGTCGCGGACAGGGAAGCTGCTCTCGATCCCGGTAGGCGAAGACATCATTGGCCGTGTGGTTTCGCCGCTCGGTGAAGCCATCGACGGCAAGGGTACAATCAAAGCGGAGAGAGATATGCCGATCGAGCGAGTTGCATACGGGGTGATGGAACGCTCTGCCGTAAACGAGCCGATACACACCGGCATCAAAGCGATCGATGCCATGATCCCGATTGGGCGTGGGCAGCGTGAGCTTATCATCGGCGACCGAGGCACCGGCAAGACAACCATTGCCATTGATACGATCATCAACCAGAAATATGAGCCGAAGGAGAAGCGCCCTATCTGCATTTACGTAGCTATCGGACAAAAACGATCAAAGACTGCAAGCATCATGGCGAAACTGGAAGAAGCCGGCGCCATGGACTACACCACTATTGTTGCGACTTCGGCATCAGAGGCGTCCCCGATGCTCTTTTTGGCACCTTTTGCCGGCGCTGCCATTGGTGAATACTTCATGCAGCAGGGGAAGGATGTACTCGTGGTATTCGACGATCTCTCAAAGCATGCAAATGCATACCGACAAATGTCGCTCCTTCTGCGCCGTCCGCCCGGACGTGAAGCATATCCAGGGGATATCTTCTATCTCCATTCCCGGTTGCTTGAACGCTCAGCGACGCTCTCAAAGGAGCTCGGGGGAGGTTCGATAACCGCGCTGCCGATCATTGAGACACAGGAGGGCGATATCTCCGCATATATTCCGACGAACGTGATCTCGATCACCGACGGACAGATATTCCTTGAGACCGACCTCTTCAACAAAGGTGTGCGCCCGGCGATCAATGTGGGGAATTCCGTGTCACGCGTGGGTTCCTCTGCACAGACAAAGGCCATGAAGAAGGTATCGGGAAAGATCAAGCTTGAGCTCGCGCAGTTCCGTGAGCTTGAGGCCTTCATGCAGTTCGCATCCGATCTTGATGAGGACACCAAACAGCGCATCGAAAGCGGACGGAAATACGTTGAGCTGCTGAAACAGAAGCAGGGAAACCCAACCCCATTCTTTCTGCAGGCGGTAGCGATCTATGCGGCTAATAACGGCATTTTCAACGGTGCACCGGTTGAGAAGACACAGGATATTGAAGAGGCATTCTTGTCGTACCTGCAGCGGGATCACAAGGATGTGCTCACGACAATAGAGGCCGGACGGGAACTTACCGACGATGTTGTCACTGCACTCAATACAGCGATCGCTTCATTCAAGGAATCGCATCAAATGTTCTACGCATAAAAAACAAGCATGGCGCTCAAGCAGATCAAAAACAAAATACTCGCAACCCAGAAGACCGGCAAAGTGACCAAGGCAATGGAGGCCGTGTCTGCGGTGAAGATGCGCAAGAGCCAGCAGAAAGCGTTTGTCGGCCGACCATATGTGCATTCGGCGCTGCGTATCCTGCAGCGGCTTTCAGAATCTCAGGACGGCCTTTCGCACCCGTTCGCACAAAAGAGAGATTCTGGAAAGATGCTTGTCGTTATTGTCACCAGCGATAAGGGTCTCGCTGGAAGCGTCAACAGCGCTGTGCTCAAAAGAGCCGACGAACTCTTCAGGACGGCGGCTGAAGCGGATGTCATATGCATCGGCCGTAAAGCATTTGAATATGCCAATCGTGAAAAGAAGACGATCCTCGCATCATTCACTAACGTGAGCGATGACGTTGTTCTCGCTGATGTCCGCGAGATGTCCGCACGTATCGTCGATAGTTTTGCGAGCGGCGTATACAGGACCGTCCATGTCCTCTATCAGAACTTCATCTCGACATTTGAACAGGATCCGACACAGCGCCAGATACTGCCGCTTGACCCTGCTGAGATCCATTACATCATGCAAGGCATACGTCCAAAGAACGGCAAATGGAGCGATGAGGACGTGCCAGGAGATGGACAGATCCTCTATACCATCGAGCCTTCGTCAGAGGAGGTTCTTGATGCGCTCATCCCGCTATTAGTACAGATCATGCTCTATCATGCGCTCATAGAAAGCAAAGCAAGCGAGCATTCTGCGCGCATGGTTGCCATGAAGAATGCAACCGACAAGTCCAAAGAAGTGGCGCGGGCGCTCACCCTCCAGTACAACAAGCAGCGCCAGGCAGCCATCACTGCCGAGGTCTCAGAGATCACTGGAGGCATGGAGGCGATGAAAGAGTGATTATAAGGAAGAGTCAATTAACATTAATTTATCAATATGAAAACAGGAACCATCACACAGATTATCGGCCCGGTAGTTGACGTCCATTTTGAGGATGGCGTACCCGAGTTGCAGCATGCATTGACCGTACAAAAGGAAAATGGTGAGAAAATTACGCTTGAGGTCGCCCAGCATGTGGGGTTAAACCGTGTACGCGCTATCGCGCTGCAGGACACACAAGGTCTTATGCGCGACATGCAGGTGGAAGACACCGGTGACGCGATCTCTGTTCCTGTAGGCGAGCAATCGCTTGGACGACTCTTCAATGTGCTCGGCGAGACGCTCGACGGCAAAGCGGAGCTTGCAGACGCACCAAAGCGTGCCATTCATCAGGAAGCGCCGGCATTTGTCGATCAGTCGACAAAGACTGAGGTCTTTGAGACCGGCATCAAGTCGGTGGACCTGCTTGCGCCGTTCATCAAGGGAGGTAAGGTCGGTCTGTTTGGTGGCGCGGGAGTAGGGAAGACCGTACTCATTCAGGAACTCATCCACAACGTGGCTTCCAATCACGGCGGATACTCTGTATTCGCTGGAGTGGGAGAGCGCGTGCGCGAGGGGAACGACCTCTACCATGAAATGAAAGAGTCGGGCGTGCTTTCCAAAACCGCGCTTGTGTTCGGACAAATGAATGAGGTGCCGGGAGCGCGTGCCCGCGTGGGACTCACCGGCCTTACGATGGCCGAAGCGCTCCGTGACGGCGAGGGGGGGAAGGACGTGCTGTTCTTCATGGACAACGTCTTCCGTTTCACCCAGGCAGGACAGGAGGTGTCATCGTTGCTTGGACGAGTTTCTTCAGCGGTGGGATATCAGCCAACTCTTGCCGAGGAGATGGGAAAGATGCAGGAGCGCATCACCTCAACTAAAAAAGGTTCTATCACTTCTGTGCAGGCAGTATATGTTCCTGCTGACGACCTTACCGACCCGGCTCCTGCGACAACGTTCTCACACCTGGACTCGACCGTGGTGCTCTCCCGACAGCTCGCTTCTTTGGGTATTTACCCGGCGATCGATCCGCTTGAAAGTAACTCCTCTGCACTCGATCCAATGATCGTGGGCGAAGAACATTATCGTGTAGCACAGGGCGTAAAGCTCGTGCTCCAGCGATACAAGGACTTGCAGGACATCATTGCTATCTTGGGTATTGAGGAGCTCTCTGAGGCCGACAAGACGCTCGTGTACCGCGCGCGAAAGATCCAGCGGTTCCTCTCGCAACCATTCTCAGTTGCTGAGGTCTTCACCGGCGCGCCGGGCAAGTACGTGCCGCTCGCGGAGACGATACGCGGTTTTGGCGAGATCCTCGACGGCAAGCATGATGACAAGAACGAACAGGAATTCTATATGAAGGGCGGCATTGATGAGGTAGTCACAAGCAAGTAACCATGGCGTCGCAGCGATTACTCCAATTGACCATATCACGCGTAGACGGCCCATTGTTCGATGGCCCGGTCGTATTTGTGACTGTTCCGGGAATAGCCGGAGAAATGACCATATTGGCCGACCACACGCCGCTTATTACCCCGCTGCGGCAAGGAACCATCAGCTATAGATTGGAAGATGGCACAGAAGACAAGGTACTGGCTGAGGGTGGAACGCTTGAGATAAGTCATAATCACGCGACCATTCTCATATAGAGTTACGACATATAAACACAGCAATAAGAGCCCCTAAGGGCTCTTATTGCTATACTGATGATATATGGATATGTTAATTATTCTTGCTGTGGTATTGCAGTCATTGGCAATTTCCCTCGGCGTCGGTTCATCTACACTCGCTGTTATAAATTTTTTCGTAGCGATCGCGGATGGAACCATAGATGTGCAGGAGCGCAAGCTCATGGGCGTAGTCTACATCGTACTGCGTGTAGCGATGATACTCATCCTCGTTCTTGCAGCGTTTATTGGCCTGCTGTCCTTCGCGGATGGAGGTATGCTGTATTTCTCGCCGTTCATTCTCGGCATGTGGACGCTCATAGCGATGCTATTCCTTAATGCTTTCCTTATGACCAAACACATTATGCCTTCGAATATCGGCCCGGCGCTCCAGGCGTCTACATGGTACACTCTCGGAGTTGTGTTTGCGCTTGTGCCGCTCGGATTGACCGGCTTCTCATACATTGAATTCCTCGTCGGTTATGCGGCGGCAATAACCCTTGCGATCGCTGTGATAAATGGCGCGATGTCATATCTCAAGAAAAAGAACACTCCTGCCGCACCCGCACCGTCACAGCAGTGAGCTATGTGCATCATAAAAAAACCTGCACTTCCGTGCAGATTTTTTTATGATGGCATGTGCGAGAGCTACGTGTTCTGCGCCCGCTCAGTTTTTCTCTTCTCATTCCTGTAGAAGAGTGTCGGCACAAGCACCAAAGTAAGAATCATGGCGAAGCTCAGTCCGAACATGATCGCAAACGCAAGCGGACTCCAAAAATCTGATATGGTAGACAGCGGCACCATACCAACAACCGTTGTAATGGTGGTAAGCAGGATCGGACGGAAACGTGAGACAGCAGAGTCGGCAACAATGTCGATCAGTTCGCCCTGATGTGTAGTTCGCTGATGAATCATTGAATCCATAAGGATGATCGCATGGTTGATGATGACCCCCGCCAGCGCAATCACGCCAAGGATCGAAGTGAATGACAGCGACTGCCCGGTGAGCGCCAGCCCGATGATAACCCCGATAAGCGAAAGCGGCACAGCGGAAAGGAGGTAAAGCGAATAACGGATAGAATTAAATGAAAGCACGAGAATCGCAAGCATCAGTACCAGACCGGCGACGAATGCCAATCCCATTTCAGTAAATGACTGGTTGATGTCCTCCGTCTCGCCGCCGTATGAGATGCGGACTCCTTCTTGCAGGTCAAGCTCTGCCTGTCGCGCCTGAAATGCCGCGACGATCTCTCCGGCTGTTGTTTTTCCTTCTGTATATGCCGTGACAGTCTCAACGCGCTCCTGGTCTTCATGAGACACCGCAATACTTGCTGGCTGCAGCTGTTCGCTCATGATGGAGCTCAGCAGTACTGTACCGCCGTTCTGACTTGGCACAGAGAGATTGCGGAGCGCATCAAGCGTGATCTGTGGTGCTGCTGACGGGTCGGTGGCAAGCGGATCAACCTGCAGCCGTACAACGACATCAATATCAGTACCTTCCTCACTTATGGTGGTGGCAGTCGATCCAAACACAGCGCTGCGGAGGAGCTCACCTACCGCAAATGTCGAGACGCCGGCAGCATTTGCTTTTGAGCGGTCAATGCTGAGGACAACCTCGGCGGCGCTTGTATTGGTTGTGGAATTGACGTCACGTGTGCCGTCAATCGAGCGGAGGAGCGTCTCAGCATTGGAGGCAGCAACCCCGAGTGCTGCGAGATCATCGCCAATGAAGCGGATAGTGATCGGTGCACCCGAAGCCGGACCGGTCGCCAATTCACTGATGGATATTTTTACATCCGTGAGATCCGCATAGGTTGTGCGAAGGTCTGCTGCGATCTCAGCACTCGATTCTGTTCTGTCCTCTTTCAGCGTTATGGTGATATTGCCGAACCGGCCGCCAGCATTGCCGCTGCCGGTGAATGCCGATCCAGCGCCTGCTGTTGAGGTGAACGATTCCACGTACGGTTTGTTGTATAGCAGCTCTTCAGCGGCGCGCACCGAGAGATCAGTGTTCAAAACCGGTGTGCCTTGCTTCGCTTCGATCTCCACAAAGACGTAGTCCACATCCTCGGGCGGAAAGAAGATGACTTTCAAGATACCGCTAAACGGCAACATAAGGCACACAACAAGCGCACCGATAAGTCCCCAGATGAAGAATTGCTGTGCTTTCGTATTGTTGAGGAATTGCACCAGGCGCGCACGGTACCATGCCTGCGCTTTGTGCGTGTATTCTTCCTGCAGCTCTTCGAATCGGTTTGAGCTCGAGTGTTTTGTAAGATAGATAGCGATAAGCGGCACCATGCCGAGAGCAACGACAATTGATGCGATCAAAACGAAAATAATAGTAAAGGGAATCGAAGCAATGAACTCTCCAACGATGCCCGAAAGAAAGAAAAGCGGAAAGAATACTGCAACCGTCACCATGGTGCCGCCGATCAGCGGCCATGCGTATTCACGGATCGATGCACGGGCAGCTTCATCGGGGTTGCGGTACTTGCGCATGCGCGTATGGATCGCTTCAGTGACCACGATCCCTGAATCCACCAAAATACCGATGGCGAGAATAAGCGCGAAGAGCGATACGAAGTTGATCGTATTTCCTGAAGCATACAACCCGATGAATGCGATCACAAACGAAAGAGGAATGGAAAGCGCCGCAACGAGTGATTCTCGCCAACCGATGGTGAGGAGAAGACAGATGATGACAAGCACAACGGTTTCGAACCCGACACCGACGAGCTCAGAAAGCTCTTCCCTGACATCCTTTCCTGAATCCAATACAACGAGTACCTGAGAATCGGACAGTACGCCACCATCAGCTTCCATTTCAGAAAGTTTCCGGTGAACAGCATCAGACATATCGGTGACATCAACTCCCGCGCGTTTATAGATCGAGAGCGTCAACGCCTTTTCTGAAGGGGCGCCCTCCACTGAAACCCGTGAGATTGTAGTTTCTCTTTCGACATTGTTTGCAACCATTGCAACATCACGTATATACACCGGAGTGCCGTTTAAAGACGCAACCGGGATAGCCCCAATCTGTGCAGCATCGGTGATCTTGCCTTCAAGCCGGACCGAATATTCGATGCCGTCCGTTGTGATCGTTCCCACGGGAAGCGTCACGTTTCCGCTTTGCAGTGCCGCACTCACCTGTGAAAGAGAGAGGCCGTATGCCCGCAGTGCATCTTCTCTCACGAGAACCTGCACTTCGCGCGGCCGTGTTCCGGTCACATCGACATGTGAGACGCCTGGAACGCCTTTAAACTCGTCAGCAAGCGATTCGCCGAGTTGCGTAAATTCAACCGGAGAGAGGTCGGATGATATGGAAATAACGAGGATCGGCTGATCGGCAAAATTTACCTCGGTAACCGACGGTTCTGTCGCGTCCTCGGGAAGTTCACCCTTTGCCTGATCGACCGCATCCTTGAGGTCCTGGATCGACTTGTCGATATCTGCGCTCGCATCAAACTCTGCCGTTATGATTGAAAAACCTTCACGGGAGGAAGATGTAAGCCGGTCGAGCCCGTCAACATTCGCGATCGAGTCTTCGAGCTTATTGGTCACAAGCTCCTCGACATCTGCAGGGGAAGCCCCTGGAAATGCTGTCGATACGATCCCGATCGGAACAATCACCTCAGGTGCCGATTCCTTGGGTATGGCAAGCACTGCGTATGCCCCCGCAGCACACAGAGCAACTATGAGGAGCAAGCTGAATTGCCGCTTCGCTAAAAAGAAATTCCAAAGCCAGTGCATATTTAATCTTGTGTTACTTCAACTTTTTCGCCTTCGCGTAGTCCACGGGCATCGGTGACAATGACCGTCTCAGGACTGAGGCCTTCGGTAATTGCAACAGCATCGCCCATGATCTCGCCGAGCTGTACAGTGTGTGCAACGAGCGTCTGTTCGTCTGAGACGGTGAAGGCGAGTGCACCGGCAGGTGTCATCTTCAGCGCAGAGAGCGGAACAGTTAGAACCGATGAGACAGCAGAGTTCTCTCGTGTAAACTCTATAGAAACAGTGCTTCCATTGGAAAGCTCCGTATCATCCTCAACGCCGATCTTTACTTCCTTCTTTCCCGAAAGGGGGTCGATTGCAGGAGCGATAGCAGTGACAACGCCGTGCACTGATTTTTCAATGAATACCTGTTCACCGACCATCACCTGATTTGCATCCTCAGCACCGAGATGCGTTGAGATCTCGAGCGCATTGTTATTGGCAACTACAGCAGCAGGCATTCCCGGGGTCGCGTACTCACCCTCCTTAAGGTAGAGTGCATTGACCACACCGGAGATCGGTGTGCGAACCAGTGTCTTTTCATATGCCGCCTGTGCTGCACGCAATGATCCGAGCGCGCTCTTCACCTGTGCATCGGCAAGGGATACCGGCGCATCCGATCCGGCGATCTGTGCGCGGTCGAGCGATTCCTCCGCACTTTCAATCGCAGTTATTGTCGTGGTTATGGATTGCGCTGTGCTGTTGAGTGACGAGCGTACGCTCAGAAATTCCGCTTCCAGTGTATCCTTGTCTGTTTGTGTGAACGTTGATCGCGTCTCCTGCCGCGCAACTATCTGCGCAAGCGTTTCTGCGTAACGCGCGATGCGCTCGACATCCTGCAGTGCGGAGTGCAGGCGGTTCTCGATATTGTTTACATCTGTGGTCGCTATGTCGATCGACCATGCGTCAAGAAGCCCCTCAATCGCTGTACGTTCAGTGATGAGTGCCGGTGCGTCTCCGTACGCTTCGAGCCGGAAACCTGGAATAGAACCGGTTGGATTTGAGAAAAGGTCGTCTATGGTGTTACGCACAGCGCTGTCCGTGCTGATGTATGCGTTCTTGTAGGAATTGACCCCGGAAATGCGTGCAGAGGCAAGGGTCGTTTGTGCGCTCTCTTCGCTGCTTTGGCTTGAAGCAGCTCCTGCAACAGCCGCATCGTATGCACCCTGCGCCTGCAGAAGCGCTGCTCGCTGCGCGCTGTTTTCCAATGAGGCGAGCACGCTGCCGGATCGCACGGAGTCGCCGAGCGATACAGAAACCGAGGTGATCCGTCCGCCGCTTTCTGCCTGCAGACGCGCCTCAGAAACGGCTTTGACCGTACCGGTCACACGGAAAAGGCTTTGAGCGCCAAGCGCGTCAACGCGGCTGACTGCAACCGTTTTCAGCTGTGCTTCCTGCGGAACTTCCTGTGCTGAGTCATTGACGAGGCTGTTGACCAAAAAGCCCACGATAATGAGGGCTACAATTGCTATACATGATGCAATAACGGTACGTTTGCCGTACCAGCCATAGAGGCGATTCAATAATTTCATATGATATTAAAAGTGCTAAGTCGCGGAACAATAACACACTTTTGTTGAATTGTCCATACAAGGCAACAAAAAAGTGCATACGTCAAAAGGCTCTGGTACAATGTGCTCCTATGTTTGGAAAAGTAAAAAATTTTGCAATGAAGAAGCTGCTCGAGTCGCAGCTGAAGAATGTTCCCGAAGACCAGAAGGCAATGATCATGACCATGGTAGAGAAAGACCCTGCCCTGTTTGAAAAAATTGCCAAAGAACTGCAGGCTGAAATGAAGGCAAACGGTAATAATCAGATGGCGGCATCCATGAAGATCCTTCCGAAATACCAGAAAGAGATCATGGCGATCATGAGCCCTGAAATGAAACAAAAGTTGATGGAAGCCCAGCTTGGCTCCCAGGGGAAGTTCAATCCGAACGGAACGATACGCCGTTAAAAGCATATACTATCAACACGCGTCAAGCCGCGCAGCGTGCGCTGTGCCGTATAATGCATTCATGTCTAAAAGAATTGTATTGCTCCTTGGCAATCCGGATACAGAAACATTCACCGGACTCATAGCTGACCACTACCAAGCAGCCGCAGAGGAAGCGGGGCACGAAGTTGCCCGCTTCAATATCGGCGATATGCAGTTCGATCCGATCCTCCATAAGGGTTACAAGGTCATTCAGGAACTTGAACCTGATCTGATCAATTTGCAGGAAGCCATCAGAGCGGCAGATCACTTTGTGGTGATCTACCCGAACTGGTGGTGCACGATGCCTGGCATACTCAAGGGTTTGTTTGACCGTATGTGGATTCCCGGATTCGCATTCAACTTTGACAAGCAGACAAAAAAACTCGTTCAGCATCTGAAAGGGAAGACAGGACGCACTATCGTGGTGGCTGGAACACACAGTCCACTGAAGACCTGGTGGCTTTTCGGGGATTACACCAACGAGATACAGCACGGTATCTTTGGCTTTGCCGGCATCAATTCCTCGGTGTGCACATTCGGACCATCGGAGAAGGTGACTGAAGATCGGCGACAGCAGTGGCTGAAGCAGGTTGAACAGATGGGCAGGAAAGGTATTTAAGGCATGAGAATAATTGGAATCGTTGGAAGTCTGCGCACTGGGTCGTTCAACCAGTCCCTCTTCAATGCATTTGCGGGCAACGCGCCGCAGGGAATGGAGATCATCCAGGCATCTATTGCTGATCTCCCGTTCTATAATGCAGATTTTGAAGAGCCGTATCCTGCTTCCGCCGCTGAACTGAAAGCGTTTCTTGCTACTGCAGATGCGTTCTTGATCGTCTCTCCTGAATATAACCGGGGCGTTCCAGGCATCCTGAAGAACGCCATCGACTGGATGTCGCGCCCGAAAGGACCTTCACCATTCTCCCAAAAACCTGTTTTGGTTGTCGGTGCATCTGACGGCAACATTGGCACAGCCGTTGCTCAGGCGAGCCTGAAGGGGACGCTCTTGCACCTCAATGCGCATGTGCTCGGACGTCCTGAGTTCTATCTGGGTATGGCGCAGGAAAAATTTGATGCGCAAGGAAAGCTCATCGATCTGCGGACGAAGGAATTCATCGTTGCGGCGCTCGAAACACTGCGCGCGCACGTGAAGGACTGATGAATTAAGTAAACATTCGTGCTACAGTGTAGCGGGGCATAAGCGTCAAGCAAGAACTTCAAGTCAAAGGAGAGCCTGATGGCTGTGCAGAAGAGAATCGGCGACGCAGACGTGGAAGCGAAGTTCGCTTTCGTTGCTGTGAACCCGAAACAGTTCACTGACAGACACCTCTACAACATCCTGCGCAATGTCATTGCGTGGGAAACTGAACGTATCAAGGAAGGGGAGATCACAGAGTTGCTGGCGTTTGTTGAGAATGCCGGTTACCCGCGGGCTCCCAAAGCCCGGGCAGTCACCAATGAATTTGCCATCGACGGCAGAGTCGCGGTTGTTACTGCCCGTGCGGTGCAGGAAAAGATCCAGGAAAAACTTTTCCATGCATCGGATGCATTCCGCAGATCCGGTCAGAAAAGCACGCATCCGCCGCGTTTTCTGACATCCAGAACGCTCGTTGTCGTGGTCGGCAGTACGCGTTTTCTCATGGATAACGCCGATCTGTATCTCGAACGTGAAGGCGTACTGCGGAGCGCTCTGGTTGATCTCCTCAAAGAGATTGCCACGCTCACGCCTGGAGTCAGCTCCAGGTGCGAGAATTACTATAGCGTCGATGTTGCTCACAAGAGCTTCTATCGGGGCTATGTGGAGGAGTTGGGGAGGGTAGTTGGAATTCGTCCACAAGACGATGACCTCGAACCCCATGTGCTTTCGCAGGAAGAGTTCGAGCAAAAGCTGGGTCTGAAAACGGAGGAATAAATGAACATATTCGGGGGATACGACTCAAAAGATGGCTGGCGCATTGCTTTCGCGCCAGCCTTTTTTTATACTAAGGGGAAGATTATCACTCAGGGTAGGGATCTACATAAGTAATTCAAGCGCATTATGGCAGATAACCAGACGGCACAAATCGTTCCCGCTGAAATCCATGGCAAGCACCCGGACCATGAGCGCTTTATTGCGGAGGTCATGTCGCGCTACAAGGCGCTCTTCGATTCAAATATGTTCGGTCTGGCAGCGACTGATTTCCAGGACACCATCATTTCAGCAAATGACGCATTCCTGTCGATGGTTGGATACAGCCAGGAGGACATCGATAATGGGATGCTCAAATGGTCGGCCATTAGCCCGAGCAAGTACGATACAGCTGATATTGAAAAAATGAGTGAGCTTTTGATGCACAAAAGCATCGTCCCTTTCGAAAAGGAATATATCCATAAGGACGGCCACGTTGTTCCGGTGCTGGTCGGCGCTGAAGCGTTCGATGACATCATCAGTTTTGGCGTCTGTTTTGCACTTGACATAAGCGAACTCAAAGCGCTTGAGCAGAAGAAGGATGATTTTATTGGCATGGTTGCGCACGAGCTTAAAACACCACTTTCGATCATGAAGCTGTATGCGAACTTTCTGCAGTCATCCATCAGGGACGGAGCAACCAAGGAAGAACTGCTGGAATCAGTCAACGAGATAAGCAATCAGGTCGATAAGCTCAGCGTACTCATCACTGATCTCTTCAATATGGCAAAATTCCGTTCACATGAGACAGCCTTCCCGATCACCGCTATTGATGTATGCACCTGCGCTAAGAAAGTAGTTTCAGAACTTTCGCTCATCAATGAACGGAACATTATCTTTCAGGGTGAGAAGTCAGTGTACGTCAACGGCAACCAGGAACGTCTGTCACAGGTCATTACCAATCTGGCCAACAACGCTATGCGCTACTCAAGCGCTGATACCGACATCATCATCCGCGTGTATCATGATCAGCAGAATGCATATCTGCAGGTGCAAGATTACGGCATGGGCATCGCTCCAGAGAACCTCGACAAGATATTTGAGCGCTACTACCGGGTGAATCACGCTGATGACTACGCCGACAAAGGAGCCGGTATCGGCTTATACATATGCAACGAGATCGTGAAGTATCACCAGGGGTCGATCGAGGTCGAAAGCATGCTTGGCAAGGGCTCAACTTTCACTATTTCGCTTCCGCTCATCAAATCCGCATAATTTGTCTATCAGTTTTTTTCTGCTAAGCTATTCATTCCAATAGATTGTATGTCTTTATCTGTGGGTATCGTCGGGCTTCCAAACGTCGGCAAATCGACGCTGTTCAATGCGCTCACGAAAAATGCTGTCCCCGCAGAGAATTATCCGTTTTGCACCATTGATCCGTCTGTGGGTATTGTCGCCGTGCCTGACGGAAGACTCCAGAGGCTTTCGGAAATATCCGGCTCTGAAAAAACAATTCCGGCTGTTGTGGAATTCGTTGATATCGCCGGGTTGGTGAAAGGGGCCGCTGCCGGTGAGGGGCTCGGAAACAAGTTTCTCTCAAATATCCGCGAGACAGATATGATCGCTGAGGTTGTGCGCATCTTTGAAGACGAGGATATACACCATGTGCAGGGCGGAGTGGACCCGTTAAGCGATATTGAGGTTATCAACCTTGAACTTATCCTTGCAGACGCTGAAACGGTCGCAAAGCGGCTTGGCAATGTGGAGCGGGATGCAAAACGCGGAGACAAAGAAGCAATCGCTGAAAAAGACCTTCTTTCGCAGCTGCTGCCGCATCTGGAGGCTGGAAAGCTCGCGAATGCATTTTCGTATACCGAAGCACAACTGAAGATCGTGCGGCATCTCCATCTTTTGACAATGAAGCCGTTCTTGTATGTCTGCAATAAAAAGCAGGGCTCATACAATCTGGATGAGCAGAACGACGATCGGTGGAAGGAGCTCATTTCATTCTTTGAGGAGACCGAGGCTCAATATGTCACTGTCGATGCCGGTATTGAACACGAGCTTAAAGACCTTGATGAAGACGAGAAAAATGAGTTCCGGCGCGAATACGGCACACAAGATTCAGGGATCGGCTCGCTTATCCGTGCTTGCTACGACCGTCTCGGTTTGATGTCCTATTTCACCACCGGAGAAAAGGAAACTCGCGCATGGACAGTGAAGATCGGTAGTACCGGTCCACAGGCAGGCAGCGCCATTCACACAGATTTTGAAAAGAAATACATACGTGCACAGGTGGTCTCATTCAATGAATTGGCAGCGCTCGGCTCGATCGCAAAAGCACGGGAAGCAGGTAAGCTGCGCACTGAAGGAAAGGAATACATTGTGAAGGATGGCGATGTCATTGAATTCATGATCTAGCATATGGGCACATTCCGATCCAAGGAAAACCAGGATTCATATGATGAGCACCGCAAAAACGGCCACCTGGACAATGGTTGCGTGCTCTGCGCAGAAGCGTCATTGCAGGAATTCATCCATTGGCGGATCATTCCCAATGAATTTCCATACGACAGGATAAGCGAAGTACATCATATGCTCATCCCTAAGCGGCATGTACAGGAAACTGAACTGACAGAAGCTGAGATAACGGAGCTGATGGTAGTTAAGCATAATCAGCTCAATGCGAACTATATGTATGTCATTGAGGCGCTTCCGGGCATGAAATCAATTCCGCAGCATTTTCATCTGCATCTTATTGTAGCGAAAGATCTCTCACAGTAGTCAGCTCGCGTCAGTCGGCGGATTGGCCCGCTGTACCGGACTGATGACGTGCGGCACCCACGGAGCATCTATCTCACCCTGTTCCTTCTCAAATTCAGTGATCTCATAGGAAAGATATTGCAAAAAGCGCTTTGCATGCTGCGGCGTAAGCGAGAAGAAACTGGCTTCGCTTCCGGAACTAAGGCCGATGGCAAAAAATTCAGGAGACCGGCCAATGCGGATATTCTCACAGAAGAGTTTGGGTGCATTTTTCAGATCCTCGGGTTTCATATGTGTATAGAATACTACATAATACCGTTATGTCGAAAATAGCTATCATAGGCATTTTGATACTTGCTCTGATACCTGTTGCCGTGTTTGTAGCAAAGGGGCATGAAGCTGAGGCGCCCGTACCGTATGCGAAACACACACAGCAATACAACGCAAGCTCATCTCCTCAATGCGCATTGTGCTCACAGATACAGAACGGTGAATCGAAGGAGCAGTGTCTGCACGATTTCATGTGCTCCTAGCTTTACATTGAGAGCTCTTTAGCTTCGATATGCATTGATCATTTGCCTGTAAAGCCCGGCGCAATACACTTGCGCCGGGCTTTACTTTTTTACAGCAGAGCACATACTGATTACATATGGAATCAAATACCGCGCGCAATTTCGCACTGCAGTTGGGTTCGCTCATCGCACTCTACGTTTCGTTATCAGCGCTTATCGCCGTTATTTTTGGCATTATCAATATCACATACCCTGACCCTGTAGAGGGCCACTGGGCGTACAACAGCGCACAGCAGGGTATTCGCTTCGGCATTGCCATGCTTCTGGTGTTCTTCCCGACCTATGTCGTACTCACGCGAACCGTCAATCAGATACGGAGGAGGGAGACGGGCACCTATCTGACGCTCACCAAATGGCTCGTGTACCTTTCGCTCCTCGTCGGCGGCGGCATACTGCTCGGAGACCTCGTTGCGGTGATACTGACCTACCTCAACGGCGAGATAACGCTCCGGTTCATCTTTAAGGCGCTCACGCTTCTTGTCGTCATCGGCGCAGCCTTTTATTACTACATCCAGGATGCCCGCGGTTACTGGAACACACATGAAAAACACTCACAGTTGTTCGCAGTCGGTTCAGCTGTCATTGTCGTTGTTGTACTCGTGTTCGGATTCCTCAACAGTGACACTCCGGCACAAGTGCGTGATATGCGCCTTGATGAACAGCAGGTCAATGACTTAAACGATATGCAGTGGCGCATTGAGGATCACTACCAGCTCAATGGAAGCCTTCCAACAACCATTGCGGAGCTCTACGTCGGCACGAGTATGCCGGTTGCTCCTGAAGGACGCGAAGCGTACAGCTATACGATCGCCGACGAGGACACATACGAGCTCTGTGCCTCGTTCATGTATGAGTCAGCGAACGGTCGCATGGGGCAACGCGAGGTCGTGTTCAATGAGAGCGTCGCCAAAAATCCGTACAACAACTGGGACCACGGTACCGGACGAACCTGCTTCGAACGGACTGTGCAGCAACCCGCAAAGGGCGCGCTCTAGTTGACAATCTTTCTGTATATGTTTAAATCAACAGCCGTTTCCCCGTGGGGACGGCTGTTTTGTTCTTCCAAGGAGCGGTATATGAAGATGACGACTGACCCGGAGAAACTCGCTCTGGGCCACAGATGGCTTAACTATCTGCGCAAAGCAGAGTGCTCGAGCTTCCGTGTCTACGCCGACTACATACGCGAAGCAACGCGCAACGGCTACTATACGTATCCCGAGCTCGGTGCAACTGAAGAGGAAGTACTTGAGCTGGCCATCGGTCATGCCGGGAAAGCCGTCAGGAACGGCTACCCGCACGATATGGCGCTCAATAATCTCCTCCTGTGCGAACTGCAGAAAGTTCAGGGCGCTCATCGCCCACCTTCATATGCAGCACTTGTTGTCGTCAATGACGGCAACAAGCAGGGACAGCTGCCGAAGGCAGCGTAACGCGCAGTCACGCCAAACACCAAAGGCCCTTCCGAGGGCCTTTTCCTTTACATACAGAAAAAATACAGCATAATAAACTTCTTACTAAGTTTGGGGATAGTTGCATGCATAAGAAATTCGACAACATCGCTATTGAGAAGAAATGGCAGGAGAAGTGGAAAGAAAGCGGCGTCTATAATGCCGGGGCGCGGAATACCTCAAAAGAAAAGGAATATGTGCTTGTTGAACTCCCGTACCCGTCGGGCAACCTCCACATCGGGCACTGGCACGCATTTGCCGTTCCGGATATCTATGTGCGTTACAGACGCATGCATGGCAGCCAGGTGATCTATCCGATGGGCTTCGATGCATTTGGACTTCCTGCTGAGAATGCAGCGATCAAGCGCGACATCAACCCGCGAGAATGGACCGAAGGCAATATAGCCCATATGCGAGATCAGCTTGAGAGCATGGGCGCTTCCTTTTCATGGGACAAGAGCGCATCAACTATCGATCCTGCGTACTATAAGTGGACGCAGTGGATGTTCACTGAATTCTTCAAAAATGGTATAGCGTACCGCGGAAAGGGGATCGTGAACTGGTGTCCAGGATGCAACACTGCAATCGCCAACGAGCAGGTATTAAGCGATGGCACGTGCGAACGCTCGGGAGACGTGATTGAAAAACGCGAGATGCCGCAGTGGATGCTCCGTATCACTGACTACGCTGATCGCCTGGTAGATGATCTCGATGATTTGAATTGGCCTGAGCCGATCAAGGAAGCACAGCGCCGCTGGATAGGACGCTCGCAGGGTGCTGAGATAACTTTCGCACTCTCAACGGGTGACAGTGTGAAGGTGTTCACCACGCGTCCTGATACACTGTTCGGAGCGACCTATCTTGTACTCGCCCCTGAGCACCCACTTATTGAACAAAACAAGGGCAACATCACAAATTATGCCGATGCATCTGCATACGTACAGACTGCAAAACAGAAAGACGAACAGGATCGCCTTGATACGACCAAGGAAAAGACGGGCGTAAAGCTCGAAGGCATCACCGCAGCAAACCCGGCAAACGGTGAGTCGATCCCTGTGTATGTGGCCGACTATGTGCTCGGCAGCTACGGCACAGGAGCGATCATGGCCGTGCCGGCACACGATGAGCGCGATTTTGATTTCGCGCAGAAATTTGGGCTTCTTGTAACACAGGTTGTACAAGGTGAGAAGACCCTTCCGTTCGCTGAAGCAGGTGCACTCACCAACTCAGGCGAATTCGACGGTATAGACTCCGAAGAAGCAAAAGGGGAGATAACAAAAAAGGTCGGGGGCACAATGACCAACACGTACCGTCTGCGCGATTGGTCGATCGGCCGTCAGCGCTACTGGGGTGTACCGATACCGATCGTCTACGACCCCGAAGGAGTAGCGCACCCGATCCCGCTTGAGCATCTGCCATGGACGCTTCCCGAGGACGTCGATTTCCGGCCGACTGGCGTACCGCCGCTTCAGAAAAGCGAGGCGTTGAAAAAGCGCACCGAGGAGATCTTCGGAACAGGCTGGACGCCTGAGGTTGAGACGCTCGACACATTCGTGGATTCTTCTTGGTACTTTTTGCGATATATCGACAACGAAAATACAGAAGCATTCGCCTCACTGCAGGCGCAGAAGGCGTGGATGCCGATTGATATCTATTTTGGTGGCGCGGAACACACGACCATGCACCTTTTATATTCACGCTTCTGGCAGAAAGCTCTCTTTGATCTGGGGTACGTGACTGAGCACGAGCCATATAAGCGGCGCATCAATCGCGGACTGGTACTCGGTCCGGACGGCAACAAGATGAGTAAGTCAAAAGGGAATGTCATTGACCCGGATGACCATGTAAAGACCGTCGGCGCGGATTCAGTAAAGATGTATCTCGCATTCATGGGGCCGTATGCTGAAACCGCAAACTACCCATGGGATATGGGCGGCATTGCCGGCATCCGGCGGTTTCTCGAACGGGTCTATGGACTGCCTGAACACATCAAGGAGTCTGAACCTGCAGAAATGACCAAGCAGCTGCATAAGACCATCGCAAAGCTCGCTGACGACATTCCGCAGTTCAAATTCAATACATCGATCAGCGCGATGATGATCTTCATCAATCAGGCAGAGAAGGATGGTGTCACGCAAGCAACCTATGAGACCTTTTTGCGACTGCTGGCACCATTTGCACCGCACCTTACTGAAGAGCTCTGGGAAGCACTCGGACATACTGAGTCCATTCATCTGCAGCAGTATCCGGAAGCAAATGAGGCACTGCTTATTGACACTGAGGTGACGCTTGCGGTGCAGATAAACGGGAAAATGCGCGGAAGTATAACTGTTCCAAAAGACAGCGAAGAGACACAGGTGGTGAAGGCTGTACAGGAAAGCGGTGACTTTACACGCCACCTGACTGGTCCAGTTGCCAAGGTCATCTACGTGCCTGGAAAGATAATCAACCTCATCATCACGGGTTAGGTTTTCACCAGACTATTGACTGATGTCAAGTAGCGTGATAAAACATAGCAATCACGGAGGGATTGCACAACAGAGGAGAGACGCGTCATTTAATGTTATGAAGCATATATGATTTCATTCAAACCAAAACAAGTAACCAAAAAACTGCTTTCAGCACTGCCTGAGCGGGCCAGGGATGTTCTGGAAAAACGATACGGACTCGGAACAGATGGCACAACAAGCACGCTTGAGTCGATCGGACAGGCGTACGGTATTACGCGTGAACGCGTACGCCAGATAGAGAACTACGGCATCACATCCATTCAGAAATCCGAGGCATACAAGGAATTCGAACCTGTATTTGCTGAGCTGCAGAATATCATTGACCAACTCGGCGGCGGTTTGATCGCTGAGCATGTGCTTCTTGACGAGATTACCAAGGACGAAGTGCTGCGCAATCATATCTACTTCCTGCTTGTTGCCGGTGTACCATTCTATCGAAGCAAAGAGAACAGTGCCTATGCGCACCGCTGGTTCACAGAAAAGAAGACCGCTGACACCGTCGAAAAGGCACTCGTGAAGCTCTACAACAGTATCAACCGCGACGATCTCATCAGTGAAGAGGAGATGATCCGACGTTTCAAGGAAGAACTCATCGATATCGCAGATCAGCATGACGAACAAACGCTCAAGCGCTGGCTTGCGATCTCCAAAGACATCAGCGCCAATCCGCTCGGAGAGTGGGGGCACGCATCAAGCCCGAACGTCCGCGTCAAGGGCATCCGCGACTACGCGTATCTTGTGGTCAAACGGCACGGTTCGCCTATGCACTTCCGCGAAGTTGCTGAGGCCATAGAACGCCTGTTCGACAAGAAGGCGCACACGGCAACCTGCCACAATGAGCTTATCAAGGACGAGCGCTTCGTTTTGGTCGGACGGGGTCTGTATGCGCTCACTGAGTGGGGTTACTCAGCGGGAGTGGTGAAGGATGTTCTCCGCGACATTCTCGAAGAGCACGGCCCGCTCACCCGAGAGGAGATCATAGACAAGGTCCGCAAGGAGCGCTACGTCAAGGACAACACGATCGTCGTGAACCTCCAGGACACTATGCTCTTTAAACGGCTTTCAAACGGCATGTATACGCTTGCCGACTAAGTAATAGATACAGTACACAAACGGCACATTCTTTAAAGCAAGAATGTGCCGTTTGTGTAGTACAATATGCGCAATGGAAATAGAGGATATTCCCATCATCGGCGGTGCTATCAGATGGCTCAACAGTGAGGACATCGATTATGGCCTGATAGTCGTCATAGTCGGCTTTGTGGTCATCGTGTTCCTTTTGGAGTTCGTGCATGTACCACAGTCGCTCATGATCACATTCGTGTTTGCGCTGTCTCCTTTGTGGTTGCCGTATGTCACGTTCCATATCTTCTTTGAGAAATACATGGAGATGGTTGGTAAAAAGTTCAGCATTAAGAGCGGGCGCGTCATTATGGAGATAAAGCTGCCGCAGGAGGTGTTCAAATCTCCAGAAGCAATGGAGTTCGTCTTTACGCAAATATACAATGCAGCAACCCCTGACAATCTCATGGAGACCTATCTCGACGGCAAACGGCCGCTACCGTACACCTTTGAACTGGTCTCACGGGGAGGAGACGTGCATTTCTATACAACTGTTCCAATAAAGAACGTCGAGGGATTTACCGACAACATGTATGCACAATATCCCGGCGTTGAGGTGACGAAACTAAACATGGATTACACGGCAGAGATCCCAAACAATCTTGAAGGCATTTCATTCATGAGTTTCCATTTCAACAAGAAGAAAGACGAGGAATATCCGATCAAGACATACATTGACTTCGGTCTCGACAAGATGCCGAAGGAGGAGGAGAAGAACGACCCGATGACCCCGATGCTTGAGATGCTTGCCGGTATCAGACCGAATCAGCAGCTTTGGATACAGTTTCTCTGTGTTGCGCATCGTGATAAGAACTTCAAGAACGGTCAGCTGCACGCCGAAGGCACCTGGGAAAGTCGTGTCATGGAGAAGGTCAACAAGATCATGGGACGCGATGAGAAGAAAATGGGAGGCATTGAGATCGAAAATATGCCGCGTCTGACCTCAGGCGAGCGAGCGATGGTTGAGTCCATGGAACGCAATGCCTCGAAGTACGCGTTCGAGTTTGCCTGTCGCGTGGTCTATATCTCGCATAAGCCGTTCGACTACGATGGCGGACTCTTCAGCCGTATGATACGTTCATTTTCACAGACCGAGGTCAAAGGACAGAACGGACTCGGCGTTCGGTGGCGGACAGACTTCAATTACAAGCTGTTCTCTGACCCGTTTGGTAAACGCATACCCGCGCTGAAGGAGGAGGAGCTGAAGGAATACAAACTCCGCAAGCTTAATCCGAAAAGCGGTGCGATGAGCTTCAAAGTGCTGTCTGCAGAGGAAATGGCGACTCTCTTCCATTTGCCGGGACGCGTTGCCATGACGCCGACGCTCAACCGTGTTCCATCAACACGAGGGGAAGCGCCGAGCAATTTGCCTACCGGAACACTGCCGATCTGACCACCATGAGAGAACGCGAACATACATACAAAGGGGTATCCCAGGCACGGAAACTGCTCATCATGCTCATTACACTGTGCGCTGCGTTGGCCTGTGCAGGAGCAGTTTTCCTGCTGTACCAGAGTACATCACCCTCTCTGCCTGAAGGCGGTGCCACACTGCAGATAAAGCGGGGCATGCATGTGCAGCAGATCGCACAGGAAGCAAAGAATGCCGGTATCGTCCGTTCACCTCTTTTGCTGTATGCCATACTGACCTATTCCTATGATCCAACAAAAATATATGCCGGGACATACCGATTCGAAAAGCCGCATAGTGTGTTTGAAGTAGCACACAAGCTCGCATTAAGCGAGGTGGACGACACGCACATCGCCCTGACGATCCCGGAGGGAGTGACCCGAAAGGACATTGCACGCATAGCCGCAGAGAAACTTTCAGGCTTTGACACGGACAGGTTCCTGGAGCTCACCAAAAATAATGAAGGCTATCTCTTCCCTGAAACCTATTTCGTTCCTGAGGAATTCGCTGCAGCAGACCTTGTTGCGCTCCTTGCCGAGACATTTGCCTCGGAGATGGCAGCATATGCAGACGAGATCGACCAGTCACCTTTTACTGAATACGAAGTGATCACGCTCGCCTCAATCATCGAACGCGAAGCGAATGACGAGAAGTCTATGCGCATGGTCTCGGGCATACTGCAGAACAGGCTTTCGCTCGGCATGGCGCTCCAAACCGATGCGACGGTGGGATATGTGCTTGATAAACCGATAAGCGAGCTCAGTGCGGAGGATCTGGAGCTTGATACGCCGTACAATACGTATCTGTATGCTGGACTCACGCCTACTCCGATCGGCAATCCTGGTGCGCTGTCGATAGATGCTGTTCTCCATCCGACACCCTCGGACAATATGTACTACATCACCGGGGACGACGGCGAATTCTATTACGCACAGACGTTCGAACAGCATAAACGCAATATCGCCACTCATTTGAAATAAGACTTTGCAGCCTGACGGACGCTATGCTAGCGTAGCGCGTATGACCCACATCACAGCAAAAACAGTATTCGTCGGATTGTCTGGAGGAGTGGACTCGTCCGTTGCCGCACTGCGCCTGAAGAAGGAGGGTTACAACGTTGTCGGCGTGTTCATTAAGGTATGGCACCCGGATTTTCTGCAGTGCAACTGGGAACAGGAACGGCTCGATGCGATGCGTGTGGCGGCAAAGCTCGATATTCCATTCCTCACCTGCGACGCGGAACAGGCATACAAGGATGATGTTGCTGATTACTTCATATCGCAATACCAGGCAGGGTATACACCCAATCCTGATGTCATGTGCAATAAGTACGTGAAGTTCGGCGCTTTCCTACAGTTTGCACGCGAACATAACGCAGACTTTATCGCAACCGGCCATTACGCGCAGGTGATCAATGAAAACGGCATTTATTCCTTGATACGCGGAACTGATGCGAACAAAGACCAGTCATACTTCCTGTGGACGCTTACTCAAGAGCAGCTTGCACAGGTGCTTCTGCCGGTCGGGAACACTGCCAAAGAGGATATACGCGCTGAAGCAAAAGATGCTGGTCTCATTACCGCAGCGAAGAAAGACAGCCAGGGAATCTGCTTTCTCGGAGAAGTTGACATACCCCAGTTCCTGTCACACTACACGCAACTACAGAAAGGAAAGGTTCTCAGCGAAGCAGGTGATGTCATTGGGACGCATGACGGCGCATTGGTATACACCATAGGACAGCGGCACGGTTTTACACTTACCAACGATGATCCGAAGCGTGTACCCATGTATGTCGTATCACGTAACATGGAAACGAACACTGTCACCGTAAGTGCACAAAAACCTGTCCAGTCCACGGCAAGCATACTTACGCTCAACGCCGTCAATCTCATCGCCTGGACTCCAAAACAGGGAGACCGTGTTTCTGTCCAGACCCGCTACCGGCAAAAGCCGAGCATCTGTGAGGTGCTGCCGGCTGGTGAAGGAAAGCTGCAGCTGCGCTTCATTGAAGAAGGCGAAGCAGTGAGCGCGGGACAATCGTGTGTACTATACGATGGAACGAGATGTATCGGAGGTGGTATCATTGCGTGATGTCATTTAATGTCGTGAAGACTGACGGAACTATTGAGCCGTTTGATGTACAAAAGCTGAAAAACTCACTGCAGCGTTCAGGAGCGACGCAAGAAGAGATCACTTCGATCGTTGCGCAAGTTGAAGCCGTGCTGCACGACGGCATTGGTACTCAGGAAATATACCGCCATGCGTTTGAACTATTGCGCAACAGTGAGACCATCGTTGCTGCGCGCTACTCGCTTCGCAGAGCTTTATTCAATCTTGGCCCGACCGGTTTTCCATTCGAGGATTTCCTCGCCCGGCTATTCGCGCACGAGGGCTATACGACAAAAACACGGGTCATCCTCCAGGGGAAATGCGCTGAGCATGAGCTCGATGTGGCGGCATACAAAGATGACCATAGTTTTGTCGCTGAAGCAAAGTTTCATGCGCATCCAGGCATCAAATCCGACCTTCAGGTGACATTGTATTCCTTTGCCCGTCTCTATGATCTGCAGCATACGCGTATCTGCAATGATGCGGTGTGTGACATCACGGAGCTTTTGGTGGTGACGAATACCAAATTCACCACCACAGCGGAGAAATATGCAGAATGCAGCGGATTGAAGCTCTTGTCATGGGATTATCCCAAAGAGAACAATCTACATGACCGTATACAGACGAGCGGACTATATCCAATCACCGTGTTACAGAGCTTGAGCCAGTCGCAGAAACGTGCGCTGATCGACAGGGGAGTGATCGTCTGCAGCGACCTGATAGCTAAACCACATCTTCTTCGCCATGCGCATATCAGCCAGAAAAGAATGGATATTGTACTCGAAGAGGCCGGAAAGCTCTGCAGCACGCGTCTATAAAAGCCTTAATTGTCAAGGCTTGTGTCAATTTCTGCTGTGTTATAATTTCCGTATATAAGCATATTCAGAGTTATTGTATGTCAGAACAAGAGAAGCAAGAAAATCAGAAGACTATTGTCGCATTTGCAGCGGGTCTTCTCATCGGGGGACTCCTCGTATGGGTATTCAATGGTGTGACACCAAATACCAACACCGCAGATGAAGAGAATGCTACAACTACAGAAGAGAATACCGGCAACACAGAGGGTGACGCCACCAGCACTGACGACACAGAAACCCCTGTAGAGGAGACACAGCCAGTCATGCAGACAGGCGACGGGGCAGCACAGGTATCCAACCAGCCTGCAGGAAGCACAGTCGCGTTGGAGAGTGCTACATTTCCAAGTGACGAGGGATGGATCGGTGTCCGCGATTATGTTGATGGACAGCTCGGCGGCATCCTCGGCGTAGCACGGTTCAGCAAGGAACAGGGCCTTGTGCCACAGGAGATCATCCTCCAGCGGGCTACGAAGGGCGGCAGCACCTACGCGATCGTATTCTTCAGCGAAAACGGCGACCGTATCTTCAATGTTGCAAACGATGTGATGCAGGAGGGCATCGCAGGAACATTTATCGCTTCCGAGAAATAATTTCCGTACATTCAGAGAAAAAAGCCTGATCCCAGGCTTTTTTCTTTGTCCGGTGGAGAGTGCGGTATACTACACTACATGAGCACGTATACGAAGAAATACAATCCAAACAGATCAGCAGACTGGAACTATGGAGGTGTTAAATGGCGGCTTTCGCGCTCGAAGATAGATTTTTTCATTGAATGTCCGCGGTGCTTCTACCTCGATAACAAGCTCGGCACGAAGCGTCCAGGCATGCCGTCGTTCAATCTCAACATCGCCGTTGATGAACTTTTTAAGAAAGAGTTCGATGAATATCGCCGAACAGGAAAACGACACCCGATCATGGACGAGTATGGCATTGATGCGGTCCCATTCAAGCACGAGCACATGGATGTGTGGCGCGACAACTTCGAAGGCATTGCGCATGTGCATGACCGTACCAAACTTACCGTGTGCGGAGCAATTGATGACGTCTGGCAGGACAGCAGCGGTAAGCTCATCGTCGTCGACTACAAATCGACCTCAAAGGACGGCAAGATCATTTCGTTGGAGGATTCAGCGTGGGAGGGCCAATACCGCCGTCAGATAGGTGTGTATCAGTGGCTTTTGGAACAGAACGGCTTTAATGTGCACAAAACAGGATATTTCGTCTACGCCAATGCGCTGAGAACTGAAGAGAAATTCGACAACAAGCTCGTGTTCGATACGACACTCGTACCCTGCGAAGGTGATACTTCGTGGATAGAGCCAACACTTTTGAAGATCAAAGAATGCCTTGATTCAGATATATATCCGCCGTCCGGGGACGGCTGCGAATATTGTCCGTACCGTGAGGCGTGCGGAAAGAAACTCCAAGCGCTGTATCGGAAATGACGTATCGGTGTGAGCTTCTCACGGATGAGCATGGTATAGTAGGAGCTGAAAAGAGTAACTTGTTTTTATTATCTATGGTTGATCTCAATAGTCTTAAACGAAATCTTGAACGGCTGGAATCCAACAGCAATTTCCGTCTGCAATCACAGGGAGTCAGCATGCTCATGTCCCAGGTGCAGGAATTTGTTCGCCAGATCGGTGAGGAAGAAGCTGCAGTGCAGCAGATCTACGAGCTTGAACGAATAGTGCATTCGAAGCCAAAGACCCCAGAGGAAGAAAGAGAAGTTGCAGAGGCACAGCGAGCATTGCGCATCGCTGAGGAGCTCAAACGGAATATCTCTGCCAAGAAAATGGTTCTGCGGCAACTCGGGAATGAGGTGCATTCCCTCTATGCCGAGATACAAAAAATAATATGATATGTACTCCTATCGTATAGAACAGGCGCTCCGTGCAGCAACCATTCTGCACAAGGACCAAGTCCGCAAAGGCACGGTGCCCATCCCGTATATCAGCCATTTGTTTGCCGTTGCATTTATTGCTGCTGACTATACAGACAACGAGGACGTGGTCATCGCGGCACTGCTCCACGACACGCTCGAAGACACTGACTACACCGCGCTTGAGCTGCAGGAGGACTTCGGCGGCAGTGTTCGGGAACTCGTTGAAGCCGTATCAGAGCCACAGGATGAACGCTATCGCAACCTGAGTTGGAAGGAGCGAAAGCAGGCATACGCAAAGCAACTGAAAGGGGCGCCTGCTGAAGCGTTGGTCATTGCAGCTGCAGACAAGATACACAACATGCGTTCCATTGTTGAGGAATATTTTGATGACCATCCCCGGTTCCTTGCTGATTTCCAGGGAGCGTTAGAAGACAGAATGCTCATGTATCAGGAGATCAGCAATACGCTGAACAGAAATTTGAAAAATGATATCATTCATGAATTCAACCATGTATTTGAAGAATATAAGAATTTCATAATTGATGTCAAAAGAACAAAAGAAGAGAAAGAGCGCTTCTAAAAAAGGCTACACGTTCATACAAACCTATGGCGATATCACTGAGTACCGGCTGCAGAACGGTCTGACCGTCCTGTACAAGCAGATCGCGGGCACGGGAGTGATCACTACTAACATCACCTACAGGGTCGGTGCGCGCAATGAAGGGGTGGGAGAAACCGGCCTTGCGCACATGCTTGAGCACATGCTTTTCAAGCCAACAACGCACGACCTGAAGCGGAAGGTCGATTCAGGCGCGATGCAGTTTGAGCGGGAGACTGGCTGTGTGCTCAATGCCACCACATGGAAAGACCGCACGACGTACTATTTCAGCTATCCCAAGGAGTATTTTCCCCGTGCGTTGCAGATTGAAGCGGAGCGCATGCATGATGTAGTGCTTTCAGACAAGGAATTCACGCCCGAACGTGGCAACGTGCTTTCGGAGTTTGATATGTATTTCGGCGATCCATATTTTGCACTCAACATGGAGATGGTTTCGAGTGCATTCCACTCACATCCGTACGGTCATGAGACCATCGGCTTCCGTGAGGATATCGAACGTTATACAGTGGAGACGCTCAATGCTTTCTACGCAAAACATTATGATCCGCACAATGCCACACTTATCATTGTCGGTGATATCGCAGAGACGGAGGCACTGCAGGAAGTCGCCCGCTTTTTCGGGGCGCTTGCAACACGTGGCGAAGCATCAAAGCCGCCGTTGGTTATCGAACCGAAACAGGAGGGAGTGCGCCGTGTAGAGATACACCGGCAGGCTGTTTCCAATGTCGTAGCGCTCGGAGTGAAACATGGCGGCTTCCCGGGCAAAGACTGGTTCACCACCATGCTGTTAAGCACAATTCTCACTGACGGGCCTGACAGTATCCTCTACGCCAAACTTGTGGATGCAGGACTGGCTTCAAAAATTGAAATGTCGGTTGAACCTACGCAGGAAAAGAATGTGGCAATGCTGTATATAACACTCTCAAAGAAGATCAGTCATGAAGCTATGGAAAAGCTCGTTTTGGAGACTATTGCGGCGCTGACACCGAAAAGCATCGCCCTTCACTATAAAAAGGTACAGCAGAAGATCCTCACTGAAGAACTCGTCGGACGCGAAAGTTCACTTACAGTCGCATTGGAACTCACCGAATACGTCTCAGCAGGTGCGTGGGAGAAATACTTCGACACCGAGGCAATCATTAAGGATATCTCTGCGAAGGACATCGTACAGAAGGCTCATGAGCTCTTTGACATCAACACGATGACCATCGGCTATTTCATAGGAAAACAATAATATGCACTGCCAGCAAACAGAACAGAAGAATATCCGGGGCATAAGCATAATCAAAGACGATCAGCGTGCGTTTCACTGTATTGTCTCCATGGACACACATGCACAGGGGCGTTCAGCACATACAGAGGCGCTTGAATTCATATACTCTAAGGCGCTGCTTGCCGGCTGTAATGGGTATACGCGTGAGGCGTTCCTTGATGCGATCAATCTGCTCGGTGCGAACATCACTGTCAGTATGCAGGACGGTATGCTGAACATTTCATGCACTTCACTTGATACGCACCGGCAAAAGGTGCTCTCACTGGTCCGTGCAATGCTCATCGAACCAACTTTTGCCGCGCATGAGCTTTCGCGCATCAAACAGCTCGTCTCCAACGAACTGCATGAGCTGAAGGAAGATGCGAAGGCACAATCCATGGTGCTGTTTGGAAACTCCTTGTACGGCACTTCTGACCGCAGATACGCAGCTCCGCTTGATGAGATCATTGCGGAACTGCCGAAGATCACCAAAAAGGAATTGCATGCATTCCATGACAATGCGCTGTCAAACCGCTGGATATATACACTCGTGTCCGACACACAGGCACAGAAGAAGAGCGTTGAGTTCCTCGATGTTTTGCGCAATACTTTTGCGGATGCCACAAAACGGACGACCCCGCACGCACCGAAAACGGTGCAGAAGGGGAGCATCATCCTCCACTCCATTCCGAGCAAGCAGAACATCGAGCTCAGCATTGGCGGACCGCTGCCGCTGTACATCGACAGCAGGGAATACTACGCATTCGTCTTTGGCCTGCAGGTGCTTGGGAAATGGGGAGGATTCGCAGGCAGACTCATGAGCACCGTTCGTGAGAAAGAGGGTCTTACCTATGGCATCTACGCGCGTACCGAGACGGTGACGCTCTCTGAGTACGGCTACTGGCGCATCATGACCTTCTTTGCACCGGATAAAGTCGTGCAAGGCATCACCTCGACGTTGCGTGAAATACGCATCATCCGTGAAAAGGGAATTACCCAGACCGAATATGAGCGTTTTCTGACCATCCTGCAAACTGGCCGGATTTTGCTTCAGGATTCAGCAGTGAAAGCTGCCGCTGATGTGCATGCATACCAGATAAAGGGTATGTCGCTCGCGCAGATGACAGAGCATAAAAAGCAGCTTTCTGCAGTCACGCGTGCAGAGGTCAATGCAGCACTGAAGAAACATCTTGATCTTTCGAAGCTCATCATTGCCGCAGCTGGTCCCGTCGCATCAAAATCGAAAGAAATAAAGGCACTCTCAAGGCTTGTCAAAACCAGTGAATAACGCGACAATGATTTCATTGCTGCGTATGAGCCGTTATATCTCCGCTTTTTCTGTTTTGTATCTCCTTGGCTGTGTTCTTTTTGCTCCGTACGTCGCTGATGCGCATGAGGTCTATGTGCTCTCCAAAGAAACTATCGAACAGGCGACTGCAGCGGCTCCATTTTCTTTTGTGGAGATATTCCAGAACAACACCTATCTGACGATCTTTTGGGGCTCGATCGTTTGCTTCCTCATTGTCACCGTCTTCTTTATTTCCATCTCCAGTAAATTAGGGATGAAACTCGACCCGCTCTTGGTCAGGATGAAGCACTATGCGCCCTTCATCGCGCGTGTAGTCGCAGGACTCGGCTTTGCCGCCTGCGGCTACTTCGGAGCCCTATTTGGACCGGAGCTTCCATTCTCAGAGATGTTCCCTGGACAGGAAATCTGGGTACAGGTGGTCTTCATGCTTACAGGGCTCGGATTCATATTCGGCATCGGCACGCGTATCTTCGCCACACTCGCGCTTTCTTTTTTTGCGTTCGGGGTAGTGAAGTACGGTACATATATGTTTACCTACAGCAATTATTTCGGTGAGCTTCTGGTGCTCCTCCTGGTTGGAAGTCACAAGTTGTCGCTCGATACGACCTATAAACACGCTATCTTTCGCAACATACGCCGTTTCTGGGACAAGATGAGCAGGCTTTTCGGCGAATATGCGTTCCTCATCATGCGTGTATCATTCGGATTCTCTCTCATTTACGCGTCGGTCTATGCGAAGTTCTTCCATAACCAGCTTGCACTGGCTGTAGTCAACCAGTTCGATCTCGTGAACGTCTTTCCGTTCGCGCCTGAGTTCATCGTATTCGGTGCGGCGATCATTGAGCTTTTGTTCGGTATCTTCTTTATCCTTGGCATTGAAATACGGTTCACCTCTCTTATGATAAACGTATTCCTCTTCCTCTCGCTCATTTACTTTGGCGAAGTGGTCTGGCCGCATATCATTCTCATTGGCATCCCGATCGCCTTTCTCTTCTATGGCTATGACCGCTATTCACTCGAGGGCTACTTCCTCAAAAAAGGAAACCGGGAGCCGATTTTTTAGAAGCCCCGGCACCCTCTTACCATACCCGTCTTTTTTTGCTATATTCCTGTGATTACTTTAGCCTTATATCTATGAGTGGAAACGAAATTCGGGAAAAATATCTGCAGTTCATGAAGCACCATGGCCATGAGGTCATACCCTCTGCGGCGCTTGTCCCTGAGAATGACCCAACAACGCTCTTTACCGGAAGCGGTATGCAGCCCCTGATCCCGTACCTCATGGGAGAACCGCATCCGATGGGCAACCGTCTGACAGATTCGCAGAAGTGCTTTCGGGCCGAGGATATCGAGGAAGTGGGGGACAATCGCCACACGACCTTCTTTGAGATGCTCGGCAACTGGTCATTGGGCGATTATTTCAAAAAGGAACAGCTACGGCAGTTCTTCACATTCCTTACCGATGAGGTCGGACTGGACCCAAAGCGCATTTACGTCACCGTGTTCGCCGGAGACGAGTCACTCGGCATTCCCCGCGACGAGGAATCAGTTGCAACATGGAAGGAACTCTTCGCAGAGAAGAATATTGATGCGAAGGATGTATTCATCGGAAGCGAGGAGAACGGCTACGAGGTCGGCATGCAGGGGGGACGTATCTTCTACTATGACGCGTCAAAGAACTGGTGGAGCCGCTCCGGCAAACCGGCAAAGATGCCGGTTGGAGAGATCGGCGGTCCGGACAGTGAGGTCTTCTATGACTTTGGACCGGAATATGCTACACATCCGGAGTTCAAGGATAAGGAACCGCATCCAAATAGCGATTCCGGGCAATTCCTCGAGATCGGCAATTCAGTCTTCATCGAATACATCAAGAAGGAGGACGGATCATTTGCGAAGCTACCGCAGCAAAATGTGGACTTTGGCGGCGGACTTGAGCGCATCGTCGCAGCAAAAGGGGGAGATCCGGACGTCTTCAAGATCGACCTGCTGTGGAATGTCGTTGTGCAGATAGAGGAGCTTTCAGGGAAGAAGTACGAGGACAATCTCGTCGCATTCCGCGTCATCACCGACCACATCCGCGGGGCGGTGTTTATGATCGGCGATGGAGTCATGCCATCAAACAGCGAACAAGGTTACTTCGTGCGCCGGCTTTTGCGTCGCAGCGTGCGCTTTGCTGATGTGCTCGGCATTACGGAGGGTACGCTGAAGGAACTTGCATCGAGCGTGATCGAAACCTACAAGGAGCATTACAGTAATCTTGCAGAGAAGCACGAGGAAATAACCAACGCTATCGCGCAGGAGGAGGAGAACTTCCGCCGAACGCTTGCGAACGGCCTGCGGGAATTCAACAAGACATCGCTGCGCATCCTTGCAACAACACATATCGACGAGGCAACAGGGAAGAAGGTGCTTGATCAAACTGCTGACACCGAGCAGTACATAAGCGGACAACGCGCGTTTGAGCTCTTCACCACATACGGTTTCCCGATCGAACTCACGGTAGAAATAGCGAAAGAACGCGGACTCGATGTTGACCTCAAGAAATTTGCCGCACTGATGGAAGAGCATAAAGAAAAGTCACGCGCAGGCGCTGAACAGAAGTTCAAGGGAGGCCTTGCAGATGCTTCAGAGGAGACCACCCGGCTTCATACCACACATCACCTTTTGCTTGCGGCACTGCAGCACGTCTTGGGCGACCATGTGCACCAAAAAGGGAGCAATATCACCGCAGAGCGTCTGCGTATTGACTTCTCGCACGACGCTAAAATGACTGACGAACAAAAGTCTGAAGTTGAGCGTATCGTCAACGAAAAGATCGACGCATCGCTTCCGGTCCTGCGTTCGACGCTTCCAAAGGAAGAAGCGGAGAAACTCGGCGCGGAGCACGAGTTCAACGCAAAGTACCCGGATGTTGTTTCGGTGTATTCAATTGGCCCAGTTGGAGCTACCATAGAGAATCCACAGTTCGAAAACGCATTCTCCATTGAGTTCTGCGGCGGTCCGCATGTTGAGAACACTAGTGAAATAGCCAAAAGCGGTCACTTCCGTATTGCAAAGGAAGAGGCTTCTTCAGCGGGTGTACGACGTATAAAAGGAATTTTAGAATAAACTTTTATAGTAGTGGAGTACTATGGATGCATTTTATTACGTATCTCACTGTGTTGAAAGAATTGAAACTGAGCCATTTAATCCTGAATGGATTTCTGCAATCACAGCAGTCATTGCACTTGTGTTGGCAATTTTTGAATATTATTTTCGAAGGAGACCATATTTAAAATTGGATATTGAGGTTATTGAGAGAAATAGAAGTTTCATTTTCTTAGCTCGTGTAATAAACCTTGGCTCAGTACCGACATTTTTTTCTGCCAAAAAGGAAGACGTGGCGATTAAAATTGGGGATGAACTTTATCATGCGGCAAAAGATATACATGCCTACGTCTTCCCGAAGGATACTCAACCACCTACGTTTGAGCTTGGAATGATTAATGAGACTGGAATTAATAAGTTGCTTAACAATGAATACCAAGATAATTCTGCTTTCCTTGAAGTCACCTTGACGTACCGGTCTAATCGCCTCAAATGGTTGCTCTATAGATTTAGATTTAAATATGAGATTATCCTTACGGATGGCAGTAATGCAAGACCTCGCGTAACTGTTGCAATCGTTGATCAATCAGTCACTTAGCTATCTCCTATCTTAACAATGAAAACTAATAGAGACGCGCTTTGATGGCGCGTCTCTTGCTGTGTGGTCGGAGCGCTCAGTCGCGATCTTCGCGAATGCTCTCTTTCCACCCGTCGGTGTTCGAGGCCATGCCCCGGTTGCGATGGTTCCGCTCCTTCGGGGTCGTGTGGCGCAAGGGGCCAGTGCCGAGCTTCCGCCAGTCGTCCGGCGGTCTGGAATCCGGTCTGCTTTCTTTGATATCTCCTGCCAACTGTTGGTTCTGCATCTCTCCTCCGTATGCTTACTCAACAGTAAAACTATAGGACGTAGGATGGAAAAAGGCAACACACCCGCCCTGCATGAGGACGGGTGTGGTTTTAGAGGCTCTACTTGCAAGTCCAATCACACGAACGGTGAAGTATCGGGTGCGATAGCGGACAGGTGAGTCATCGGCTGATACTGCAAGGGGTGAATGTCATACATAGCAGCTTGCTGTGTTCCATACCAGCTTTGTAAAGGGAAGACACCTGTCGCGAGTATGTCATATAAGGGAATTGTCGAAACTGAGGTATGTGAGGCCGAAGGGATAGCCTGAGATTGCGTCATGTTGAATTGTGTTTCGTGCATATAAGAATCCGGTACAGCTGAAAGGGTGGTGGTTTTCATAAGCAGTGCATTAAGTAAGGCCCGTAATATGTGACTGTACTTATAAGTACCTAAACAACGCGTCGTTGAGGTAAGGATCGACCGCGCTCTGTTGCGCCTCTGGTGTGTACTATACACGGGGCGAGTGAAAGCATAATGAAATCGCTCTGTTATACTCATGGGGTATGAAAACATAATATTGGATGGGACAACGCACGTAAGGAGTCAGTTGTCTGAGCAACTCGGGTGAATCTTGGATCAAGTGAAGCAGAGACTCACTACCGAACCGGGAGTATGAATCCATAATATGAAAACACTCACCAAACTAAAAGCGGGGGACGCGGTAGCGATAGTCTCGCCTTCATATGCCGCCCCAGGAAGATGGCCGCATGTATATGCATTAGGTCTGCAGCGCATACGCGACGTATTCGGTCTTGTGCCAGTCCCATTTCCAGCCACTGCAAAGATCGACGCGACCACACAGGAGCGGGCGGATGATCTTATCGCCGCGTTCAATGACAACAGCATAAAAGCAGTGATCAGTTCGATTGGCGGTGATGATCAGGTCACATACGTCAAATATCTGCATCCTGACGTCTTTGTACAGCATCCAAAACCTTTTTTTGGTTTCAGCGATAACTCGCATTTCTGCAATTTTTTATTCCTCAATGGGATTCCTTCATATTACGGTGCAGCGCTTTTCACCCAATTTGCGATGCAAGGCCACATGGATGACTTCACCATCTCCTATATCAAGCACGCGCTTTTCGAAAGCGATGAGATCGAGCTGACCGCATCAGAGGAATACAACGATCGGGGGCACAGCTGGGAGGATCGTCACTTATTGTCACAGCGTCGTGTCTATGAACCAAACAGCGGGTGGGATTGGGATGGCACCGCACAGGGATCGGGGCTCCTGTGGGGAGGTTGTATTGAATCGATCGATGAAATGCTCCGCAACGGCGTGCCTGTCCCGACCCTCACGCAGTTCAGGGATATTGTGCTTATGCTTGAAACTTCTGAGGAGATTCCCTCATCCGCGTATGTGATGCGGGTGATGCGGGCTCTTGGCGAGCGCGGTATTCTCGCCGAGATCAAAGGCATACTGGTCGGAAGACCAAAAGCTTGGGAATTCGACAAACAGATGGATGTCAATGAAAAAGCGAGGTATCGTGAAGAACAAAGAACGTGCATCAGAGATATCGTCCGGAAGTACAATCCACACATACCTATTGTCCAGAATATGGACTTCGGACATACCGACCCACAAATACCTATGCCGTATGGAGGTGTCGTGAGAATTGAAACACAGGATAAAAAGATATTCGCAACTTTTTAACAGCATTTGCAGTATCATGATGCTGCAAGAGTTCATGTCCAGCGTGGATAAAAGCACCGCGAGCTAAACATACCGATGCGGTATACTGTATGCATAATGTCCTTGTTTTCTTCGAAAGTGCCACCAACTGAGTGCGGAGCTGTCATTGATATCGGCTCAGGGAGCGTGGGCATCGCTATAGTCGTCTCCAACAATGAGACCGACGTCATGGATGTGGTCTGGACCTACCGTGAGTATATGCGCATCAAGGACACCGCGCATGCTGAAGAATCACTCCGTGATATCTGCACGACAGTGGTGAATGCGCTGCTTGTCCTGGGGAGCACCGGCCTGAAATCGCTCCATGCGCATGATCCTCATATGCGCATTCGCCATGTACAGGTCGCTCTCTGTGCCCCCTGGTCGTATACCATAACCAAGACCATCAGCTATGAGAACGTGCACGGATTTGAAGTAAATCGACCGCTCATGAGCCAGCTCATTGAAACCGCGCGGAAGCAGACGCTCGAGACGACTGTCGATGGACAGCTTGTCTCTGACCTTGGTTTGCGCATGATCACCGATGCTTCGGTAAACGTGCAGCTCAACGGTTATTCGGTAGAGAAGCCTGAGGGAAAGACTGCCACGGCTATTGAGCTTTCACACATAAGCGCCGTCGCACAGGAAAAAATACTGCTTACTTTGGAGGACTCCATACACAAGATACTTCCGCGCGTCACCATTGAGTATTATTCGTTCATGTATTTGTTTTACCGGGTACTGAAGGATCTGCATCCCGACACGTCGGAGATTTGTCTGATCGATGTCACCAACGAAGCGACTGAAATAGGGATCGTGCGCGACAATGTGCTCTGGCACACCACGCATACGCCGTTTGGCATGTACAGTCTTGCACGTGAGATCGCAGTCGCAACCGGTATCCCAAAAGAGGAGGCTTTTGCGACGCTCAAGAACGGAGAGGAGGAGCTGAAGGCCCATTTCAGCGACAGCCAGTTCGCTGAAGTCATGGATATTTCTGATGCATACGAAGCTAAAATAGCCGATCTGTTCAAACGCACCGGCGATGCGCTTTCCATCCCGCGGTCACTTTTTCTGCATACGTCGAAACGCACTGAGGAATTCTTTGCAAAGCATCTGAAGGACGGTGCGAAGAAGGCAACATCATCAAACCATACCGTGCACCACTTCACTTCTGAACTCCTCGGCGATACAAAAATGGAGGATACAGCGCTTGCCCTCTCCGCCTATTATTTCCACACACGTGAGTCATACGCCGACCTGCGGCTGGAAAAATAATGCTTATTTCTTGCACAGAGCGCGGTAGGATTTTTAAGAGCTTATAGGTATACTAAGATCATGACACAAAAGTGGAATTTACAGGATATTCGTCCAGCAACACCACGAAAACGCCGAACTCCTGCACCTCAGGAAACGCCCGTAGCTCAGGAAAGACCTCTCCAGATGCCCAAAGAAGAAGCCGAGGATGCGATGAGCATCCGCATTATGGATGGAAATAAGAAGAAGAACAAATCGCTCCTGTATGCTGTGATCATTTTTGTGCTAGTGGTCGGCGGCGGAGTGCTGGCGAGCGCACTGATGGGCGGAGCTGATGTGACCGTATACCCGAAGCACCGCGAGCCGAACGTCAATGCTGTCTTTGAAGCGAAGAAGGTTGCATCAGCAGACGAGTTGCCCTATGAGATCATGATCCTCGAGGCGGAAGGGGAACGTCAGGTGACCGCCTCAGGCCAGGAGATGGTTGCGTCTCAGGCGCTCGGCACTATTTTCATATATAACGCACAGCAGACAGAGCCGATCCGTCTGGTCACCAACACCCGCTTCGAATCTCCCGACGGGCTTATCTTCAAGATCAAGGATCCTGCTATCGTGCCCGGATACACGATGGACGGTGACACAAAAGTCCCGGGGGTGACTACAGCTGAAGTATATGCGGACGAAGTGGGCGAACAGTACAATATCGGCCCGAGCACATTCACCGTTCCCGGCTTCAAGGGCGAGCCGGAATATACGACTATTTATGCGGAATCGACTTCTGACTTTACCGGGGGATTCAACGGCATGAAATTCATCATTGATGAGGACGAGCTCCAGGTCGCACAACAGGCGCTTCGCACGGAACTGCGCAACTCACTGCTGGGGCGAATGGACGCCGAGAAGCCGGCCGGCTTTGTCATGTTCAAAGATGCGGTGACCTTCACCTACGAATCATTGCCTTCGGTTGAGTACGGCGAGAATCTTGCGACCATCAAGGAGAAAGTCCTGTTGCGCGTACCGCTTTTCAAGGAAGATGCCTTCGCTGCATTCATCGCACAGGCGACGATCCCGGGATATGAAAAAGCTCCCGTTCGCATCAGCGATTACAGCAGTTTTGCCTTCAGCTATACCGACGCGACCACAACTTCCTCAGATATTAGCAATGCCACATCGCTTTCGTTCAACCTTACCGGCAAACCGCAGATCGTGTGGACGTATGACGTTGAAAAGCTCAAGGCCGATCTCGTCAATGCCAACAAGACCGCACTTACCGGTATTCTCGGGGCATATCCGGCGATTGAGCGGGCAAACGCAGTCATTCGGCCGTTCTGGAAGACCACATTCCCGACGCATATGGACGAGATCGAGATTATCGAGATCATTGAAGCCACGGAATAGCTCCATACTATTGACGCCATCGACTTCTTTTGCTAGACTTTGGCACGTTTAATGGATCAATCACAAGATAACCTCGTCTACGGAACAGTAGAGGAAGCGCTTCCAAATGCGCTTTTTCGCGTAGTACTGGACGGCACAGGAGAAAAGCAAATTGCGTACCTTGCAGGAAAAATGCGCAAATTCAGGATCCGGGTGCTTGTCGGAGACAAGGTTGCCATTGTTCCTGATCCATACGGAGGCAAGGGGAGGATAACAAAACGCCTTTAAAAATTATGAAAGTACGATCATCAGTTAAAAAAATGAGTCCAGACGACAAAATCGTTCGCCGACGAGGTCGTGTGTACGTTATTAATAAGTTGAAGCCGCGACATAAGCAGCGACAAGGTTAAAGTATCAATATGCGTATTGCAGGTATCACCATCAAAGACGACAAACACCTCGAGTACGGTCTCACCGCTATTCATGGTATTGGCTATGCTCGTGCGAAGTCTATTCTCGCGGAGCTCGGCATCAAGGAATTCACAAAGCCGACAGATATTTCAACAGAACAGGAGAATGCTATTCGAGTGAAGATCGAAGCATTTCCTATTGAAGGCGAACTCAAGCGTCAGGTATCCTCGAACATCAAGCGGCTGAAGGACATTCAGTCATATCGCGGTTCGCGTCATGCGAAGCGGCTTCCGTCCCGCGGCCAGCGGACGAAGACCAATGCCCGTACGCTCAAGGGTGTTAAGAAGACGATGGGTTCTGGAAAGCGTAAGCTCGAAAAGACTTAATATTTGTTAGAAATCAATTGATTTTCCTATGGGTAAGAAACGAATCATAAAGAAGGGAGGCGGTTCAGATGTCAGCGGCACATCTCGCGCACTCAATCGCATTCCAAAGAAGAAAGTGGTCAATGGACGCCTCAACATCCTCGCCACATTCAATAACACGATCCTGACGCTCTGCGACACGAAGGGCAATACAGTGATGGCTGCAAGCAGCGGTGCGCTCGGCTTCAAGGGCTCGCGCAAATCGACTCCTTTTGCTGCTGCAAAGGTCGGAGAGATCATCGGAGACAAAGCGCTCCAGATGGGCATGAAAGAAGCAGAAGTAGTGATCCGCGGAGTCGGTGCAGGTCGGGAATCAGCACTTCGTTCATTTTCCGGCAAAGGCATCGGTGTTTCAAAGATCACCGACATGACGCCAGTACCGCACAACGGACCACGTGCACCTAAGGCTCGCCGCATCTAATAATCACAACGTATGAAAATCGGACCAAAATTTAAAATTGCAAAACGTCTCGGCGCTCCTATCTTTGAAAAGACGCAGACACAGAAATTCGCGCTTTCAGAATCTAAGCAGGGCCGCCCTGCAAAACGAAAGCCTGGCCAGATGAGCGACTATAAGCGACAGCTCATTGAGAAGCAGAAGATGCAGTTCACGTACGGCATCACTGAAAAGCAGTTGCGACGGTACGTTGACGAAGCACTCGAGAAGAGCGAGCAACCTGTGGTGAGCCTATACACGCGTCTTGAGCAGCGCCTTGATAACGTGGTCTATCGACTCGGCCTTGCAAAGACACGCCGATTCGCCCGACAGATGGTCTCGCACGGTCATATCCTTGTCAATGGAAAGCGCATGACCATTCCTTCACACAAAGTTAAGGTGAATGATGTTATTTCTGTGCGAGAGGGAAGCAAGCAGTCGATCATCTTCACCAACCTTGCTGAGACGCTCGAGTCAGCCTCGATCCCTGCATGGCTTTCGTTCGACATAAAGAAACTTGAGGGAAAGACAACCGGTGTTCCAACCTATGCGCCAGCTGAAAACCTATTTGATCCTGAACAAGTATTTGAGTACTACAGCCGATAACGTCTACGCTCATTAGTTAGCAAAATTAAGAACAATATTATGTTAGAGACAAACATTGCGCTACCATCAAAGCCACGAATCGTAACTGAGGAGGAATTTCGTGGCGTTTATGAAATTGATGGTCTCTATCCTGGATATGGGCACACGCTCGGCAACTCGCTTCGCCGCATCATCCTTTCATCGCTTCCCGGTGCAGCAATCACGCAGGTGAAGATCAACGGCGCAGAACATGAGTTCTCAACGCTCGACGGCATCCGCGAAGACGTCATCACCATTCTGCTTAATATCAAGCGTATACGTCTTGCGCTCCATGGCACTGACGCGGTAACGATCACCCTCAAAAAGAAAGGGGCGGGCGTGGTGACTGCAGCAGACATAACCGCACCGTCACAGGTTGAGATCTTAAGCCCGGAGCAGGCGATCGCAGAGATCACCGCAAAGACTGGCGAGCTTGAAATCGAAATGAAAGTGGAGCAGGGTCTCGGCTATGTGCCCCGCGAGGCGCACCAGAAAGACAAGGTTGAGATCGGCACCATTGCGCTCGACGCCGTATTCACACCGATCCGCCGCGCAAACTACGAGGTGGAGAACATGCGTGTGGGCGACCGGACTGACTACAACCGTCTGCGCGTCTTTATCGAAACAGACGGCACCATGTCTCCCCGGGAAGCGCTTGAACAGTCTATCGAGGTTATGATCCACCAGCTGAAGGCGGTCATCGGCTTCCAGGAGCAAAGCGCTGCAGCGCCTGAGGAAGCTGAGACCTCAGTACAGCAGGAAACGAAGGCGGAGATCGATCCAGATATTCTCAAGACCCGCATTGAAACGCTCGACCTCTCTTCACGGACGCTTTCAGCGCTCGAAGAAGCGAACATCCGCACCATCGGCGGACTTGTGCGAAAGAAAAAAGATGATATCCTAGCGCTCGACGGCATTGGGCCTAAAGGCGTTGAAGAGATCATCGACCTGCTTAAAGGAATGGGGGTATCACTCAGTGAATAAACAGAACTATGCGACACGGAAATCAAAACAGAAAATTCGGACGTTCCCGCGATCAGCGGACAGCTCTAATGCGTGGGCTCGCTATTTCACTCATCACTGAGGGCAAGATCAAAACAACTGAAGCGAAAGCGAAGGAGCTTGCTTCATTTGCTGACCGTCTCGTGACCTACGGGAAGGAGAATACTGTTGCTTCACGCCGACGCGCAGCATCGGTGCTTGGAGAGCCGAACGAGATGATCATCAAGAAGCTTTTTGACGAGATCGCTCCAGGATACAAAGAGCGGAATGGCGGTTATACACGCATTATTAAAATGGGACGCACCCTTGCAGGACGCAGTGAAGCGGTAATTGAGTACGTGTAATAGTGAGCTATGGAAAATAATATTGTAAAAAAAGAATACACGATCGATGCAAAGGGCAAGCGTCTGGGAAAGGTCGCAACTGAAGCAGCCTCATATCTCATCGGCAAAAACTCTGCAGCATTCGCCCGCAATATTGCGCCAGCTGTTTCGGTAACGGTCACCAACGCGAGCAAAATGGACGTTTCTGAGAAAAAGAGCAAAGAGGTGTATCAATCATATTCCGGATATCCAGGAGGACGCAGAACGGAAACGTTGGAACACCTTGGCAACCGACTTGGTTACAAAGAGGCGGTACGGCGAACGGTTAAAGGTATGCTCCCGAAGAACAAGCTCCAGAGCGTTATGATGAAGAATCTAACGGTAACTGAATAAATTATTATGGCAACGGAAAAATATACAGAAGGTATCGGACGACGTAAGACTTCAACTGCGCGTGTTCGTCTTACCCCTGCTAAAGCTACGTCGGTCCTTGTGAACGAGGCTCCGCTTGCAGAGTACTTTAAGAGTGCTGCGCATCAAAAGGACGTCATGTCGGTACTTGGCGCGAAAGATGCCGGTATCGAAGACTACGCTATCACGGCAAAGGTCCAGGGAGGCGGACTCTCCGCACAGGCTGAAGCAATACGTCTCGGCATTGCACGTGCGCTTGTAGCTGAGAAGGCTGCACGCCGATCAGTACTGAAGCCGCTCGGGTTCCTCAAGCGTGACGCCCGTTCAGTTGAACGAAAGAAGTTTGGACTCCTCAAAGCACGACGACGACCACAGTGGAGTAAAAGATAACTTCTTATCTTTTACTCCGGTCCAGCCTTCAGGCTGGAACACCCGATGTTTACGCGGGTGTAGGTGGAAACAGATTAGTAAAGCACGTAATTTTCAACGGAGTTACGTGCTTTACTTATTTTGTGAGGAGCTTCTATAGTTAGTAACTCGTGAGGAAACGATAGGTATCTTTTTGTAACCGTGACCAAAACGCTAAAGGTTTATTATTTACTCCAGTCCCGAAACGTTACGCAGCAAAAAACCGGACAAAGTCCGGTTTTTTGCTGCTGCGCCTGCGAACTATTTCGGCAGTTCACTCTGTGTTTACCTCCAAGAGTTAGAGATTTCAGAAACCTCTCTGCCTTCTCCTTCTGCGATGCGCTGCGTGCCCATGGTCTAGATGCTTCCTCTTGCGATCGAGCCTCTAGCAGTTCAGGCAGTGTGAGTCACAGATCAATGAACTGTGGTGTTCACAACATCCCACCTCGCGGTGGTGCCTCTATTGTATCAAGTCTGCACGGCGAATGAGAGTTGCGACACAAAAAATGCATTCTGTAAAAAACAGCAAATACTATGGCTCCTGTGCCTCCTTGTGTGGGCAATGTCGTATCCAGTCTGTATATACGGTCAGCTGCACGGACGATCTTCAAAGTCTTTACATGTGTGGAAATCATCGTTATAATGCGATTCGCTATGAAAGATATGAACAACGAAGACGAAATGCAGGATGACTTCGAGCCAACAGGAGACGATGTCGCGCGTGAGGATGAGCTTGTGGACATCGAGGAAAATAGCGCCGGAACGATCAAAAAACTGAAGCAGCAATTGAAGGATTGTGAGCAGGAGAAGATGGATCACCTGGAAAATCTCCAGCGTGCGAAAGCGGAATTCCTCAACGGCAAACGCAGGCTTGAGGAGGAGCGCCAGCGGGATAAGGAGCGGGCGGTATCTGCCCAGATAGAGAAGCTCCTCCCATTGTGCGATAGCTTCCATATGGCGATGAGCGACAAGCAGGCATGGGAAGCTATTGATGCAACCTGGAGAAAGGGCATAGAGAACATCCATAACCAGCTGTATGCGATCCTCGCCTCGTACGGGGTGGAGGAAGTGCATCCACAGGGCGAGATGTTCGATCCCACTGTCCACGAAGCGATGACGAATGTAAGCGTGGACACGAAGGATGATCATCACAAGATCATGCAGGTCATTCAGAATGGATTTATACGGAAGATCGGTGACAAAGTGGAACTCATCCGGCCTGCACGGGTAACTGTTGGAGAATATAGCGGTGATTAATACATAATCTGATACAACAATTATGGCAAAAATTTTAGGTATTGACCTTGGAACAACTAACTCGGCGATGGCGATTATCGAGGCCGGGGAGCCGGTGATCATTGAGAACGCGGAAGGGAACAGAACAACACCTTCAATCGTCGCCATCTCGAAGACAAAGGAACGTCTCGTGGGCCAGATCGCCAAGCGACAGGCCGTAACGAACCCACAGAACACTATATACGGTATCAAGCGGTTCATGGGACATAACTTTAACGAGGAGGCCGTGCAGAAGGATAAGACGATCGTCCCGTATGCGGTGAAAGAAGGACATGACGGCGGTGTTGTAGTGCATATGGGTGAAAAGGATTACCGCCCCGAGGAAGTGTCAGCAATGATACTTGCAAAGCTCAAGGCGGATGCCGAAGCGAAACTCGGAGAGAAGATCACCGAAGCGGTCATCACTGTGCCGGCATACTTCAATGACGCGCAACGCAAAGCGACACAGGACGCGGGAAAGATCGCAGGATTGGATGTGAAGCGTATCATCAATGAACCGACAGCGGCTGCGCTTGCATATGGTTTCAACAAGAAAAAAGACGAGAAGATCGTCGTGTATGACTTCGGCGGAGGTACATTCGATGTGACGGTGCTCGAAGTGGGCGATGAGGTCGTTGAAGTACAGTCAACTGACGGTGACGCTCACATGGGAGGCCGTGATATCGACCAGGAGATCGTTCGCCACCTCATCGCGGAGTTCAAGAAATGCGAAGGTATAGATCTCGGCAAAGACCCGCTCGCCTTGCAGCGTCTTGATGAAGCATCTGAAAAAGCCAAGCACGAGCTCTCATCTTCAGGCGAAACGGAGATCAACATTCCGTTCATCACTTCAGGTGCGGATGGGCCGAAGCATCTGCTTATCACACTCACCCGCTCAAAGCTTGAGGAGATCGCAGCATCGTTCATCGACCGTTCTATCGAGATCACCAAGCGTGCACTCGAGGCATCACCATTCAAGAAAGAGGAGATCGATGAAATCATCCTTGTCGGCGGCCAGACACGTATGCCGGCAATTGTTGAGGCGGTGAAAAAGCTCTTCGGCAAGGAGCCAAACAAGACAGTAAATCCTGACGAGGTTGTTGCGATCGGTGCAGCGATCCAGGCCGGTATCTTCCAGGGAGACGTGCAGGACATTACGCTCGTTGACGTCATTCCGCTGTCGCTCGGCATCGAGACCATGGGAGGCGTCGCAACAAAGCTCATCGAGAAGAACACGCACATCCCGACCAAGAAAGAACAGGTGTTCTCAACCGCATCAGATAATCAAACATCGACCGAAATACACATCGTCCAGGGAGAACGCGCACTGGCTTCCGAAAACAAATCACTCGGACGCTTTGTCCTCGACGGCATTCCGCCGGCTCCGCGGGGAGTGCCGCAGATAGAGGTCATCTTCGACGTGGACAGCAATGGTGTGCTCAACGTGAAAGCTGTTGACAAATCAACCGGCAAAGAGCAGTCGATCCGCATTGAAGCGAGTTCCGGACTCTCTTCAGACGACATCGAACGCATGAAGAAAGAAGCAGAAGAGCATGCGGACGAGGACGCGAAGAAGAAAGAGCTCATCGAAACGCGCAATCTCGCTGACCAGATGGTATACACCGCTGAAAAAGCGCTGCGCGACCACAACGATAAGGTCGATGACGCGACAAAAACAAGCATCAACGAGAAAATAGCGAAAGTGAATGAGGTGAAGGGAACAGACGACAAAGCGGCCATAGAGGCGGCCACACAGGAGCTTTCTGCTGAAATGCAGAAGATCGGCGAGATCATGCAACAGGCGGCGCAGGGCGAAGACCCTGTCCGCGATGCTGAGGTGACCAATGAAGAACCCAAGAAGGAGGAAGGGCAATAAATAGCTGACTCTTCATGGATACAACAGGGGGTTGTATCCATCATAGAGGCGGCTAGCCTTCATCAACTAACAGAATTACCATGGCAAAACAAGACTACTACGCAATACTCGGCGTCGAAAAGACAGCGACCAAAGACGATATCAAAAAGGCTTTCCGGAAGCTTGCTGCCAAATATCATCCCGACAAACAAACAGGCGACGAAGCGAAGTTCAAAGAAATAAGCGAAGCATACGCGGTCCTCGGCGACGATAAGAAGCGTGCAGAGTACGACGCATACGGCCACGCCTTTCAGGGAGCGGGCGGCGGAGCTGCGGGCTTCGGAGGATTCAACTGGGCAGATTTCCAGAACGCCGCAGGCGACGGCTCCTTCGAGTTCAATATCAATGATATCTTCGGCGATGTATTCGGCGGCGGCTCTTCACGACAAAGTCGCGGACGTGACATTTCAATCGACATTGAGCTTTCTTTTGCTGATGCCGTATTCGGCACCTCACGCAAGGTCTTGGTGACAAAGAACAACACCTGCACGCACTGCGACGGAACCGGCGCAAAGAAAGGTACTGAATACATTACCTGCACCACCTGCAACGGCAACGGCCGCGTACGCGAGACGCGCAGAAGCATCATGGGTACCTTCCAGACCGTCCGCGAATGCAACGTCTGCAACGGTACCGGCAAGGTTCCGAAAGAGCACTGCGAATTCTGCCGTGGGGCGGGTGTTGTCCGCAGCGAAGATGAGATCAGTATTGCGATCCCTGCCGGGATCCAGAACGGTGAAATGATCCGTATGACGGGCCGCGGGGAGGCTATTCAGGGCGGCATACCGGGCGATCTCTATGTGAAGATCCACGTCAAACCGCACCAGACGATCACCCGCGACGGCACGACGCTCACCACAGCCCTCCATATCAAGCTCTCTGATGCGCTGTTGGGAAATACCTATTCAGTTGCAACCCTTGACGGAAATATCGAGATCAAAGTGCCTGAAGGAGTGAAGCATGGTGAGCTCTTGCGTATCAAAGGCAAAGGCGTGCCGCAGGGCGGTAATGCCCGAGGAGATTTCATGGTGAAGATCTACATTGATATCCCCCAGAAGCTGTCCCGCAAAGCAAAGAAGCTGATCGAAGAGCTCAGAAACGAGGGGATCTAACAAGACGGCTCGAAAGAGCCTGTCTTTATTTATGCGAATACATTTCAATAACACCAAGGAACCCAAAGATTCTTTCACACTTTATGAACACATCATCGCCGACCGCGGAAGTCGCTACTCTGTGTCCATCGGCAGGGTAGAGAACCGCGAGGAGGCAAAAGCATTCCTGAAAACGCTTAAGAAGAACAAACGATATGCGCGCGCAACGCACAATAGCTATGCGCTCCGGGTAGCGTATCATGAGGCTATTTTCGAATCCAAACATGACGACAAGGAAACAGGAGCCGGCATGGTCATCCTGCGTATCATGGAGAAGGAAGACGTGGTTAATTGCATCATCTGCGTTACCCGCTGGTTCGGTGGAGTGAAATTGATGGGTGACCGGTTCAAGCATGTGCAGGATGCCGCAAAATACGCCATTGACAGGATGTAGAGTTATCCCACCGCTGCTGCTGTGTGTCCGTCCGGACTGACTATAATAGGACTATGGACACTGCTGCTTTAGCAACCGCTGTTCAGGAATATCTCTTCCTCATACTCGTGTTTGTCTGCTTTTTGGCGTATGCAGTCTCTGCAGGAAGGCAGTCAATCACGAACATCATTCTCGGCCTCTATTTTGCACTCCTCATCTCCATTGAGTTTCCGTACTATGAGGTCATTTTGGGCGCCACGAGTAATGAGAAAACCGAGTCCATTCTCATGCTCATCGTTTTCGGACTATTCACACTCGGCGGAACCATCCTCTTTGCGCGACTAATGCCCCGGGAGTACAGCGAGAAGAAATTCGAAGGTTTCTGGAGAAAAATACTCCTGGCTGCTGGAGCGACGATGCTCGTTATGGCATTCAGCTACCATGCGCTGCCGGTAACGGACATTATCACGCCCGGATCCCCAATACAATTCCTCTTTGGTTCAGAAGGTTCGTTCTTCTACTGGCTTATCGCTCCGATCATTATTCTTTTCCTGACCTGATATGACTCTTGGATTGCTTTTAGGAATGTGCGCAGCGTTTCTGTTCTCTATGGTCAATCTGGTAGACAAGTATCTTATTGACCGGTTCAGCAGGGAATCGGGAATCGGCGCGCTCATTCTTCTTTCATCGTTGTTCCCGGCAACGCTCCTGCCGATCGCGTGGTTCTTAAGCAAAGGAATGCTCTACCTGCCGCTTTCGCATTCGCTCATTCTGCTTTGCTCAGGAGCACTGACCACGCTCTGGGTTACGCTCTATCTGCTTGCCCTGGAAGACGATGACGTCAGTACGGTCATGCCCATCTTCCAACTTACACCGGTGGCGGCGCTTATCGTCGGTTTTCTACTCCTCAATGAACTGCCGACGGCGCATCAGCTCATCGCAGGAGCGATCATTATCTTCGGCTCATTCGTGCTCGGATACGAGGCGTCCACCGGCAAATTCAAGATAAAGCTGCTTTTGATGATCGGCGGTGCGTCGATCGGCATAGCCTGTATGAATGCGCTCTTTAAGTTTGTCGCCTCTGACGCTTCCTTTTGGACGAGCATTTTCTGGCAGGCATTGGGAACGGTCATTTCGGGAATGGCTTTTGTACTGGTACACCACACGTACCGGCGGCAATTCTTCACTTTCATCCGGGAGAATGCCGGCATCGGTCTTGGGGTCAACGCCGTGAACGAAACGCTCACGATTGCCGGAGACGTGCTGTTTGCGTATGCGATATTGCTTGCGCCACTGGCATTGGTCCAGACCACTGAAGCGTTTCAGCCTATCTTCGTCTTCTTTCTTGGCATCGCGCTTACGTGTATAGCTCCAAAACTTTTTTCTGAAGATCTGTCACGTACGGTTCTGCTGCAGAAACTGGCCGGTATCACGTTAGTTTCTCTTGGAACACTGTTTCTATACCTGTTATAGTTACCTAGTTATGGATACGATCATACCTATCACATCAGGCATCGGCAAAGGACCGACAGAATTAGCAGCATTCGACGACGCGCTTATAAAGGCAGGAGTCGCCAATTATAATCTTTTATATCTTTCTTCGATCATCCCGTACGGATTCAAACCGAAGATACAGCAAGTTACGCTCAACCCGAGAAAGTTCGGACACAAGCTCTATGTGGTCTGCGCGCAGATGCGCACATCAAAACGGGACGAGACAGTCGCTGCCGGCATCGGATGGGTACTGTCAAAGAAAAAACCAACCCATGGACTGTTTGTCGAACATGAGGGACATTCTCCGGACGAAGTGCGTCGTCAGATCGAACACTCACTCCACAAAATGGTGGAGAATCGTCCTGAGGAAAGCTGGAGCGATATCGAACACCACATCGTATCAATAAAATGTACAGACGAACCGGTATGCGCTTTGGTTGCAGCGGTGTACCAGAGTGAACGATGGAAGTAACATGAAGTTTCTCTTTGTCTCAGAAGATCTGATCGCAGGTGATGTCGCCCGTTTGCTGCAGCAGGAAGGCCATGAAGTGAAGCTGGGCATCTTAGAAGAGGGGCGCTCAGAGAATCTCAGCGGGCTTGTTGCAAAGACAGACAACTGGCAGGCCGAACTTCCCTGGGTTGGCAACGACGGAGTTATCGTTTTTGACTATGTCGGCGATGGGGAACTGCAGGATTCCCTCCGCGCACAGGGGTACGCGGTTTTTGGTGGCGGAAGCGCAGGCGAGGCTCTGGAGATCGACCGCGCGTATGCCCAGGGAATCTTTATGCATTACGGCATGCACATTTCACCGATCTTCGATTTTACGGATATCGACCTCGCCATCCGGCATATTGAAGACAATCCTGCGGCATGGGTCATCAAGAAGAACGATATAGCCTCCAACAGCATCAGCTATGTGGGGATGCTCGAAGACGGCAGAGATACGATTGACGTGCTTCGGTCGTACAAGGATTTCAACAGCGCCAATGCCAAAAAAATATCGCTCCAGCGAAAGATCGAAGGGATCGAGATAGCCGTGTCGCGCTTCTTCAACGGAACCTCATGGGTGAGCAATATTGAACTGAATATCGAACATAATCCTCTCATGGCGGGGGACATCGGCCTTTCTACGAGTGAGATGGGGACCATAGCCTGGCGCACTGATGATGAAGAGAACCCGCTGTTTTGCGAGACGCTCAAGAAGCTCGAGCCGCATCTGCAGAAAATCGGCTATCGCGGGGTGATCGATATGAACTGCATCGTCAATGCTGAAGGTGTCTTTCCGCTTGAGATAACAGCCCGCTTCGGATCACCGATCGTCCATCTACAGAGCGAAATGCTCACTTCTGGCTGGGGCGGCCTCATCGCAGCATGCGCGCGCGGCACTGCGCACACCAGCGTCTGGAAGGATGGGAAAGGAATTGTCGTCTTTGTGACAACGCCTCCGTTCCCGTACGTGAAGCATCTGCAGGAATACAACCCTTCAGGTCAGGAGATCTATTTCGCTGCACCGGATCCCGATGAGCACATTCATTTCGAAGACGTCCGCTATGATCTTGTTAACAAGAAGTATACGATTTCCGACACCAGAGGGTATATTCTATATGTAACGGCGTGCGCACCAAACATGCAGCAGGCCACAAGCCAAGCGTATGCGCGCCTGAACGATATCTACCTGCCGAAAATGATGTACCGGAACGATATCGGCGCCCGGTTCATTGCACGGGACGAGGCACAATTGCGCGCATGGGGGTACCTCTGAACTATGATCCACACAAAAGACTTCGATCGATATAACAACTTTGCAATTGCTGCAGTCATTTTTCTCGTGACGGTTCTGAGCATTGCAGCAACGTATTACCAGACGTTCGTTCTGCAGACAATGGAGACCGTCTATCTTGAAGACGCAGCAGAAACATATGATGACACTGAGTGATTTTGGACCCATCTGCGGTGAAGAGATTCCGCACTTTCTGGTGTTTGATTTCTCCACAGCGCCGGCGTTACTTTTTTATGCATATATCCCGATCACGCTCGTTTCGCTTGCGCTCTCGATACTCATACTCAAGCGCGACAACAGTTCGCTTCGAAGCAGGCTCCTTCTTGCACTCTCTGCGGCATTTGCCCTCTGGATCATTAATATCCTTGTTCAGTGGGTGGCTTCCTATCACACGATTCTGTTGTTCGGATGGCAGCTCACTGCCATGCTCGAAGTTGCATTCTATGTGCTTTGTCTCTACTTCTTCCTCGTCTTTGTTGAGGAAAAGGATGTGCCATGGTTCGTCAAATGGATACTGGGGTTCCCATTCATTCTTGTGGCGTTTCTTACACCGACGACCCTGAATATCGCACAGTATGATGCATACAATTGTGAAGGGGTGGTCGGCCTATTGTGGGGTTTCATCTACTACGGGCTTGAGCCGGTGATCATTGGGGCCATTGCACTCTATGGAGCATTGCGGACATTCCAGATCAAAACAGTGGCGCGCAGACAGCAAGTACTGCTCACCACCATCGGCCTGTCGGCCTTTCTGTTCGTATTCTGGCTCAGTAATGTCGCAGCCGAACTCACGAAGACCTATGAGATCAATCTCATCGGCCCATTGGGGATGGTCATCTTTCTCCTCCTTTTGGGCTACCAGATAGTTCAGTATAAGATTTACAATCTCAATGTCATCGGAACGCAGGCATTTGTAGTGATACTGTGGGTGCTTGTCGGATCGCTTCTGCTCGTTGCCCATTCAGACGCGACTCGCCTTGTTGCCGGGTTCACCCTCCTTGCTGCTGTGGTCATTGGCTTCATACTCATTCGAAGCGTCCGGCGTACTGTGCGGCAGAAAGAAGAGATCGAGAAGCTGGCACAGAAGCTCGAGAAGGCCAATGAACGTCTGAAGGTTCTCGACAAGATGAAATCGGAATTCGTCTCTATTGCATCGCATCAGCTCCGCAGTCCGCTCACATCCATTCGTGGCTACACATCCATGCTGCTTGAAGGCTCGTACGGCAATTTGCCGCAGAAAGCGCGGAGCGCAGTTGAGCGCATCAGCGAATCGAGCAGGTTCATGGCAACCTCAGTTGAGGACTACCTCAACGTGTCACGCATTCAGGCTGGAAATATGAAGTATGAATACTCTGACTTCAATCTGAAGAATCTTGCACAGCAAGTTGCCGACGACACGCGACAGTTGGCCATGAAGAAGGGTCTGCTGCTCACCTTTAAGTCGGATCTCAGCAAGAAGGGCATTGTTCATGCTGACATCGGAAAAACACGGCAGGTCATTGACAACCTCGTCAACAACGCGCTGAAGTACACACAGCGAGGAACCATCCGCATCTCTGTGTACGACGACCCGAAGAAGAAACTCATATATGTCGATATCTCCGATACTGGCATAGGCATGTCTCCGCAGACCATTGATGACATGTTTGAAAAATTCGAGCGCGCACATAATGCCAACGCGGTCAATGTCACTGGTACCGGTTTAGGGCTCTATATAGCCCGCAAGATAGCACAGGAGATGGGGGGCGACGTCACTGCTATGTCAGAAGGCGAGGGTAAGGGATCCACATTCACATTGCATTTGCCGCTCCAAATGTAACTTTATAAAAGGCTCTGCTTTTGGTAGTATTAACTGTATGAAAAAGCGCTTATTTACTGGGCTACAGCCATCCGGAACACTGCATATCGGCAATTATTTTGGCTCACTAAAGCCCTTCTTGGATATCTATGAGGACTACGAGAGTTTTTTGATGGTCGCCGACCTCCATGCACTTACCTCCCTCAAAGATGGTGCTGCGCTGCATGAGAATATCATCAATATCGTGAAGGATTACCTCGCCGTAGGCGTTGATCCGAGTAAGGCGGTACTGTTCAAGCAGTCAGGCAACCAGGACCATACTGAACTTGCATGGATACTCAACTGTCAGGTGACCGTTCCGTTTTTGATGCAGGCGCATTCCTATAAGGACAAAGTTGCCAAGGGGCTTGAGCCGAATGCGGGATTGTTCACCTATCCGATGCTCATGGCTGCCGATATTCTGCTGTATGACACGGATGTGGTTCCCGTTGGGGAAGACCAGCGCCAGCATGTTGAGTATGCACGCGAGGCAGCGATGAAGTTCAACAATGCCTATACAGCAATTCTCAAAGCACCGCAGGAGAAGATCCTGAAAGGTGTTGGGGTGGTCCCGGGAACGGACGGACAGAAGATGAGCAAAAGCTACAAGAACACCATTCCGCTCTTCGGCACGAAAGATGAGATCAGCAAAGCGGTTATGAGCATCGTCACCGACTCATCCGGCGAACGTCCGGAGCATGTCTATGCGATCCATACGCTCTTCCGCAAAGAAGCGGAGCTCATCCCATTGTATGAGGAACATACGGGAAAATATAAGAATCTCAAAGAGGCACTCATTGAAGATATCGAATCGTTTGTTGCACCCCTGCGTGAAAAACGGGCGAACATCACCGGAGACGATGTGGCACGCGTGCTGCGCGACGGCGAAGAGAGAGCACGAACGATCTCTCATACCAAGACAGTAGCGGTGCGAAATGCAATTGGCATTGCGCTCTGAACTGCGCTATAGTACAGAAGCCGATGATGCAGCTGACAACTGCGGAGGTCTGAAAGTCCTGACGGCTTTCCGGGATGCGCCCGATATCGCGCGGTCGAAATAAAGCCCGGCGTCAAAGGTCGGGGAAGTAGGGTGGCACCGCGGCTTATCGCACTGATAGGAATCGCCCCTGCACATGTATTAGTAATAATATATTGGCAGGGGCGATTATTCGTTCCTGCAGAGAACATCATGGAACGAATACTTATTGGCTCACTTCATGAGCATATTGGAGAAGAGATAACCATCAAGGGAAGCGTCGCAGTAGCACGATTCCAGGGGAAAATGGCCTTTTTCGATTTCTACGACCGGACAGGAACCATCCAGGGCGTGGTATTCGGCAAGCCTGAAGTGCTGGAGACAGCGCAACAGCTAAAGGCAGAGTCGGCAGTTGCCATAACCGGCATCATTAACAAACGTCCTGAAAAAATGGTCAATGCTTCAGCACAGAATGGCGATATTGAGCTCGAGATAACCGGAATTGCGATACTCAATCTTGCAGAAGCCCTGCCATTTGACCTCGACGGGGAACTCAACCTCGATACACTGCTCGATTACCGCCCGATCACACTGCGGCGCAAAAAAGAGCGGGCGATCTTCAAAGTACAGCACACGATACTTAAAGCGTACCGCGATTTTCTCACACAGGAGGGATTTATTGAATTCCAGGCGCCGAAGCTTGTCGGCGGTGATGCCGAAGGGGGAGCGGAGGTGTTCAAGGTTTCGTATTTCAACGAGAAACACGCATACCTCGCAACGAGTCCGCAGCTCTACAAACAGATCATGGTTGGCGTGTTCGAGCGCGTCTTCTCTGTCGGCGCCACCTTTCGGGCGGAAAAAAGTGCAACCACGCGCCACATGAGTGAGATCGCCATGCTCGATCTGGAGATGGGCTTCATCGAAAGTCATATGGACGTCATCGCGCTGGTCACGAAGCTCATGCGGTATATCTGCACACAGGTGGCCACAGAGAACAAGGCAGAACTTGAACTCTTCGGTATCGCTGCACCTCTGGCGCCTGAAACGTTCCCGACAATGACGCTGCGCGAAGCACAAGAACTCATCAGAAAGGAAACGGGGGAAGATAAGACCAGTGAGCCAGATCTTGAACCTGAAGATGAACGGTTCTTGTGTGACTATGCTGCGAAGCACTTTGGGTCGGATTTCGTATTCATCACGGAATTCCCAACCTCGAAACGGCCGTTCTATACACACATCAAACCGGAGGATCCGCAGTACACAAGAAGTTTCGACATGCTCTTCCGAGGACTGGAGATGTGCTCAGGCGCACAGCGTGTGCATGACTACAACGAGCTCGTGGAGCGTCTCAAAAGCAAAGGTCTTGATCCTGACAAATTCGAGTTCTATCTGCAGGCATTCAAATATGGCATTGCTCCACACGGAGGCATCGGCATGGGACTCGAACGCCTCACTATGAAGATGCTCAATCTCGGCAACGTCAAAGAGGCATCATTGTTCCCGCGCGACATCAACCGTATCGACACATTACTTTCATCTGCTTCTGAGACAGTAGACATAGACGATGATGTCAACATTGAAAAGCGCTAAACTTTTTTGACCATGCAACAATCATACACACCAAAGCCGGAGATCCTTCAGAAGTACGCCCAGCTTATCGTGCAGTTCGGACTGCAGTCACGCGACGGGAAAAAACCAAAAAGGGGGAGTGTCGTGCAGTTCGTTGTGCCGGAAGTGGCCAAACCGCTCTATTTCCATTTGCAGGCGGAGATCCTCAAAAACGGCTATAACCCCTTGGGCGTGTTCATACCCAACAACGACAAGGATTACAATTTCGACAAGAACTTCTTTGACCATGCCAAACATGATCAGATCGAGTTCTTCGCCGACAAGTATTACAGAGGCCTCATTGATCAAGTCGATTGCAGCATCGCTATCCTTGCTGATACAGACCCGCATGCACTCAACGCAGTCGATTCCAAGAAGATACTCAAGCGCTCAGCGGCCCTCAAACGAGTGAAGGAATGGAAGTTCAAGAAGATCGACGCAGGAGAGATGACGTGGACGCTGGCGCTGTATGGCACGAACGAAGGTGCCAAAGAAGCCGGCATGACCGGCAGGGAATTCTGGGACCAGATCATCAAGGCGTGCTACCTCGACAAAAAAGACCCGGTTGCGCAATGGCACACAATCAACAAGATCGTCCAGACAACGGCCAAGAAGCTCACTGACATGCAGATCAAGTCAGTCCACATAGAGGGCGAGGACATCGATCTGCACATCGGCATCGGCAAAGACCGCGCATGGCGCGCCGGAGGCGGAAATAACATCCCGTCCTACGAAGTATTCACGTCGCCCAATTTCCGCGAGGTCAATGGATGGGCGCGCTTCAACCAGCCACACTACCGCTACGGCAAGAAGATCGAGGGCATCGAGCTCACGTTCAAGGACGGAAAGGTCATCAAATCGAAAGCAAGCAGGAACCATGATCTGCTCAAGAGCATGCTGAAGACAGAAGGCGGTAATTATCTCGGTGAATTTTCGCTCACCGACGCGCGGCTGTCGCGTATCACCAAAAGCATGGCCGAGATCCTCTACGATGAAAATATGGGAGGGAAGTACGGCAATACGCATGTCGCGCTCGGTAGCGCCTACCGCGACTGTTACGTCGGTGATCCGAAGAAGGTGAGTGAGAAGCGCTGGAATACACTCGGCTACAATCAGTCTGTGGTCCACTCGGACATCGTCTCGACAACCAATCGGACCGCAACGGCGACGCTGTACGACGGCTCTGAAGTGGTCATATACAAGAACGGCAGATTCATCATCTAGACAGCGGCTTCCCGTGGTACTATGTCCGTATGAGCCAGATACTGGACATAGAAACCATCTCCATCAAAACACAGGCGTTCGAAGGACCGCTTGAACTCTTGCTCGATCTTGTAGAAAGGCGCAAATTTCTCATCAACGATATTTCGCTTGCATCAGTAACGGATGAATATATGCGGCAGGTCTCCATTATGCAGGAGCTTTCGCTGCCGAACACCGCGCAGTTCATCACGCTTGCAGCGACGCTTCTCCTCATCAAATCCAAATCGCTTCTGCCGATCCTTGAACTCACCCAAGAAGAGGAGGAGGGGATCGATGACATTGAGGTGCGGCTCAAGCGCTACCAGCTGTACCGGAACATCGCAAAGGACATTGAAGCGCTCTTCGGCACGACAGTCATGCATGAACGGCAGTTCTTTCCGGCGTCAGAACCGCTGTTTGTGACCGACTCCTACACATCGCTCGACCCACTGAAAACGGCCATTGAGGATGTGCTCCAGAATCTTCCAAAGAAGGAGGAAAAGCCCAAGGTCAAAGTGCGGAAGGTCATCTCTCTCGAGGAAATGATAGAACGGCTTCACGAACGCATAGAAAAGCAGGTAAAGCTCAAGTTCAGTGAACTCATCAGCGATAATAGCGAAAAAGCACATGTGATCGTGGGATTTCTCGCTATCCTTGAGTCCGTGAAGCAGGGCAGCATCCTCGTGGCGCAGGCCGGAAAATTTGAGGATATACATATAGAAAAGGAGAAGGTCGGGGCTCCGCGGTACTACTAACAGCACAGGAGAAAACATTGTATTTTCTTGCTATACTAGCGCAATGGAGCTGTCTGTGCAGATTGAAGGGCTGCTTTTCTATAAAGCATCGCCTGTGAAGAAAAGTGCCTTGTGCAAGACTTTTAGTGTGGACGAGACTGCGCTCAATGAAGCGCTGCAACAGCTCTCTTCCCGCTTGCAGCAGGGCGCCGTACGCCTCATAACTACCGAAACCGAAGTGCAGCTTGCAACCGCTCCAGAACTCGATGAGCTCATTGAAACGGTGCGGAAGGACGAGATGAAGCGCGATATCGGGAAGGCTGGCGCAGAGACGCTTGCCATCATCCTGTATCGCGGCCCGATATCGCGCGCAGAGATAGACCGTATCCGTGGAGTGAACTCATCATTCATCCTCCGCAATCTCCTTATTCGCGGCCTCATCGAGCGTGAAATGGAAAAGAACGCGGCCGTATTTTCCGTCACTCCCGCTCTCTTGTCGCACTTGGGTATCGCACAGAAGACAGAGCTGCCCAATTATGCGGCAGTGCTTGACCAGCTCGAAAAATTCGAAGCGCAGCAGGAACAAGAGAACACATAGTGAAGCGATATGCCAGAAGAAGACAACAACGACATACTTGATTTTGACCCGAACGCTCCGCAGCGCAGCGGCTTGCCGGTGACGCAGCAGCTTTTCATACTTGGTGCGATCCTGGTGTGCATCTTTGCCGGAACAATAACACCCGTGCTTATCTCCCTGCTGAAAGATTCCGATGCGGCACCGGCGTCGACCGCACAGAGCACCGTCCCAGATGATGCAGCCGCAGATAGTGACGAAAGCGCGCTGCCGTTTGCGGACATCAGCATAACAGCAAAAGCTGCGTACGTCTGGGATATCCAGAACCAGAAAGTGCTCTATAAAAAGGAGGAATCGGCGCAGCTTCCCTTGGCATCCATTACCAAACTCATGACCGCATTGGTGGCCAACGAGGTGCTCGAGGAATCAGATCAGGTTGAGATAAAAGGCATGTCCATCAAACAAGACGGGGACAGCGGCTTTTTGGAAGGAGAGGTGTTCGACCGTCTTACGCTGTCGGACCTGGTATTGATGTCTTCCTCCAATGATGGTGCGTTCGCGCTTGCCGCGGCCGCTGGCAATCTGCTCTCGCCGGATTCCGGCGCATACACATTCGTTGATGCCATGAATCTTCGTGCGAAGGAGCTCGGACTCCATGAGACCTATTTCAAAAACCCGACAGGTCTCGACCTCTCTCCGACAGAAGGCGGGGCGTACGGATCAGCGCGCGATGTGGCGTTTTTGATGGAATATATCGTCCGCAATGAGCCGGATATCCTCACGTTCACCAGGGAAGATCAGGCACGCGTGTACAGCAAAACAGGGGAATTTCACGATGCGGAGAATACCAATTACTATGTCAACAAGATACCGGGTCTTATCGGGTCAAAGACGGGCTATACAGACCTCGCCGGGGGTAATCTTGTCGTTGCCTTCAATGCGGGCCTCAACCGTCCTGTCGCTGCAGTTGTACTCGGTTCAACCCAGCAGGACCGGTTTACTGATATTATGACCCTCGTTGCCGAGACCCAAAAATACATGGCATTAGAAACGACAGAATAAATACATATGGAACTTGCGATCATTAAAATACTCGTACCGGCAACAACTGCTTTCATTATCGGGATTCTCATCACACCCGTTTTGACGCACTACTTGTATACGTATAAGGTCTGGAAAAAAACGGGAGGGAAGATAGCGCTCAACGGGACGGAGGCTGTCGAGTTCAACCGACTCAAAGGCGACGGCGAGACGAAGACCCCGCGTATGGGCGGCATCATTATCTGGGGCAGTGTGCTTCTGACGGTAATCGTGCTCTTTGCTGTTGAACGCCTGTTCCCGCAGGTCGTATTCGCCAATCTTGACTTCTTCAGCCGTGAACAGACGTGGATACCGCTCTGTACACTCATCATTGGCGCCGCTATCGGTTTCCTCAATGATTTCTATGATGTGGTGCATAACGGCAAAGGCATTCGACTCTCGCGGCGCATCATCATCATTTCACTGCTTGCAGGAATTATCGGCTGGTGGTTCTACCAGAAGCTCGGCGTCACAAGCATCGGCATCCCGTTCGACGGTTCGCTTGAGGTCGGCATACTCATCATTCCGTTCTTCATACTGCTCACCAATGCGCTGTATGCGAGCGGCGTCATCGACGGCATCGACGGTCTCTCCGGAGGAGTCTTTGCCGCTATTTTCTCTTCATACGCTGGAGTTGCCATGATCCAACAGCAGTACGAGCTCGCTGCTTTGTGCGCGACGATAACCGGAGCCATACTTGCGTTCACGTGGTTCAATATTCCCCCTGCGCGCTTCTGGATGACAGAGACCGGTTCCATGGCGCTCACGCTCACGCTGTCCGTGGTCGTGGTGATGACGGACAACCTCGGTGACGGGCATGGTATATCGCTTTTCGCGGTCATCGGCTTGCCGCTTATTGCCACAGTACTCTCGAACGTGCTGCAGATCAGTTTTCGGAAGGCCACCGGAAGGAAGCTATTCAGGATAGCGCCTTTGCATCACCACTTCGAGGCCATCGGATGGCCTTCATACAAGGTCACGATGCGGTACTGGATCATCAGCATGATCTGCGCGATATTGGGGATTATCTTCGCTTCGATCGTTTGATATGGGAAAAGTGGACCGCACATTGCTGAGCATTATTCTTCTCCTGGTTGTCGCGGGCTTTTTCATCTTTTCTTCCGCATCACTCGGCCTGCTTGCACGCGAAGGAGCACGCTTCTCATCGGTGGCATTCAGCCAGATATTTTTCGGAATCATCGGCGGCGGCATAGCGATGTTCCTCACAAGTCAGATCTTCTACCGCAATTGGCGCAAGTACGCGTTCTATATCTTTATTGCGACGGTCCTCCTTACGCTTTGTGTATTCATTCCGGGCTTGGGGATGGAGCACGGCGGCGCGCAGCGCTGGGTGCGGCTCGGGAGCTTCTCATTCCAGCCTGCGGAGCTCCTTAAGATCGGATTCATCATATACATGGCAACCTGGCTCTCGGGAGTGCAAAAGCTCATCGGAACGTTCAGGCATGGTACGCTGCCGTTTGTAGGCATTACCGCGATCATTGCGGTTGTCATGCTTCTGCAGCCTGATACGGATACATTCCTCATCATGGGAGTCGCCGCAACCGCCATGTTCATCACTGCAGGCGGCAGCTGGCGTGATGTTGCACTCATGGCGCTTGCAGGGATCGTGCTTCTGACGGTGCTTGCGTTTACCCGTCCATACATTATGGAGCGATTTACCACATTTCTTGATCCGGCAAGCGATCCTCAGGGAAGCGGCTACCAGATACAGCAGTCGCTCATCGCTATCGGTTCAGGCGGGATCAACGGCAGAGGGTTCGGGCAGAGCATTCAGAAGTTCGAGTATCTGCCGGAGCCGATCGGAGACTCGATCTTCGCGGTGTACTCGGAGGAATTCGGCTTTCTCGGCAGTGCAATTCTCGTTATGTTGCTTTCATTCTTCACTTTCAGAGGCTATAAGATCGCTTCACACGCAACCGACCTGTTCGGCATGCTGCTCGTGGTTGGCTTCATGACGCTTATTGTCACGCAAGCCTTTTTGAATATCGCAGCCATGCTTTCACTCGCTCCGCTCATGGGCTTACCGCTGCCATTTATCAGCCACGGCGGCACAGCGCTCCTTGCCACGCTTGCCTCGGTCGGCATCGTGCTCAATGTGTCCAAATACCAGAAGAAGGTCATATAACGCGTGCTACACTAGAGCGTATGAAGCGAATCGTGTTAGTCGGAGGCGGAAGCGGGGGGCATTTTTACCCGCTTATAGCGACCGCAGAACGCCTCAACCTCCATAGAGCTCAGGGAGTTGATATGGAGCTCTACTATTTCGGCCCGCATCCGTATGATGCTGAAGCCCTCTCCCGCAATGGGATGCAGTTCGTCTGGTGTCCGTCGGGAAAGAAACGCAAATACTTTTCGCTCCTCAATTTCTTTGATTTATTCAGACTCGTGTATGGTTTTTTTGTAGCTTTCGTAAAACTCTATTTCATCTATCCTGATGTCGTCTTCAGCAAAGGCAGCTATACAAGCGTCCCGGTGACGCTGGCTGCGTTCCTGTTGCGTATTCCGGTCGTTATACACGAGTCTGACACCAAGCCGGGAAGCGCCAACGCACTCGCTGCACGGTTCGCACGGTATATTGCAATCTCGTTCGACGACGTTGCAAAATACTTTCCGCACGACAAGATCGCACTCACCGGTATACCGATGCGTATGACGTTCTCCCAGGAGGTGCACAATCCGCTTCAGCAGCTCGGACTGCCTGCGGACAGGCCATTCATCTTCGTCACCGGCGGATCGCTCGGAGCCGAGCGCCTCAACAACCTCGTGCTTGAATCGCTTGATGAGCTTTTGCCGCGTTATACGATCCTGCATCAGGTAGGTGAGGCGCATGAGGAGCAGGTCCAGAAGACTGCCGCGTCGCTTATCACCAATATCGATCTCCTTGAGCATTATTTCGTCAAGGGATCGCTTTCGGGATATGAAATGAACCTTGCTCTGAGCGGTGCCGCACTCGTCATTTCACGCGCAGGTACCGGCACCATCTACGAGATCGCCTGCAAAGGGAAGCCCGCTATCCTCATCCCAATACCGGAGACGGTCAGCCATGACCAGAAGACCAATGCCTACGCGTACGCACGGTCAGGAGCTGCCTCAGTGCTCGAAGAAGAGAATTTCACAGACGGTTTGCTTGCCTCTGAAATTAGCCGTATTATGGACACTGAAGCAGTGTATGATGCCATGAAGCAGGCAGCCATAGCCTTTACAGAAGGCGATGCAGCGGAGAAGATAGCAGCAACACTGATCGGAATCGCAGAAGAACATGAATAATACGATAGTTACCCGTTTCGCCCCTTCGCCGACAGGCTTTATGCATATCGGCGGAGTGCGCACCGCGCTTTTCGCATATCTCTTTGCCCGCAAACATGGGGGCGCTTTTATTCTGCGCATCGAGGACACCGACAAGGAGCGCGAGGTTGAGGGGTCAATCGAACACATCCAAAAGTCACTGTCCTGGCTCGGCATAGACTGGGATTACGGACCGGGCAAACCGGGTCTGTTTGGCCCCTGCATCCAATCACAGCGTCTTGATATCTACAAAGAATACGCCCATAAGCTCATAGAGAAGGGTCTGGCATATCCGGACCCATACACAAAAAAGGAGCTGGAAGCGTTCAGAAAAAAAGCGGAAGAGGAGAAACGTCCGTTCCTGTTCCGCGATCACCGTCCCGAAGTGTTTGAAGTGTGGGATGGAACAAAACCGCTTCGCCTGAAAGTGCCGCAGATCAAACGGTACGCATGGCACGATGCGGTGCGGGGAGACCTTGAAGCAGGGGAGGAGATGCTTGACGATATCATTCTCATCAAAGCCGACGGCTATCCGACGTACAACTTCGCGCACATTGTCGACGATCTCGAGATGGGCGTGACACACATCATGCGCGGAGATGAATTCATCTCGAGTATGCCGAAATTCCTCAGTATCTATGATGCGCTCGGCATTCCGTATCCGGTTTTTGTTACATTGCCTCCGATACTTCGTGATGACCGCACGAAGAAGCTCGGTAAGCGCGACGGTGCAAAGGATATACTCACGTACAAAGAAGAAGGGTACCTCAGCGGGACTATGCTCAATTTTCTTGCGCTCATCGGCTGGAATCCAGGAACAGAGCAGGAACTTTTCACAAAAGAGGAGCTTATCGCAGCCTTCGATATTGCCAAGATACAGAAGGCCGGAGCAGCGTTCAATGAGGAGAAACTTTTATGGATGAATAAGGAATACCTGCAAAAAATGTCCGATGAGGATTTCCTTGTATACGTGAAAGATGCCCTTCCACAGCGAATCACTACGCTTCCGACCTATTCAGATGCGCTTTTGACCCGGCTGCTGCCGGTTATCAGGGAGCGGGTGCATGTACAAAGTGAGATAACACAGGCATCTGAAACGGGGGAGTACGATTTTGCATTCATCACTCCTGACGTCCCTAAGGAACTTATCGCATGGAAAAATGATGCGCACGCAACCGATGCTCTGCCGCGGCTTGAGCATGCGCTCTCGCTCTTGGAAAATGCTGATTTCTCCAGCCCGGAATCAATAAAAAATGCGCTCTGGGACTATGCCGAGGAAGTAGGGAAGGGGGAGCTTTTGTGGCCCTTGCGCGTGTCACTTACTGGACGCGAGCGCTCGCCAGACCCTTTCATTGCTGCGTATATAATCGGTAAGGATGAGGCTGTTGCACGCGTGAAAAGTGCATGTGCTAAAATAAACGTGTAATGGGTACACGTAGACTATTTACAGCTTTTTGTGTCGGCATGCTCGTTTTGCCGATGCTTTTTGTTGGCGGGCAGTTCGTCCACGCTCAGTCTGAAGTGGAGCGGCTCCAGAGCGAGATAGCGCAGAAAAACAGCAGGCTTTCAGAGATTGAGAAGGAGATCGCACAGTTTGAAGCCGCGCTGCAGGAAGTGGGGGCGGAGAAGAGCACGCTTCAGAAGGCCATCAATCAGCTTGAACTTGAGCGGAAAAAAGTACAGGCGGACATCAAATACACTGAGAACAAGATCAGCTCGACTGATCTTGAGATCAATAAGCTCACCCTAGAAATAGGGGTCGCTGAGAAAGACATCGAACAGAACGAAGAAGCTATTCGCGAGATACTCCGCTCTATGAACAAGGCGGACAATGAATCCCTGATCGAGATGTTGCTGCGCAATGACAATATCTCAGAATTCTGGAATGCGTTTGAGGAGCTTGAGACTGTTAAAGACAGCATGTCCGACAAGATAGCAAGCCTGTCGCTTTTGAAAGAAGACCTCGAAGGCAAGCGGCAGACGAATACACAGCGTCGAGAGCAACTTGTCGACCTGAAATCGCAGTACAGCGACCAGCAGGATATCCTCACGAGCAACACTGCAAGTAAGGCGGAGCTTTTGTCAGCAACCAAGAACGAGGAGGCCGAGTATCAGAAGATGCTCAAGGAACGGCAGGAAGCCCGCGATACACTGATGGCAGAGGTACGCGATATCGAATCGCAGCTGCAATTCATCCTCGATCCGTCGACGATCCCGTCCGCAGGAACTGCCGTATTCCGCTGGCCGCTCGATAACCCGTACATAACCCAGTATTTCGGATATACAAAATTCGCTCTTCAGAGCGGCGCATACAAGAACAACATGCACAACGGTATGGACCTTGGTGCTTCTATCGGAACAAAGATCTATGCTCCGCTTTCGGGAACCATCCGCGCCACAGGCAATACCGACCTCGTGCCGGGGTGCTACTCATGGGGAAAATGGGCGCTCATTGACCACCCCAATGGACTCTCTTCGCTGTTCGGACACATGAGTCAGATCGCCGTTACACCAGGACAGACTGTCCAGACAGGCGACATAATCGGCTACGTGGGAAACACGGGCTATTCTACCGGCCCGCACCTTCACTTTACCGTCTACGTTTCCGACGGTGTTGAGGTCAAGCAGTTCAATCAGTTTAAGGCGGTGACAAGCTGTGGTGCCGCTCTCTCACCATTTGCTGCTATTGAAGCGTATTTGGACCCTCTGGACTACCTGCCTCCACTTTAAAAGGTGAGCTCCATGAAAATTGGGATGAATTTGTTGATAGCCTGGGGATAACATAGGTATAACTTATGGTAAAGCTGTGGATTCTTGATATTATATATATGCGATGCACTGCATCGTAGGAACTTACCCATTCGAAAACCCGCATATGCGGGTTTTTGGGTTCATTTAACACAGTGTGTTAAATGAAAAGGTTGCCCAGTGTTTCTGGAGTTTACGATCAGAACTACTGACAACCTGTACTGCTCCTGTAAGGAGAGGAGACGCGTTATGATTCATCATTTTGTAGACTCCTACCAACTCTCCTACAAATGCTACAATGTATGCTCATGCGCATACTGCAGCCGACTCAGATCATCATCCTTGGTGGCGGAGGGGATCTCGCACAGCGTAAACTGCTGCCGGCGCTTTTTGATCTGTATCGGCAAACGCTCCTTCCTGAATCATTTCGTATTCTCGGTCTGGCGCGGACAAACAGAAGCAATGAGGAATACCGTACCCTGATAAAAGACGCGATCATGCGGCAAGCAGAGAACAGTGATCCTGTTTTGCTGGACACATTCTGTGGCCACATTGCATACGTCTCGGGTTCGTTTGATGACCGTAAAAGCTATACCGTGCTTCAAAGCGCGATCGAGGATTTTGAAGAACAGATTGGCACCACAACAAACAGATTGTTCTACCTGGCCGTACCTCCGGTACACTACGGCGATATTTTCCGGCACTTTTCTGAAAGTGCCCTCTCACAGGAAACGGCACAAGACTGCTGGGCTCGGCTTTTGATCGAGAAACCGTTCGGCAATGATTACCATTCTGCAACAGCGCTCGACTCTGAGCTCCGTGCCTTATTCCGTGAAGATCAGATCTTCCGCATCGACCATTATCTCGCAAAAGAGGCCGTGCAGAACATAGTATCGTTCAGATTTGCCAATACGCTGCTGCGATCCTCCTGGAACAAAGACCATATCACTGAAGTCCGCATTACTATGCATGAATCGATCAATGCACAGTCACGCGGATCTTTTTATGACGCTGTAGGAGCCTTGCGCGACGTCGGACAAAATCATCTGCTCCAGATACTGGCGTTGATCGCCATGGAGGAACCTAAGGCTTTTACTGCTGACCATATCCGAAATAACCGCGCTGCTATTCTTGAAAGGCTGCTTCCACCCCAGGCAGAGGCCGCGAACGATTGTATAGTCCGCGCCCAATATGAAGGATTCACAGAGACAGATGGGGTGAACGGGGAATCCACTACAGAAACCTACTTCCAATTTAAGACCTATATAGACGATGCGGCCTGGAAAGGAGTGCCGTTTTTTGTCAGCGCAGGTAAGGCTCTGAAGAACGACGAGGTGTCCGTTGAGATCAAATTCAAGGATGTAGATACGGGACCGTTCAAAACCGCCGGCAATACGATCGTGCTCACCATCTCTCCTGTGCAATCTATGAACATCACCCTCAATGTCAAAAAGCCCGGCCACAGCTACCATATTGAGCCGGACACGCTTTCGTATGCATGGGATGAGGAGCACAGAGGCATCGCCAACGCATATGAAAAAGTCATTCTGGACTGCCTGGAAGGGGACAAGACGCTGTTCACAACCACGCGTGAGGTGCTTGCCTCATGGAAATTCATCAATGCTATTACCGACGTGTGGGAAGTGGTACCATTACAGAGATACAGACAGGGAAGTGCAGGGCCGGAACATACTTTGCAAAACCCCATATGAAGACACACGTCACAGAAAAACCGGAGTCGGAAGCAGGGAAGTATATATCAGATGTGCTCAAACAGCATGCGCACGAGCACATTCTGCTGCTTCTTTCAGGCGGATCAGCGTTCAGCATCATTCCGCACATAGCAACGGAAGATCTCGGCAGTCATGTCACCATTGGTATGGTCGATGAACGCTTTACGGTCAAAGAGGACGGTAACAATTTCTTGCTTTTCACACGTACACCGTTTTACAGCGAAGCGAAGGAAAGCGGGGTGCGTTTCTTCGAATCAGTCCCGGAACCCCAGGAAAAACAGTATGAGTTTGCGCAGCGCATGCAAGAGCAGATAGAGGATTATTTCTACGGACACCCGAACAGCTTCGCTGTCGGTGTATTCGGCATTGGAGAAGACGGCCATACCGCAGGCATTTTCCCGGCCACTGAGGATGAGTTTGCACGCATATATAAGACCAACGACTTTTATATCCATGTGACACAAAACCGGCATGAATATGCACAGCGTACGACCATAACGCCGGCGCTCATCGAAGAAGTACTCGATGAAGTGGTCATCTATGCGGTCGGAAAGAACAAGTGCGAGAACATACTCGATTATATGTACAACAGGACATTTGCTCCGCATGAGATCCCCGCGCTCATACCGGCATCGCATCCGCACAGCATTCTTTTCACCGATTGTCCAACACTGACACCATGAACCGTTTTATATTCGCATTCGTAGTGCTGATCATGGCTGCGGCAGGATACGCCGCCTCACGGACATTGATCGCATATACCGACGGGAATCTTGCATCGGTATTCTCGAGCCAGAGAAAAATACTGTATGCAGAATGTATCAGCAGTTTTTCAAACGAGCCGCTGCATGCATTTGCCGTGACACAAGCACACCTGAACACCGACACGCAGCCTGATGCGATCGTGCAGTATATGCAGGGACCATCCTGCGGTTCAGCCGGATGTGTCTTTGAATTGTGCGTATGGGACGACGCACAAGGGTACATCCATGTGCCGTTCGGACTCGCAGCGAAAGAATTGACCGTACGGGAGGTCGTGAACAATGGGATGAAAGACCTGATGTTGAACCAGGAACTGACCATGACATGGGACGGAACAAAATATGTGTTGGATCAAAACTGAAGCTCGCAACAAAAGAGGGACCAAAGCACGCGATTTTGAACCCACACATAAAGATCATAATGAATGACGTAAAAGCAGATGAGAGTTTCATACAACCCAGCCCAAATTTAAATTTAAAGGAGGGGAAGTGGCACGAATAGATATACGTCGTAAAAGATATATTGTGCGACGCTTATCAATAAAGGATTATATATACTTCCCTTCAATTACGGCTCACCGTGCAGACATACAAAGAAAAGATCACTCGAGTGCTGTAACTTCCCTGAGCTCGTGTGCAATGATCTGATGGTCAGCATCAAATACGAATCGCCCCCTGAACTTTTTGTCCTGCAGAAAGAGTCCGAACCAGTACCGGTCATCTTTCCACATCTGCTCAAATGGTATCTCGGATACTGAGAACCAGCGGGGTCTCATTTCCTCGCTCTCCCCTGCTTTCCCTTCGTATGACCTGCATTTGAAAACATGCACTTCGAGTTCCATATCAGGTTCTGCCTGAAATCCGAAATGGAGTATCCCGAGCTTATGGAGACTATCCGGGATTATGAATGCCTCTTCCTGCATTTCCCGTATGGCGGCCTGTTCTATTGATTCAGAAGCAGCAACTTTGCCGCCGAATCCGTTCCAGAGATGCGCACCAAATCCGCGTTTCTTCATGCCAAGGAGCACCTTCTCTCCCTGATGGACAATGCAGAGTGTCAATAGTTGCGCAGCCATAATCTGTATCTCCAGTATAACAAAACCCCGCTTTACGCGGGGTTTTGTGTGCCATTGCTTCTATGCTGTACTAGATAGAAAGTGACTCAGTTTCGTATCGTGACTCTGGAAGAGCACGCTGATACGTGTCTGGATCATCATTCGTATCGTTGTAGTTGATGCTGTAGAGCTGGAGCTTGTAGAATCCGCTCGTATCAGGATCATACTCGACGGTCAGTGTGAGCGTCTCAGTATCACCTTCGCGTACGAGGAACCGTCCATTGACCACATCAGCTGATGAATCGAGGTTGGCACTTACCGCACCATCGGTCACTTCATCGCCGTCGCTGCCCTCAAGGATGTAGTTGACGCCGGCCGAGCTTGTCGTCGCGCCACGTGCAGCGGAGTTCTCAATGTATACATCCTGTTCGAACGCGGTCACTTCGAATTCGATAGTGAATACTCCTTCGTCGTCATCGTCCGTTGCGCTCGAATTCGTTTTCAGATCAGCGTTTGTCTCAACTTCTCCCGCATTCGTGCCCCCGGTCCGCAGCGTGTGCGTTGCGCCGGTTGCCGAACCCGATATCTGGGAAGCATCGAGGTCGTCAGCGCCTTCGGCATCTATTGCATCAGCCTGCGCGCTTGTTATGTACGCCTGTACACGTGTACCCTCGTCTGCGTCATCGAGTGCACGGAATTCCAGTTCGAGTTCCACCGTCAGTGCCTCGCCTGCGTCTATGACAACATCGTCATTGTCGAAATCAAACGTGAGCACTGCGGTATCTGTCGATCCGTCTTCAACTGACACATCGTCATACGTTTCCCCGTCAATCACAAGACGGGCATCGCGGACTATCGCATCGTACGACTCCGAGTCTGAGACTTCCACGGTAAGCGGAAGCGAATTGAGCATGATATCGTCTGCGCTGTCATCTGCATCGAGTTCGAATACGAACACCTGGAGCCAGTCTGAGGTCGCATTGCTTTCTACAGGAAGCACCAATGCATCCGGATCATCACCTGAAGACCGGACCGTCAGGTCATCGTCGCCGCCGGCTTCATTAATGTCAATGTTGATCGTCTCATCCGTGTCGCCAATGAAGTGGTTGATATCTTCGCTGTCGATTGCACGGATTCCCTCATCAGGTATGAACGTCTCCCATTGAACTGAACCGGCATCATCGACGTTGCCCGCAACCGTCACGGCAACCGTGAATTCAGCAGTCTCTCCTTCCCGAACAATGAAGTCATCGATATCAGTGATACGCAACCGGTAATCGCCCGAATTCGGCTCATCCTCAGACCAGACATCATCATCGTCCGCGTCTACTGAAGCGACTTCCTCGTCATCGACCCATAGTGATACAGATTCGAATACATCCCATGGATCTTCATCGCCGCCTCCTATGTGGTCGAAGGCGACATCAACCCGGTCCACCCGGACATCGCCGTCTTCGACATCGAACTCGACATCCATAACCGGTGCATTGTCCTGGCCTTCTCCGATAGCAGTGTCGTCCCCTTCATTTGCCTGGAAGTCTTCCAGTCGGGCTTCCCCGCCCTCAAGTACATCAGCATCGTCGTCATCGTCTGAGGTTGGCGGAGGAGTTGTTGGAGGGATCGCTGCGCAGAGCGCATTGGCTTTCGCGCGTGATGCTGGTCCGAAGTATCCTGTTGGATTGACCAGTCCTGACGGAGTGAGTATCTCTGCGCGGTATTTCACCTGGAACTTTGACACTGCCGCTGCCGTTACAGGGCCGTAGTACTGCGTCTCAAGTCCGGGCGATCCCGCCCCGCTGACTCCAAGCCGTGTGTCAGGATAGCGGTTCAAAAACCGCTGCAGACCCAGCACATCGGCTCCGGAAGAACCGACACCCAAATTGCGGGTAAAGGTTACAGCACATGATCCGCCGGTAGATACATTCCCGATCTGGCCCTGCAGATAGGCGATCTGCGCCAATAATTGATTAATCTGCTGCTGCAGCTCTGAAAGAGACTGCGCTTTCAGCGATGATACCGGCACAAGCGTGCAAAGTAACACCACTGCAAAAAGCGTCGCAGCGCTTCTTTTAAGGTGTGTGATAGACATGATAATTGTTTTGTTATGAGCTGATAATTGTGCACCTTTATCAGTAGTGGCACCCGCACTGCGGATGCATAAAAGCGATGACCCACCAAATGATGAAATCTTACAAAGACACGTGCGCATGTTCTTCATCTGCGCTTCATAGTGCGAAAAATACGCTACTCCTCAATGAAATATCCGCCCAAGATGAGTGCGAGCTTCTGATCTTGCTCTTTGCTGTGTTGTGTGATGTGGATTGCACGCACGGTGCTTGTCTTCACCCCTCCCCTTTCCTGTTCCAGCAATACCGGAACGTCAGAAACCGGAATGACTTCAGCATGCGGTTGGAGTGATTGGATTGTATACAAAGGAACTCCCTCCCCCACCGCAATGATATCTGCTCCCTTTTCCTGAAACCACCGCAACGCTTTATTAAAATCGTGTATCTCATTGGTCTCTATATAGGCTACGTAATCGTGTGCTGGGCAACGCGAGACCCACTGTTTCAGGTGTAATAACGCATCTATATGCGTATCGAGAAGACCGATTGTCATACTGATGATGGCGAAATCAGTGCAAAACGCGGTACAGACCGTCCATCAATGGAGATACGTTCTTCGAACATGTCCCGCGGACGAATCCAGACAGGATGCGGTCCAAAATCCGGGTCATCATACTCGCCCTGATAAACCACGAGCACCTGCTGCGTCTTGTGGTGCAAGCCCACAGCAATAACCACATATGTATTGCCTTTGTAGTGCCGATACCGCTGTCCGGGCTGAATATCCATTGCGTCAATTATCCCCTACCGGCACAGAATGGCAAGAGCCGATGCTATAATTGATGTGGTAGCGAAGCGAGTACATTTTATTATGCATAATAATAATCATCATGGATAAAATTCTTAATCATGCCATTTGGGATACACACGCACTTTTGCTTGCCCGCATTCTTATGGGTGCACTTTTTGTGATCTCGGGTATCCAGAAATTTCAAGGACTCGATGGCGTCACTGGATACATCGGATCAGCCGGATTGCCGGCGGCAGGTGTTCTGGCATGGCTGACTGCGATCCTCGAGGTGGCAGCAGGGGTTGCGATCATTCTCGGGTATTATTTCAAAGAAGCTGCACTTGCACTTGCAGTATTCGTTCTACTTGCAAGCTTCATCTTTCACAATCCGAATACCTGGGCCGATAACGCAATGCAGCAAACCATGTTCCTCAAGAATATGGCTATCATGGCCGGATTGCTCTTCATGGCTGCCCATGGCGCAGGCAACACCTGGATGATAAAGAAGAAATAAATGCCCTCACGAACAAAAAGACCCTCTCAAAGAGGGTCTTTTTGTTCGTTATGAGGAGATATATGTTAGGCCGATGCGAGCGTCCTTCCCCAACAAGGCGAGGATGCGCTCCATGGCTGAGTACCCTGGCGTTCGTAAAGATTTCGTGCATACGCAAGGTTGTCCTCAAGTATCTCGAGGTCGAGTCCGAGTTCAGCAGCTTTTTTGGCGTGGTAGAACGTATTGATCTGCATCACTCCGGTGTCTCGACTATCTACTTTTCCTTTAAGAACTGAACCATCTGCAAGCGTATGGCGGAAAGCCGATTCACAACGCGCTACTTGGATCATGACCGGAATGTCGCTGAAGTACTCGCGCACTTTAGCTTCCGTGTCTGCAGCAGCGAGTGTCACCTCCTCTGCTGCGATGTCCTGAGTAGTAATCTGACCGTAGGCGGTGTCTGTTTGGATCACAGCACCAGTCCCAGAAACAGCAATGATTGCTGAAATTACGGTGGATATAATAAGCCAAGGGTCTTAACTAACAAAAGTGACCGAAGTCACTTACGCAAAGATTATAGCACATCTGTACCCAAAGTCAATACTGAACAATCACTTTTAGCTGGTGTCAAACACAAAAAAATGGCTCTAATGAGCCATATTTCTTGTTGACAAAACAATAATTCTTGGGTTTAATGCTTCCTTAATATCGACTTCATGATAGCGTAGCGGGGCTCTATTTTAGTGTGAGCGGATCATTCTGACCTCTTTCCAAAAAAACCCTCAAAAGCGCGCATTACTTCAAGGGGAGCGGCGAAGACGACCGTGTTCGACTGGTCAGAACTGAGATCATTAAGCGTTTGAAGCGTGCGTAGATGCAGCCCTCCGGGCACTGCAGACATGACCTGTGCTGCCTTGGCAATGTTCTCTGCGGCGAGCACTTCCCCTTCCGCCTTGATAATGACCGCACGCCGTTCACGCTCCGCTTCTGCCTGTTTGGCTATCGTGCGCTCCATATCTTCCGGAAGGAAGAAATCCTTGAGCTCAACGTTCTCAACCGAGATACCCCACTTATCCGTTTCAACGTCAATGATGTCGCGGATGCGTGCGGACAGCTTATCGCGTTCCGCGAGCACTTCATCCAATTCCCCGCTTCCAACGATATTGCGCATGGTCGTCTGTGCAAGCTGTGAGACCGCATAGCGGAAATCCTCCACCTCCAAAACAGCTTTCGCAGCGTCAGAGACGCGGTAATAGATGACCGCATTGATACTCGCCGAAACATTATCGCGCGTGATCACCTTCTGGTCCGGCACGTCAACTGCTTTGACGCGAATATCGACTTTTATGAGGCGCTGGAACACAGGAACAACCAGGCGCCAGCCTGGTTCCACAATGCCAGTGAACCGACCCATGGTGAGCATGACGCCGCGCTCATACTGGTTCACCTGTCGGAGAAATGAAAGGAATATAACAACTGCAAGAGCAACGAGTATCCAAGGCATAGATCAAAATATTATGTTTCTAATTCCCTGTAGTATACCAAAATCAGACGAGGAACGACTGGTGCGCCATCGCTCCATACAGTCCTCCCTGATCGCCGAGTTGTGCATCCACTATGAGCGGGCATTCAATGGAATCGCCGAGCACGGCATTGGTATGTCTGATAATGTCATCGAGACGTATGCGCGGTTCGCCCACGATCATTGATCCGCCGAGCACGAGGACATCAGGCGACCAGTACAGTATGGTGTTGCGCAGGCCGTGCGCGAGATACAAGGCAAGTTGATCCCAGATGGCGTCGTCCTGCGGTATCTCATACGGTTTGATGCCCATGCGTTCCTCCACTGCCGTTCCTGAGACCAGGTTCTCAAGTGTCGGTTCGATGTTGTCTCCCAAAATAGTATGGTCGATATCAAGCACCTGCCGTCCGGGTTCGAAGCCCATATGATAATCGTCGATCTTGCCGTATTCGATCTTCACGCCGCCCACGCCGGTACTTATGGTGTGATACGCGATGATATCGAACCCCTTCCCCGCGCCAAAGTGCGCTTCCCCCAAGCCGGCGAGTGCCGCGTCATTTTCGAGCTGCACGCTGGCGTTCAATTTTTTCTCAAGCACCGGCACCAACGGCTGGTCTATCCATGCGGTGAGAACAGAATCGTACACAATGCCGTGCTTTTGATCGTCGAGCGGGCCGCGGATGCCGCCGCAGACTCCCCGGACCGGATTCAAGGCAAGCTGTTTTGCCTTTTCCACGATCAGCTGTACCCCTTTATTGAAATCATTGGGCGTATGAAAGGTCTCGACCTTGCCGAACGACTGCAGGTCTTCAGAGACCGCCACCCGTGTCTTTGTACCGCCGATGTCGAAAAGCACATACGACATAGTTCTAGGAAACTATCGGGTTAATGGTGCTGCCAAATATCGACGAGGCGTTTTCAGTATACGAGACAATATTTTGTTTGAAGTACGGCGGCAGCTGCTTCTGGATGGCGCCGATGACAAAATAGCCTATTGCCATCATTGCTGCGTAGTTGGCATCAGCGGGCAATGGCACCGTCAGGCGATTGGAAGTATCCCCGAAACGTGTGTTCTCTTCCCCAAAGCTTATGAAATATTCTGCATCTGAATGCACAACCGTCTTTGCGTGCTTCATCTGCTCGGAAGTGAATATCCTCCCGACGCGTTCAGGGCCGAAGAGCTCATCGAATTTAGTGGCGAACATTTCACGCATCGCATTGTAGTGCGGAGGAATGATAAGACAGTATGCTTTGTAATCCGCAAAATTCGGCGGCAGAAGCGGCGCAACGGTATGTTTGATGAATGCTGAGATCGCAGCAGGGTCTTCTTTGGTCCTTGAGAAAAAGAGGCCCATATAGGTCGATGTGTTGTAGGTATAGGGCTCGCGGTTCTTCGGGAACACCAGTACACGATCTTCAGGTACGTATTCCCGGGCCGGTGCTTCAGTGTTGTTGGTCAGCAGTATGGCCGGCAATGAGCGCGCCTGGAGTTCTCGTGCAATCTCTATAGCATGTTTTGCGCCCGATGCAGAAATCAATACTGCGCCATCGATATCTGCAACAGCATCCAGTTTCTCTATATAAGAAGACTCATCCGCGAACACTGCATCAGTATCTGCAAAGAGAAGCCTGCCTGCTGCCGCGCCGTTGACGCTTCCGACAACCAAAGGCCGTCTGAACTGATGTACGTCGATGTCGGGAAGCGCTGTTTGCGCAAACAGCTCGAGGGCCGCAAGCACGGCCACGTCGAGGTCTGGCAACGAGTCAATGGTGAACGTCTGCATGATGTCTCTGTATGTTTCCATAGTTATACCTGTATAGAATTTTCGTTGTCCACGTTTTTGAGGATGTACTTCATCGCTTCATCGACTGAATCAACAATATGGAAGAGCTCAAGATCCTCCTTGTTGACCGCCTGGAACTTCTTGTACAGGTGGTCTTTGAAAAACGCAACAAGCGGTTCCCAGTATTCCGCTCCGTAGAGCACGATCGGTATATTTGTGATCTTCTTTGTCTGTATGAGGGTCAAAAGTTCAAGGAATTCATCAAGCGTACCGAAGCCTCCCGGAAAATAGATGTAGACCTCCGAAGCAAACGACAGCATGACCTTGCGCGAGAAGAAGAAGTTGAAATCAAGCGATTCGGTCGTGTACGGATTGAGCTTCTGCTCAAACGGAAGCTCGATATTGAGACCGACAGATTTGCCGCCGACCTTGAAAGCGCCGACGTTTGCAGCTTCCATAATGCCCGGACCGCCCCCGGTTATGATGGTGAATCCCTTTTTTGCGAGCTGCGCAGCCAGCTCCTCCGCCTGTTTATAGTAGGGATCGCCCGGCTGGAAACGGGCGCTGCCGAAGATCGTGGCTGCCAGTCCGTATTTGCGAAGCAGCTCGAAGCCAGCTACGAATTCCGACATGATGCGGAAGACCCGCCATGACTCAACTGCGTCACCGTTGGTATCCAGGAGATCGGTAATAATGCGGCGGTGCATCAACTTCTCACTCTTCTTCGTTCTGAACTTTTTACCGATCATACGTATGCCTATAGTCTACCATCCATCTGCACAGCTTCAGGTGCATGTCGGGTATAAATCAGACAGCATGCCACGGCATGTCGTACTGCTGGAATTCAGGCAGCAGCTTTTTGTCATACAAGAGGCGCGATGCAACCTCAGCATGGCATAGAGCGCCAGTCAGCGCATTGTGCGGATGCGGCTCTTCAATGATGCCGCAGTAATTGAGTATGGCATCAAGGTCAAGAAGCGACCGCTTATGCTGCGGATCGATCGGAGGCACGCCGCCATTTTTGACGATATGCATCCAGCACATGGTATGTGTGTCGAGCGTCCGATATGGTAGATCCCATGAATGCTTTGCGCGCCCGGCCGCCGCCCTTAAAAAATCGCGGTCGAACGAAACGTTCTGCCCCACGAGCGTCCTGTCCGCCATGGAAAAGGTCCATTCGAGGAATTCTGTCACAGCATCAGCTTCGCTTTTCTTTGCAGGATCAGTGATCTCCATTTCCGTAAATCCATTGACCTGCAGAGCCCCTTCCATAACGTGTGCGCCTTCCCAGATGCGGCATTCCTGATAGAAGCGGTTGGATGGGCCATCGAAATCAACAGCGCCGATCGATACGATCGAATGCTTGGCATACTCAGTGCCCGAGGCTTCAATGTCTACAACGATCATAACCACAAGTGTACCATGCCCCTATAATTTGACATAACAGGTTGAGGTGGTATAGTTTCGGCCACACCAACTCAGGCAGGAGAACCACATGCCGGTTGCACAGATCTTTTACGAACCATCCATGGTGGATAAGGAAGACGTCTGGCATTTTGCCATGGGTCTGCCGCGCATCCTTCATGACATTATGGGCACCCCGGAAGAAGAGCGCGACGAGAAACCGGTTTGGTACAGGCTGGTGCCGAACACGCACCCCTATGATCATATGCCGGACTTCGAGCTGCGCGTCGGCTTTCATGAGAACAATCAGAAGAGGCCGCCCTATGTCCTTGCCGAGTACCGGCGGCAACTGGCGGCTATCCTCCAGGAAGAAGCGTTCCTACAGGGGGCGATCAGGCACGGAGTAGTGCAGGTTCGGACCCATGTCCTTAAGGACGCGGAGGTCACCCGCCTCATGACCTGAATCCATATGCCTCGCCACCGAGCAAAAGCTGCTCCGGTGGCTTTTGTTTTGTTACAATGTCATGAATGTCAGTTGAGATAGAGCCATCATGGAAAGCAGTGCTTTCAGAAGAATTCGAGAAAGAGTATTTCAAGGAACTCTCTGCTTCTGTAAGAGAGGCATATGTTACCCGGAGCGTATTCCCTCCCCCGCAATTCGTATTCCATGCATTTGCCCTGTGCCCGTTTGACGCAGTGAAGGTCGTCATACTCGGCCAAGACCCGTACCACGGCAGAGGCCAGGCGCACGGGCTTGCGTTTTCAGTTCAAAACGGCGTTTCAGTGCCCCCATCGCTGCAAAATATATATAAGGAGATCCATGACGATCTCGGAGTTGCAGTGCCGCCCTCTGGCAATCTTGAACGATGGGCAAAGCAGGGAGTGCTTCTTTTAAATGCAACACTCACCGTTGAACAAGGTAATGCCGGTTCCCATCAGGGACGCGGCTGGGAGCTATTCACAGATACAGTCATACAGAAAATATCCGAGCAGAAAGAACATGTTGTGTTCCTGCTGTGGGGTAAATTTGCGCAGGCGAAAGCTGCACTTATTGACGAAGAAAAACATTTAGTGCTGAAAGCAGCGCACCCTTCCCCGTTTTCTGCGCACCACGGCTTTTTCGGGTGTCGGCATTTCAGTAAGACCAATGCCTACTTGGAGGCACGTGGACAAAAACCCATAGTCTGGTAAGACCGCCGTGAGGCGGTCTTACTCTGTTAGATCGTATCGTCCACGAAGCGGTCTACTTTGTCGGCCCCCCGGAACAGGAGAGAAATGACAAACAAAACCAGGAACAGAACGAACAATATTTGTGCGACCCATGCCATGGTGCTTGCTATACCGGTAAAACCGAAAATGCCGGCCAAGACTGCAAGGACGAAGAATGTAAGTGACCAAGAAAGCATATGTACATTTATATTAACGGCTAATACTGCACTGTACATCCCGTCAATGAATTCAGGATGAAAGCCGTTATATACCCTTGCAATTGCCTGCCGGGGTATACCCCGCTGCCCGTGCCTCTTCTTTTGTATCAAAAAAGACCTTGTTCTCTTCCTTGATCTGCTGTGCACCCGGACACCACAGTGCATGGTATTTGGTGCCGTTTTTTGAAGCAACGAACCCGCCTGCAGGTGCATTCTCTTGTGAGGATTCCTTCCCCGAGGCGGCGACCGGAGCTGCAGTTTGGCTCATAACAATGGTATTTCCGATCTGCTGCGGTGCCGGGGAATCGGCAGACAGGCGGCCGAGACCGAAGGATGCCACAGCGACACAGACTATGAGGGCGCCATAGAAGCACACATCATCGGACACTATACCCTTGAATTTATCGTACATTTCTTGTATACTCCCCCCGTTAATTTCAATTATTATAACGCACGCGTATGTCAACAAAGAAATCAGGAGGTACATCCAAAAACCTGCGTGACTCACAGCCAAAATACCTTGGAGTAAAAAAAGGTGACGGCTCAACAGTGAAGACCGGTGAGATCATCGTCCGACAGCGAGGCACCAAGATCGAAGCAGGTAAAAATGTGAAAGTTGGAAACGACCAGACTCTCTTTGCGCTGCGCGGAGGAAAAGTTGCGTTCCGGACTATCCGCAAGACACGATTCGACGGCCGTATCGTCTCGAAAAAGGCAGTTGATGTCATTGCATAGCGAAGTTGCCAAACAATGCCGCACCCATGGGTGCGGCATTTTTTGGCAACTTCGCTATTGTCTAGTTGCGGACGATACTTACTGACTCGATCACTACCGGTTCGACCGGGACATCACGCGGACCCACTGCAACACCCGAGATCTTGTCGATGACATCCATACCGCTGGTCACATGTCCGAAGACCGGATGTTTTGACGTCAGCGGTTCTTTGTTGAAGTCGAGTCCGAGATTATCGACCGTGTTGATGAAGAACTGACTGCCTCCCGAATTGGGCTGACCGGTGTTCGCCATTGCTATGGTTCCCCGTACATTGGAAAGGTTCTCTGCAGCAACGAATTCATCCTGGATCGTGTAGCCCGGTCCGCCGGTGCCATATGAGGCAGTGTCATCGCTCTTGGAATTTGGATCGCCTCCCTGGATCATGAATCCGTCTATGACACGATGGAATTTGGTGCCGTTATAAAAACCCTCTTCAGCGAGCTTGATGAAATTGCCTGCCGTGATCGGCATCTGATCCTCGTAGAGCTCGAGCTCAAAGGTTCCCTGACTGGTTGTAAAGACTGCTTTTGGATTCATAGTATTGATGGTGTCTTGATTCATAGTTTCTTCTAATGCCTCCGGGGACAGCGGGCCTTCGAGCTGTTGCGCGGCTTCTTCCTGGAGCAATAATTCAGGCGAAGTATTTTTGCTGTCTATCCACCACGCGAGTCCGGCCACAAGGATCGCACATACTGCGAAGAGCAATATGACCTCTTTTACTTTACGCGGTTGCATAATCATGTGCCTTTAATTACTGAAAGCGTTGCTTCTCCATGGACCGAGCCAGACACAAACTCGACGGTATGCTCGCCCGTGCTCTTGATCGGAGTTTTCATGACCAGATGTTCCGGGCTAACCTCATGGCCGGTTGCCTTCCTGATTGCGTCCACGATCGCCTGAGCCTTCAGTGCCTGGAACATGCGGCCTTCGTTATTCGCCTCAACGGATATTTCCACTTCAATACCCTTCAGAGCTGCGATCGCTTCACGGAATGCCGCTTCTTCTGCTGCACGGTCTTTCTCCACTTTTTGAGAAAGGTTCTGGAGCCGCTTTGTATTCTCAGCGGTCGCTGCTTCTGCCAGACCTTTAGGGATAAGTTTATTGAGCGCAAAGCCGTCGGGAACCTGCACCACATCAAACCTGCGTCCGATCTTTGCGACATCCTTCAAGAGAATAACTTTCATATCGATCTTCTTACTGCTAATGTCGGGCTACTATACCACACACAAGCACGTTCGAATACGGCTTTTTGATGCGATCACTCGACCTCGGGCGCTGTTGTTGAACCGACCGTCTTGTCGCCATTAAGCCATGCAATTGCTGCCTTAAGCTGCGGATCAACCCCTTCAATAACCTGCTGCGGAGTACGCGGCACAACTACGTCAGGCGTAAGCCCTCCTTCAGATATGGAGACGCCGTTCGGTGTGAACCAGCGGGCAACGGTCACCTTAAGCGATGAACCATCCTTGAGGTCTATCAGTTCCTGCACCGAACCCTTTCCAAATGTCTGCTCGCCCAAGAGCTGAGCGACGCCGTGCTCCTGAAGCGCACCGGCGAGAATCTCTGAGGCTGATGCCGATCCTCCGTCCACAAGCACGAGCATCTCTTCGGGCATGTACTCCCCAAGCGATTTGCCCTGGCTGCGGTACAGTTCTTCAGCCGATCCATCGCCAAAGTTCTCCCGTACAACAGTCTTCCCTGCCGGCACGAAATACGAAGCGATCGCAACAGCACTCTGCAAAAATCCTCCCGGATTACCCCGAAGATCAAGCACAAGCTTTGAGGCGCCGCTTCGCGCATATTCCTGGAGCGCCTCTTCCATTTTTGCTTCTGCGAGCGCATTGAAGCTGTAGAGCGAGATGATGAACACGCCATCCTCCTCTTTAGTATCAACGGTCGGAATAGTGATATCCTCACGTGTCACTTCCTTGTCCAAAAACTCAACCTCTCCTTCCCGGTAGATCTTAAGCGACACAGTAGTACCCGCGTCACCGCGGATAAGACGGACTGCCTCGTCAATTCCCATGCCGTCGGTAGATGTTCCATCAATCTCGACGATGACATCCTTTGCAACGATCCCCGCGCGTGTTGCGGGAGTATTCGGCAGCGGTGCGATCACGGTCACGAGGCCGTCGCGCAGTCCAACCTCCATGCCCACGCCGCCGAAATTGCCGGAAATATCATCCTCGAACATGCTTGCATCAGACGGCGGCAAAAAGACCGTATACGGATCACCGTAGCTGTTGACCAGACCTCTGATCGCCCCCTCAATGCGCTCTTCGACAGTCACCGTATCGGATGAAGAAGCAGAGACGTACTTTTCTTCCATCAGTTCCCACACCCTCCAGAAATCCGTGAGGTCAGCTTTCTGTGATGCCGGCTTCTGCGAAAGGAATGAGAACAGTCCTGCTTCCATTGGCGCTTCCTGCAGCTGTCCATTGCCGACATGCACACCTGAAAAAAACGCCGCTGCCGCAAGAAGCACGGCCAGTCCTGCTCCGAGGAACTTTCGTCCGGCGTATGTTCCGCCTTCATTGATCTCATCGTGTTCATTCATTCCTTCATTATTGCACACTCACCTCGGTTCGCAAAAACACAGCATGATAGAATACAGAGGTAAAAAACTGCATGATTGAGCGGTACTTTCACAATAAAATAACCTGGCTTGATGTGATATCCCCAACTGCTGAGGAGATACGCTCAATTGTTGAAGAATGCAATATCGCCCCTGAATTCGCACATGACCTCACCTCCATGACTCCCCGGACCGAGGTATTTGCCAAAAAAGGCTTCTTAAAGATAACGCTCGACTTCCCCATCGTGAAGCGCACCGACATCACCCATCCGCATGAGGTGAAGTTTCTCGTTACCCGATCACACCTGATCACCATCCGATTCGAGGACATGGCGGTCATGTACCGGTTCGGAAAAGAATTTGAGATATTTTCAATGCTCAAAGGGAAAAGCGGGGCAACAGCAGACACGCTTTTCATCACACTGCTGACGCTCTTTTACGACGCTCAATATGAAAAACTAGACTACCTGGAATCAAAGCTCAAAGATGTTGAGGAGGAGGTATTCAACGACCGGGAGGAAGAGATGGTCTATGAGCTTTCGCTCATCAGCAGGCGGCTCATTTCGTTCAAGCAGACCATAGACGCGCATGAAGAGGCGCTCTCAAAACTGATCGCAGCAGCCAAAACCGCCTTTCTCAAGGATCACACTACCGCGCTTGAGGCGATCATCCATCACTATGGGATCATCAAGCGCCGCCTCCATGCGATCACGAGTACATTCATTGACCTACGGGAGACCAATAATTCGCTCCTGGAGACCAAGCAGAACGGATTCATGCGCATTTTCACGCTGCTTGCGTTCATCACCTTCCCGCTGACGCTCTTCTCGTCCATGTTCGGCATGAACACAACACACACGCCGATCGTAGGATATCCTTGGGATTTTTGGATCATTGTTCTGGTCATGTTCGTCGTATCCATCGCTTTTTTCGTGTACTTCAAGTACAAAAAGTGGCTGTAGCTGACGTTCCATCATGGTGCCTTTTTTGCTACACTGGTTCTCATTATGTTCAGCCTTTTCAAGACAGAGAGCTCAGCGCCCGACTTCCCTCCTATTCGTATCTACAATACCGAAACACGGACAATTGAAGCATTTACTCCCCTTTCTGAGCGTGAAGTGAAGGTGTACACCTGCGGGCCAACCGTCTATGACTTTGCACATATCGGCAATCTGCGTGCGTACGTGTTCGCCGATACACTCAAACGCGTACTCAATTACAACGGTTATGACGTGAACCATACCATCAACTTCACCGATTTCGGACACCTCACGTCAGATGCAGATACCGGCGACGACAAGATGATGAAAGGACTCCGCCGTGAAGGTATGGAGATCAGCCTCCAGTCCATGCGCGAACTTTCAGAACGCTACATCAAAGCATTCAAGGACGACCTCGAAGCGCTCAATGTCCTGCCGCCTTCGCAATATGCTCGCGCAAGCGACTATGTGCGTGAGCAGATAAAGCTCATACAGACACTAGAAGAAAAAGGATACACATACACCACAAGCGACGGCGTTTATTTCGACATCTCCAAGTTCCCCACATACGGACGCCTCGGAAATATCGACGTCGACGCGCTTAAGAGCGGCGCACGGGTTGAAGTCAATACGGAAAAGAAGCATCCCGCCGATTTTGCGGTATGGAAGAATGGCGAATTGGGATGGGACAGCACATGGGGCAAGGGTTTTCCCGGATGGCACATCGAGTGTTCTGCAATGGCCATGGCAACGCTCGGCAAACAGATAGATATCCATACCGGCGGCGTTGATAATATCGCAACCCACCACAACGGCGAGATCGCGCAGAGTGAAAGCGCCACCGGCAAGCAGTTCTCCCGGTACTGGATGCACAGCGAACACATCCAAATAGACAACCAAAAAATAGCAAAGTCCGAGGGCAATGGCATTACGCTCCATGATCTGTTCGAGGAGGGATATTCGGGTGAGGAATACCGCTACTGGCTTCTGACCTCGCACTACCGTACAAAGGCGAACTTCAGCTTTGAAGCGCTTTCCGCTTCCAAACAGGCGCTCACCCGGCTGAAGAAGCAGCTGTTCGAGCAATGGCACGACGAGAAAGGAAAGCTGAGTGCGCGGTATCAACAGCAGTTCATAAACGCCATCAATGATGACCTCAATACGCCCCAGGCGCTCGCGCTTGTCTTCGACGTACTCAAGGATGAGTCACTCACTCCCGGCGATAAGAAGATGACCATTATCGAGTTCGACGCAGTGCTAGGTCTCGGATTGTCGAAGAAGCAGGAAGATATACTGCTTACTTTGGGATTCGTCCCTCAAGACGAAGTCCCGGAAGAGATCGCTGATTTGCTCGAAAAGCGTGAAGCAGCCCGCATTGCACGCAATTGGGAGGAGGCCGATCTCCTGCGCGAAGCGATCGCGGTAAAGGGATACACGGTAGAAGACACCAAGCAAGGGCCGAAAATAACGCGTCTATAGAACTTGTGCACAGCATATGCACCCTATCCCCAAACCGGCTTTCAGGCCGGTTTTTAGGAAACATGCTAAAATGTCATCCAACATGGCAGACGCTACTCCGGTACTCAGCAAAGTGCTCCGCACTCCCCCGCACAACATTGATGCGGAACGTGCGCTCTTGGGAGCCATATTGCTCAAACCGGAGCTCATGCATGACGTTTCCGTCATCGTGTATCCTGAAAGTTTTTACGCAGACAAACACCGGCAAATATACAAGGCCATCATTGAGATATTCACCAAAGGCGACCCGATCGACCTCCTTTCGGTCACCACACGTTTGAAGAGCAACAGCCAGCTCGAACGCGTCGGCGGCGCATCATACATAGCTGAGCTCTCTGAGACAGTGCCTGCAGCCGGCAACGGCAATTACTATGCGGAGATCGTTCAGTCCCGCGCGGTGCTGCGCGGTCTCATTGAAGCTGCCGACGAGATCGCTGAGCTCGGCTATTCAGACCCTGAAAATATCGACGAGACGCTTGATCAGGCGGAAAAGAAGGTCTACAACGTCACCAACGCGACCGTCACACAGAAGTTCAAGACCATCGGCAGCTCGCTTACTGAAGCATGGGAACGGCTAGAACACCTCAGCGCCAATCAGGACGCGCACCGCGGCGTGCCGTCGGGTTTCCATGCGCTCGACAATATCCTCGCCGGGTTCCAGAAGTCTGACCTCGTCATCCTTGCCGCACGTCCGTCTATGGGAAAGACCACGCTTGCGCTTGATATTGCCCGCAACGCAGCGCTTATCCATAGGGCGCACGTCGGCATCTTTTCTCTGGAAATGAGCGACCAGCAGCTTGTTGACCGCATGCTCGCGGCTGAAGCCGGGGTCGATTCGTGGAAGCTGCGCACGGGAAAGCTGTCGAACGATCAGGAGTTCCAGTCGCTCCAGGATGCGATGGCGAAGCTCTCTGAAGCATCGATCCATATCGACGACCAGCCCGGGAACAACATACTCAAGATGCGCTCGTCCGCACGCCGGCTGAAGAATGAGCACGGCCTTGACCTCCTGATCGTCGACTACCTGCAGCTGATGTCTCCGACAAGCACCAAAGCGAGCGACTCAATGGTGCAGCAGGTGACAGAGATCTCGCGTTCACTCAAGATCCTCGCCCGTGAACTCGATGTCCCGGTCATTGCGCTCTCACAGCTTTCACGTGCAGTTGAGCAGCGTGGCGGCAAACCGCGGCTGTCTGACCTCCGCGATTCAGGCTCCATCGAGCAGGATGCCGACGTCGTGATGTTCATCCACCGGGAGGATAAGATCAATAAGGAGTCAGAGCGCCCGAACATCGCGGAGATCCTCGTTGAGAAGCATCGTAACGGGCCGGTCGGCTCTGCTGAGCTCTATTTCGACGGCAAGCATGTACGCTATCTCAATCTCGATACGCATCACGCTGCTGCAGGAGCTTCAGCTTCAGATGATGATTTTTAAAGTTGGTGTATATTTAGTACTGATTTAGAGTTTTTGTTCCAGCAATTTGCTCTAGGAATGAGCAAATTGGGAACTAAATTCAGAATAATCGCTACGCTCATTTCTTCATTTAATGAACAATCTCGACAAGCTCATATCCTACTTCGAAGCATTCCCCGGTATCGGCGCGCGGCAGGCGCGGCGATTTGCTTTTCATATACTCACGCTCGATCATGCGCAGAGCGAGGAGCTTGCACAGCTCATCACCAATTTGCACTCAACGGTAGTCGAATGTGTATCGTGTCATCGTTTCTTTTCCCGCAACGGCGGCAGCGCGCAGGAATGTTCCGTTTGTTCCGACCATAACCGCGACCGTACAAAGCTCATGGTTGTTGAGCGCGACAGCGATATCCAGGCCATAGAACGAAGCGGCGTCTATGACGGCCTCTACTTCGTGCTGGGCGGCACCATTCCCCTTCTGAGTTCGAAAGAAGGCAACAGCTTGCGCAGTGGCGCACTGAAATCGGTCGTTGAAACCCGTGCAGCACAGGAGCTTTCGGAGATCATTCTCGGTTTTGCAGTGAATCCCGACGGCGAGAATACTGCGCGTTTTGTTGAATCTCTGCTGAAGGAATTCGTCGCTGCGCATGCTATCAGAGTCTCGCTCCTTGGCCGCGGTCTTTCTACTGGCTCGGAACTGGAATACGCCGACCCTGAGACCATCAAAAATGCCCTCATCAATAGGCATTGACATTTCATTATAAAATGTTTTAATGACACAGGAGTGCGTCACACAGAGACCCCGTAACGAGTAACAAAAGGGTTCATCATGACACAAGTTCGAGTTGAATACCTGAGGTGGATCACCGTCTACCTCTGGAATTGCGGCATACCGGCATGCGACCACGAGCAGAAGGAGTTTCGCCTGCTCGCCTACACGAGCCTCGGAGACCTCAGGAGTTCACTCCTCCCGAGGCTGCAGGAGCTCACGACCGAACGCTTTCAGGAGCTGCGGAACTACGCGCTTCTGTGGGTGGAGCGGCAGGACTCCGAAAAGCTCACGAAATGGTTCGCAGACTTTGATCTGGAGCAGCGGATCGCATCCTCGCGCGCCAAGCAGCCAAAGCCAGAACACTATTCGTCGCGCATCGACGCGACTGTATGACTATAAGGGCTTCCCGTTCAACTACGGGAAGCCTCTTCTTTTTTCAAGCGAAACAAAAAACTCCCTGCGGGAGTTTTTTGTACGTTAGATCGTATCGATCTTTACGCGCGCGTAGTGCTGTCGGTGACCGATCTTCCGGTCGCGGTTGCTCTTTGCCTTGTAGCGGAGGATAGAAAGCTTGATGCCCTTCTTCAGTCCCTGATAGGTACCGGTTACTTTCGCCCCATCGATATATGGAGCGCCCACGGTAGCAGCAGTCCCGTTGTCCTTCAGGAGCACCTTGTCGAATTCAACCTTTGCTCCTTCTTCCATTTCCCCGAGGAGTTCGACATCAATAATGTCCCCGGCAGAGACGATATACTGCTTTCCGCCGGTTTCAATGACGGCAAAATCGCCTTTAGTAGCTTTGTCTGTTGTCATAATGGGCACGATTGTACAAGAAAACCTTTATAATTGCAATAGATTTCTTGACCGGAGGGATTAGAAATCTTGAGTACTCCTTGAGGGTGCAATAGATTTCTTGACCGGAGGGATTCGTACTTCTTGTAGGTGTCATAGAATTGACATAGAGGCTGAGCTTGGTATCCTTTATTTTTGTAGCCAAAAATGGAGGGAAAAATGGCGAAAAGCAAGACACGCAAAGCGCGTGAGAAGCAGGCCATGTTCGGCAAAGGCAAGGGTAGCAACGATCGCCCGCGCAGAGTGCCGGCATACGACCCGCTTGCATTCGCGCGGCTGCAGCGCTACGGCGGCCCGCGCACTGGCTGGGAGACCGGTTAGTGATATTCCCATGACCTCCTCAACTACGCTGCCGCCCGGGTCTCTCGGGCGGCATTTTGCGATCACATGAAAGTTCTTTCTTTATGCTTCACTTTTTTGCGGCTTCTCGAGTGCGATCTGTTCAATGTCCATCGATTCCCCCGTTATTTTCATGACATCCTTATCGATCTTTCCCAATTCTTTCTGCGCGGCCGTATAGTGACTCACGGTAGTACCGAGCGCATTGCCCACTTTTACGAAATACTCTTCATACGCTTTCAGATGGCGCGAAAGTGCCTCCACCTGCTTCCCGATCTGCTTCGCCGATTCCTCGATCTTAAAAGCCCGGAAACCGTATAAAACTGACTGTAGATATGCAGCGAACGTTGTCGGTGAGACAATGATCACGTGCTTATCTTTGTAGGCGTAATCAATGAGCGAACGGGTGTTTACTTTTACCGCTCCTACCTCATTGACGAGCAGATCGTAATAGATGCCTTCTGCGGGAATGTACATGAATGCGAACGGCAGCGTACCGTCCTTTGGGCGGATATATTTTGCCGTTTCGTCAATCCGTTTTTTCAGATCGTTCTTGAATTCCTTCTCAAGCTCTACCTTGAGGCGCTCATCGGTCTCATCCGCAAGCCGGCGGTAATTATCGAGCGAGAACTTCGCATCGATCGGTATATTTCCCTCCGGAGCCTGAATGAGCGCATCGACAATGTCACCGTCAGGAAATTGGTACTGCAGTCTGTACGCAGTCGGCGGCAGAATGTTCTCCAATGCAAGCTGGAGCGATGCTTCTCCGAGCGTACCCCGCTGCTTCTGGTGTTTGAGCACTTTCTCGAGGTCTTTCAAACTTTCGGCAACTGTGAATATCTGCTTCCCTGCCTCGTTCGCTTCCGTGACGCCCTTGGTAACTTCGGTGAGGTGACGCGTCATCTGTTCATTGATCTGCTGTATCACCTGCTGTGACTGTGAGAACTGCCGCTGCATTGATTCGCTCATGCGCTCACTTGTTTCCCCCATCCGTTTGTCCATAGTAAGTCTCAGTTCCTGCAGCTGTTGCTGCAAGAGCAGAAGACCCCGGGGATCTTCCTTTACTTTTTCCTTCCTGAAAAATGAAACATAGAGTTGTATGCCCAATATCGCCAACACAAGCAATACAACAACCCCTAAGCCCAATGACGCTGATTCCATGAGGGATATCTTACCACGGAAGCATAGCTTCAAATAACCCTTGAAAAATGGTACGATTGCAGCACTTATCCTCATAAGTAACTAAATGTATGTCACTTCACGAAGACATTAAGAACTCGCTCAAAGACGCCATGAAAGCCAAAGACGCAGCAAAACTGCGCACGGTGCGCTCCATTCTCACCGCATTCACCAACGAGCTTGTAGCTACCGGGAAAACCCCACAGGATACTATCGATGACGCCGGCGGACTTTCCGTCATTAAGCGTCTTGCGAAGCAGCGCAAGGATTCGATTGAACAGTACGAGGCTGCCGGACGCACTGACCTCTCAGAGCCGGAAAAGGAAGAGCTGGCCGTGCTTGAAGGATATCTCCCGCGCATGATGTCGCAGGAAGAGATCCGTCCCATTGCAGAAGCAAAGAAAGCCGAACTTGGGATCGACGACAAGAGCAAGATGGGCATGCTCGTGGGTGCAGTCATGAAAGAACTTGCAGGAAAAGCTGACGGAGCCGACGTGAAGGCTGTGGTTGAAGAACTGTTCGTATAAATACTGCCTAGCAAACGGGCCGCAGAAGCTTTGCTTCTGCGGCCCGTTTGTTGACTTTTTTGCATTTATATGTATAATATTGTGCACGGAAAACAGGTTCTTTGGAGAATGCGATGACAACGCATGTTGAGCACGGCTTCTCGCTCTTCACCGATGAGGAGATCGCCGTCGGGCTGGACTACGCCGCGCAGAAAGACCACGTATCGCTCGATTACGGGCGGCTGCGCAGGATAGCCGACGCCGCCGGCAAGACCCGCATCAATGCGGGAGTGCCGCTCTCCCCCAAAGAAGCGGCGACTCGCGCCATCAAGGCCTTCGAGCGTGAGTTTCCGGGTTCGAGGATCAGGGAACGGCTGTACAAGGGATACGTTCACGCCATCGCCAAAATGATGAGCGAACGCAATCCCAACACGCATGCCAAGCGCCGGAAGGAGGCCGAAGTTGAGGAGATACTTGCGGTCTCGCACAACATCGACAGCACGCCGCCGATCGATCCAGAGATCAACCGGCAGCTGGCTTTGGGTCTGACCGGAGCCATAGACGAAGACGAGGCGGACATCCACTAGGATGCCCGCCTGTTTCTTTATAGAGTAGCCTAGTCTGTAGTGCTATCCTGCTGCGTTTCCTCGCTTGTTTGTGCAGGTTCGGTGACATGCGGCTCCTCGTTTGCGGGCTCTTCAGTAGTCCCCTCCCCTCCTTCCCCTGCAGACTCTTCTTCGTCTGCTTCTGCTGCATTGTCTGCAGTGTCCTCCGGCGCTTCGGTTGGCGTTGATGATGCGGCGGAAGTAGCTGTGTCTTCCTCCTCATCAGTGTCTGTTGGCGTACTCGTCGCAGTTGAGGTTGCCTGCGTCTGCGCCGCGTCTTCGGCTGCGAAATCCGTACTGGTGGCAGTTGAGGTGGCTTGTCCGCCGTTGCTGGATTCATCAGTGCTGGCCTCTTCATTTGGTTCGATACCGTTCTCTCCCGATGCCTGAAGCAGTGCTTTGAGGGTAGCTTCATCCACACATGTTTCGCCGACACAGAGTTTATCGGTCTTCAGTCCGGCAACCTCCAATACTCCATCCACAAAACCCTGCGCAAGCGTCACCAGCCTGCGCCACACCGTATCGGTCTCGTCTTCAAGAAGATTGTTGAACGTGGAGGAAGCCTGCTCCAAAAGATCGACGGAGAAAAGTTCCGCACGCATGCGATCGTTAGGCGTTGTATGAGAATCATTATCCACGAACACGAGGACGGTATCGCCCTCGGAATCGTCAGTATATGACGCAAGCGCGATACCGACTGTAGCTTCCCCTGCATGTTCCGCTTTCTTTCCTACCCCAGGGACAGACGAGAGGGCAATGCGGTCGCCGATTGCGATCTCGCCACCCTCAAGATTGATCTTTACGGGAACACGCCCATTGAGTGCCACCGGCATGGGGTTATCTACTTCTTTGATGTTATTACCCACCAAAGAGAAATCAGAGCTGTTGTCAGAGACGATACCAAGGACCACATCGGTACTGGACGCGGCCTTAACCGCGCGTGCAACCTGTCCTATCTTCGTATCCCAGTCAACACCGTCATCGGTACTGCCATACGTGTCTACCATGTCACTTCCCAATGCGACGATGTCACCATACGAGACATCCCCCGTAACCGGATACATTTCCGCGTAGTCAGCAACGGGTGCGCCGGAGCAGTCAAAAATTTGTGATGCGCCGGAGTTATCCCAGCACAGTGCTTTCGTACCTGACGAACTGAAGGTTGCCTGGATCTTTCCATTTGTCATGATATCACCGTTTGTGCCGTCTACAGTGAAATTCGCTGTGCCAACTGTTGTTCCTACCCCGAACTGCGAGGTGATCACATGGAATTGCTTATAGTTAGTTGAACCACAGTCGGATTCCAGTGATAGATATGAGCTCGCACCAGTACCTCTTTGGGTGAAGCACCAGTCACGTTCCGTGCCGAACCGTAATACCTTGGTTCCATTCCCCGTTGCTACGATATCGAGTGCAGCTCCCGGAGCAGTAGTCCCTCCAATCCCGATTTTGCCTGACGAATCGATCGCCAGACGTGAAGCATTGGCCGTGTAGTCCCAGATATGGAAGGTGCTTGAGTTGTCGCCCACAAGCAGTCCGTATGAATTGTTCGTATTGGTAACTTTGAATATGGCGCTGCCAGTATCGCTCGATTCGACCTCCAGCCGCTGTGCTCCTGAACCATATACATGGAGATGTTCCTGTGGTGTGGTCGTACCGATGCCGACCTTGCCAGATGCGGTGGGATCAGAAGAAGCAGAATCGCTCGCATAGATGCCAGTTGCATAGAGCACATTGCCGATATTGAGCTGCTGCGCCGCAGAATTGAGAACGCCATGGCCGAGGGCGATCGAGTCGGAGAAGCCGCCGGTACCTGCCCGCTGTCCGATGACAATTGAAGTAGAGGCAGTGTCGCCGGTGTTGTCAACCGAGTCTGAAAATCCGGCATAGCTTCCAATAATGATCGAATTGGCAGCTCCCTGAGAGCCCACGCCAGCGGCGTAGCCGGTGAAGATCGACCGTGATGCATTGGCAGCACTACTTCCCGCACCAGTACCTAAGAATATCGCCCTCTCGGAGTTGGCTGCATTGTTGCCAGCGCCACTACCTAGAAATACTGCTTCGTCTGAATTGGAAGCGCCGTTGCCGGCACTGTAACCGACGAATGTTCCCTCTACTGTCGAAGACGCAAGAAGGCCCGCGTCTCTGCCGATGAAGATACTGTCCCGGGCATTCGTCGCTCCTGACCCAGCCTGAGTACCGATACCGATCGCATTCATCGCTCCGATCGAAGAAAGCGCACCGTACCCGAGGGCTATATTGCCCGACACAGTGTCGCCGAGCAGCGCTGATGCTACGCCGGACTCGTCCAGAAGGGCGAACGCAGGCTTCGATGATTCGACTTCCTGGATCGAGACATTGTCGATGGTCCACCCTGCATCGACAATGGCATTGCCGTTGAAGTGTATCTGGAATGAGCCTGTGTCTATAGGAGTAAAATATAGGGAGTTGTGACCGTCAACCGCAAAACCATCAAGAACGACGAACGAGCTGGTATCGGTATTCTGAACAAGAATGGACGAGATCACATCTCCGTTCAACGCAAGGTCGGCGGAAAGCTCGTAGGTAATGCCCTCGGACATCGGTATCGCTGCCGTTGTGGAGATACCCTCCCTGTCATCGCCAGACTGGCAGCCTGCGTCGTAGAGCACGACCACTTCGCCGCTCACGTAGTCGGCGCAGCCGCTTGGCAGCGTCCAGCTGCTCGCATCAACGCTGAAGTCACCGTTTGTGACGAGCTCGGAACCGGACAAGGTCGCCTGGTTTTCACTCATTACCGTGAGTTTACTGGTAGGAGTAGAGGTACCAATCCCCACATTCCCACCCATGAACGCGGCCGACACCGGATTCGCGGCAGTCGAGGAAGAGACATATGAGAATACGCCGCCGCGGGAGAAGATGCCTCCCATGCCGACATTGAGTCCGCCCTGCGCATTGATATCGCCACCCACGATCACATTTTCGGTTACATTGAGAATGTTCGATTCAACATTACCCGCATAGAGCGACGGGAACTCTGCACCGTTGATGTCGAGAATCTTGATACCGTCAGACGACAACAATCCCCAGTCTGCGACGTAAGCATACTTGCCTGAAATGAATACATCCTGTGCATTGCCCGTGTCGTACCTGCCGATCAAGAATGGCGAGGAAGGATCGGAGACATCAATGACGCGCAGACCATCGTTACCGTCTGCGACATATGCGTACCTGCCAGCGACGATAACATCAAATGCGTGAGTAGTGGCGAAGGTGGCAGAAAGAGATGGCGATGCAGGATTGGAGATGTCGATGATCTGGAGGCCGGAGGTGCTGTCAGCAACATACGCATATTTGCCTGAAACGTAGACACCATACGCAGTGCCTGGAGTATCCAAGGTAGCGACTGATGACGGCGAGACAGGATTGGAGATGTCGATGATCTGGAGACCCGATCCGTAGTCAGCAACATACGCATATTTGCCGGAGACGTACACATTATACGCGAAGCCTGAGGTATCATAAGTACCAGCCAGTGACGGGGATGCAGGATTTGAAATATCGATGATGTAGAGACCTCCATCATATCCGGCAACATACGCATATTTGCCGGAGACGTACACCTCGCGCGCATCGTCCGTAGCTACCGAACCTACAACGGTTGAGGATGCGGTATTGGATACGTCTATGATAGTTAGACCCGTACTCGGGCTCGCAATATAGGCATACCTGCCTGAGACGAAGACGCCGCGTGCGTTGGAAGTAGTGACCGAACCAGCCAACGACGGCGAGGACGGTTCAGAGATATCGAGAATTTGAAGTCCGGAGTTATAGGACGCTACGTATGCGTACTTGCCAGTAACAAAGACATCGTACGCATAATTTGATGTATGGTATGTTCCTTTCAGTGTTGGATTACCGGAAGCAACCTGGGTGATGTTTCCTCCGGCGACAGTGAACTTGCTTTCTGGAGTGGTGGTACCAATGCCGACGTTGCCGGTGTTGATCGTAGCCAAGAGTATGTCTCCATCTACACCCGTACCGCCCGTGCCTGCATCTATAAATACATTCCCTGCGGTGCCGGTGCCAAATGATGGAGCATTGCCTCCTCTTACATACAAGTTACCGGCAGCTAATTCATCAGCAGTGTCTCCGGCATGGATTGTGAGATTATTTCCAGAACTGCTGGAAGTTGCAACGCCGAGTATATGATCGCTGCCGGTTGTAAAACTGAGGTCACCGGTAAGGAGAGCGTCACCTGCCACAGTGAGCTTTGCCGATGGCGTCGTTGTACCGATGCCGACGTAGCCGTCGCTTGTGAGACGCATGACCTCATCAACGCCATTGATTCCACCGCCCCATACACCGAAGGCGAGATCTCCTGCGCCGGTGCCCGCATCGGTTGTGATCGACGAGATGTACGAGGCATTATTCGCACTCAATGACGAGTAGTTTTTGAACCGGATGCGCGTCTCGTTGCCCACAGCAGCAGATGCGCTGTTCTGGAGATCAATGTTCACCGCGCCTCCGGAGTTGGACTTTTCGATTTGTAAAAGATCTTCCGGATCAGTTGTACCGATGCCGACGTTGCCGGTGTTGTAATAAATGTCCGAACCCGATGCCGTCCACAATGACGAGCCTCCGCCAATACCGAGCGTACTTGTCGCCACCCATGCGAAGCCGGAGCCATCCGATTGCAGCACCATGCCGTTGCTTCCGGCGCTGTTGGTGGAGTCGTAGAGTGCTCCGGTGATACGGGCGTCTCCCGCGACGGTGAGTTCTTGGGATGGAGTGGTGGTGCCGATGCCGACATAACCAAGTACTGTTCCGCCTGACGTAATACCAAGTAATACATCTCCATTGTCACCTCCGCCAAATCCCGTTCCACCTACAATATAAATATCGCCACCGACTTTCGGAGCGGCACCAGTAGCGCCTGCATCGCCCGCCACGATCTCTATATTTCCTCCTGCTCCTGGAGCAGTATTGAGGAAGTGTCCCGCTCCGCCATCACCCGCGCGGAGATATAGAACACCGCCATCACCTCCAGCTGTGAACCCAGAGTAGGCGCCACCAGTCCCTGACTGCAAAGTAAGCGTATTACCGGAAACCGTAAGCGCTGAGTCCTCAACAGAAATTGTCTTGTCTGCACCCGTTGAAAATGAAACATCAGCATCCATATCAACCGTCCCCGTAAACGTCGGACTCGCAGAGAAGACGAGGTTTCCTGCTGTACCGG